>CAIOKY010000055.1 GCA_903858965.1 uncultured Nitrosomonadales bacterium | reverse complement strand
CTCGAACTCTCGACCTATACCTTGGCAAGGTATCGCTCTACCAACTGAGCTACTCCCGCAAAACGAGTTGCGCATTATAGGGATATTCAAATTTCTGTCAATTATTTCGCCAGTAAATATTACTGGACAATCGTCTCCAGCTTGAATAGGCGTATAAAATTCTCCGTAGTACTCCGCCCCACTTCGTCCAGGCTAATACCTCGCAGCATGGCGATTTCCTCTGCAACATGCTTCACATAAGCCGGCTGGTTGAGCTTGCCGCGATAGGGCACGGGAGCAAGATATGGTGAATCGGTTTCGATTAGCATGCGATCCAGCGGTACGCGCTGCGCCACTTCCTTGAGCTGTTTGGCATTCTTGAAGGTGACGATGCCGGAAAAGGAGATGTAAAAACCCATCGCCAGTGCAGCTTCGGCGACTTCCCATGATTCGGTGAAGCAGTGCATCACGCCGCTCGCCTCGACAGCATTTTCTTCCGTCATGATGCGCACGGTGTCCGCAGCCGCCTCGCGGGTATGGATGATGAGCGGTTTGTTGCTCTCGCGTGCCGCGCGGATGTGGGTACGAAAGCGGGCGCGCTGCCATTCCAGGTCGCCCTTGAGGCGAAAATAGTCCAGCCCAGTTTCGCCGATGGCGACAATCCTGGGATGCCGTGCCAGCTTGACCAAGCGGGCAACATCAGGCTCTTCGACATCTTCGTAATCGGGATGCACGCCCACCGACGCATAGATGTGCGGATACTGTTCGGCAAGCGCAAGCACTTGCGGGAAATCCCTCAGGTTGACCGAGACGCACAATGCGCTGATGACCTCGTTGTTGTGCATTTGCGCCAGCACATCGTCAATGTTCGCAGCGAGCTCCGGGAAATTGATATGGCAGTGGGAATCAACGAATCGCATGGTTATTCGAGCATGAGTTGGCGATAGGCGAGCAACAATGATTCAAAAAACAATTTTGGATTGAGCGTATGCTGCGCTTCGCGTTTGGCTGCTTGTAGATGTTTTTGCAAGCGTGCCAGATTCAGTGCGGCAACTGGCTCGACCAGTTTTTTGATGGCCGCTTCTTCGCCGGGATGATAGCGCAACTTGCCTGCCAGCTTCATCGCACTCAGGTCGTAACACCATTGTTGCAGCCATTGCACGACCAAGACCTGCTCGGTTTTCTGCAATGCCTCGGCCAGCGCGAACACATCCAGGGCTCCGGGTTGACGTACCGCGCGCAGCAACTTGTCGCGCTCCTCGCTGCCAAGTTGCTGATCCAGTTGAACGGCCTGTAAAGGCGCAAAGCCAGAGACCGCAAGGGCTTCGGCGGGATTTTTTACGCCTTGCTCCGCCAGCCAGCGCGCGGCACTTGCGGTGTCCGGAGCAGGTAGTGCAAAGGACAAACAACGGCTCAGGATAGTTGGCAATAATTGCTGCGGTTTGTGCGACACCAGGATGAATAGCAGTCCCGGCGGCGGCTCTTCGAGGCTTTTCAACAAAGCGTTCGCGGCATTTGTGTTCATTGCCTCGGCGGGATGAATGACGATCACGCGCCTGCCGCCTTGATGCGCGGTCATGCCGAAAAAATCGGCCAAGCCGCGTACTTGGTCGACGGATATCTGCCTGCTGGGTTTTTTACCGGACACGGTCTTAGTATCCTCGCTTTCTTCACCGTCCATGCTTAATGCTTCCGGTTGCAGCAAACGATAGTCAGGATGCGAGCTTTGCTCGAACCAATGGCAGGATGGACATTTTCCGCAAGCAAAATGAGCTGCATCCGGATGCTGGCACAGCAAACTTTGGGCGAAATTGATCGCCAGATCGAGCTTGCCGATGCCCTTGTTTCCCTTGAATAACAGACCATGTGCCGGACGCTTGCGCAACTCCTGCAAGCGCGCCCAGTCATTTTTCTGCCATGGATATATATTTTTCATATCAAATAGTTAAGATAATTTCTTCAAGTCTATTCTTAACAATCTCCAGAGGCTTTGCTGCATCGATGACAACATATTTCTGCGGATTTTGCTTGATGCGTTTGTGGTATCCGGCCCGCACACGCTCGAAAAACTCAGATTGTTCCTGTTCGAAACGATCCAAGGATGCATTGTTAGCCAAACGCAATCTTGCCACTTCGACAGGAACATCGAAAAACAGTGTCAGATCAGGTTGCAGATCAGGATGCACCCATTGCTCAAGCTGGCGCAATTTATCCCAATCCATGCCTCTGCCGCCACCCTGATAGGCAAAGCTGGCATCGCTGAAGCGGTCTGAAACCACCCATTTCCCCGCACTCAACGCCGGCTTGATGACTTGTTCGATGTGTTCCAGCCGCGCCGCAAACATCAGCATCACTTCGGTACCGATACTCATGGGTTGATGCAACAATATCTCGCGCAATTGTTCGCCAAGCGGCGTACCGCCTGGTTCACGCGTGACCACCACATCAAAACCACGCTGCCGCAACACATCGGCAAACCATGTCAGATGAGTGCTTTTGCCGGCACCGTCCATACCTTCGAAGGTGATGAACTTATTAGTTGCTGGATTCATTTATGGGCTCGTATCTGGTACTGATCCACGGCGCGGTTATGCGCGGTCAAGGTGCTGGAAAATTGCGAGCTGCCATCGCCGCGCGATACGAAGTATAACGCGTCGGTCTGCGCCGGATGCAACGCAGCCTGCATGGCCGCCACGCCCGGCAAAGCGATTGGCGTTGGCGTCAACCCGCGACGCGTGTAAGTGTTGTAGATAGTGTCCTTGAGCAGGTCGCGCTTGCGCAGGTTGCCATCGAATTTGTCGCCCATGCCATAGATCACGGTGGG
>CAIOKY010000054.1 GCA_903858965.1 uncultured Nitrosomonadales bacterium | reverse complement strand
TCAATAGATATATAACGATCAATTGATTTAGATTTATTCCAAATCTGGAGGAAGTCTAACTGACTCCGTGTGAAAAAAGCAAGAAAATGTCACGACAGGCAAATTCCAGGAAGCGGAATTTCAATGACCGCTTTCTGGCGTTTAATCCGAAGAGGGGGTAGTCGCGTCCGTGCCAGAAGCAGTTATTTGCAGCAGCGAAAGGAGGCAGCCATCGTTTTAGTTTTGAAATGGGGAATTATTTGCGCCCTTTACCGGACCTGAGGATGTGTAAGTAGTAAATGGCGGCAATTTAAAATATTACATGCTAATTAATTTACCGCCTATTACAGCTGGATGCAATGGGATGTTACCACGCCGCATTGGACTATCTATTTACATAACACCATGTATTTAATGTGATTTATGGACTTTATCGGACGAGTTAGGATGCTGATCTGGCGGGGCTGTGTCATCCACATTGTGGCTTGAAAACCGCTCTGGTACTTGATTACGTAATTATCATATGGAAAGTTACCACGTTTCTTACCACGGTTAGAGCTTCTATACCCCTGCAGTTAACGGGTGATTGAAACCGTAACCTGCATCACAGCAGTTCAAGTCTATCATTTTGCGAGAATGGGTCAATGTTGATGCGGAGCGAATGAACGGAAGCCGTCGGAACCTTACGGCGGTCGACGGTCTTGAACCGCACGAAACCGATGGCCTCCAACTTACCCAGAGTGCGCGTGAGGTTAGGTTGAGCACGGCCCGTCAGCTCGGCCAGCTCAGCGATTGACTGCGGTTTCTTGTCACGAATGACGCCCAAGAGCTCGCGGTTTTGCGGCGTCAGAAGACGCAACAACGCTTCGGCAGAGTCGAAGCTCACGCCACCGGCATCCTTCGGCGCTTTCTTTTCCCCGCGTGCAACCGTCTTCATCTCTTCCCGCAGAGACGCGTGGCTTTGAATCTTGACATGTTTCATGGTCTATCTCCTTCTTTTGCTTCGACGGTTTCGAACGGAATATTGCGCTCCTTGAGCACACGTTCCACCTCGTTGAAAAAATCATCAATCAATGTTTCAGCGTCCTTGAAGTCATAAGGACGGCCCTCGTCCATTTCCGTCCGATGCCAGTGATCCATGGCTTTCGGACGCTTCTTGAAGCGTGATCCCTTTCCTGAAACAGCATGCGCGTTGTCAAAACCGATCAGCCGTTGGTTATCCGGGCCATGCAGGGTGAATGAGTAGCTCAGCCCGTGGAGTTGCTGTTCGCTTTTCTCCCCCTTTGTAACCTCAATCTTCAGCCAGTAGCCGCCCGCATAACGATGAATGCGCCCGTTGAAGGCGAGCAGGAATTCCAGCGTATATTCGTTGTCCTTTCTAGTCATAGCTTACCATATCATCACATGATAAGTATAAGCACACCTCAACCCGGAGTCAACGCTTCTGGTTACACGTTGAGTGTTAGCTTGCCATCAAGCGTTTGAGTGCGCGTACTGGACGGTTAAGCGCTATAGCAGACGTCCGGTGAAATCGAATTTAGCGACAAGCGCGACATGTTGGCCGGGGTGAAATGGCGCTAATTCGGGGGTGTTTTGAGGGGATGCTCTAATTCAGAAAAGTTGGAACAACTAACCATGCGGGTTTCCGCCAACCGTTGAAAGGGCTAAAGTATAACCGTCTGGTCTTCGGCTTCAGCGGTCATTGAGGGAAAGTCACTTGAACGGCGGCATACACGTCGGTTTGCAGCCGCTGGAGCGCGTCAGGCAAAAAAATCTGGCTCGGGAAATTTGAGCGGCCGCTTTTTGAAAATCGCTACTCACACTTTGTGCTCTAAGGGGACATTTCGGCATTGAATTTCATCAGCCAATTGCGGTCATTGGTTCGGAATTAAAACGCATGGCGGAACCCGACTGCCGCTAGGTTATTGGATGGGTAATTGACATATCTGGCTCCACCGGGTGTGCTATTGATGTAGCCCGCATAAACATCGCTGCGTTTGCTCAAGTGATAGTCAAGCAGTGCCGAGGCCAGGTTCACATTGCCGCTGGCAGTAGAACCGTACGCATCGAAGTTCAACGAATAGTAGCCCACTGCCAGATTGAGTGCAGAGGTCAAGTTGTAATCGCCACCCGCAAAGTAGATCTCGGTAGACCGTTCTGCTGTCACCAAAGATATGCTGCTCACGGGATACCCGGAATAGGTTGAATAAGTCGCCAGAGTATAAGAGTTAGAGGGGGCGCTCAGGGTAAAACGCTCATACCCGGCTTTGCCGGTCAGATCGCTTGTGAATTTGTATTTGGCAGTGAGCAAAATCGCTTTGGTATTTGATTCTGTCACCGCGATGGCCCCGGGTGTGGCCGAGGCGGCCCCGGATATGGCGTCCGTGTATGCTTGATAAGCAGCCTGGATGCCAAACGGTTCTGTTTCATAACCCAGCCTGAAAGCATAGGCTGATTGGGCGGAGGTACTGCCGGACTGATTGCCAAGCTTGTACAGGGCGCCAATTTTCACGTCCCCAATCCTATTGGTGTACTTGACGCTGTTGTCCTGGCGCACGTTTTCAGCGACGCCACCGCCGCCGCCATAAGTGCTCGAAAATGCCAGCGGGGAGAACAATACGGCAAATTGCACCGGGTCATAGGTGGTCAGGATGTCGTAAATGGGCGCATAGCTGCGGCCAAACTGGAGCGAGCCCAACGTGGCATCAGATAAACCCACAAATGATTGGCGGCCGAACAACTGGCCGTTAACGGAACTGCCGGTGGCATTGTTCAATGTGCCATTGTTGCTGTCGATCACTGCTTGCGCATGATTGGATAGCGAGCCGCTGGGCAAATTAACCCCTGATTCCAGAGTAAAGAAGGCTTTGCGGCCGTCGCCAAGGTCTTCGCTACCTGTGATGCCCCATCGCGAGTTCTGGATACCCCCGTTCAGCAGGCCGGTGACTGTGTTGGGTGCCTTGGTGGGCGTTACGATGTTTACGGATTGCGAGTAACTCGGATCCAGGTTGTATTGGTGGGAAGCCGTGCCAATGGCGGCGTCCAAAACGCCGTACAATGTGACATCGGCCTGGGCAATTCCTGCCACTGAGCTTAAGGCAGCAACTGCCAGAAGGGTTTTTTTCATTGCAAACACTCCGTAAATTTTCTGCTGTAATGCAGGATGAGATGAAGTGTAGGTAAACAAAACACAATCCGGAACCAAGAAAAAATGATTTGCTAAGCAGAAAATCTGGATTGGACTGAAGATAGCGAACAAGAGAGAACAGCATGAATTTTCAGCAACTGCGCATCATTCACGAAACAGTTCGGTGCAATTACAACCTGACCGAGGTTGGGAATGCCCTGTTTACTTCCCAATCGGGTGTCAGCAAGCACATCAAAGACTTGGAGGACGAACTGGGCATTGAACTATTTGTCCGCAAGGGGAAAAGGTTGTTGGGCCTAACCCCACCGGGCAAGGAGTTGCTGGAAATTGTCGAGCGAATGCTGCTGGATGCAAAAAACATCAAGCATCTGGCAGAACAGTTCAGCCAAAGCGACAAGGGGCAATTGACGATTGCCACCACCCACACCCAGGCGCGGTATGCGCTACCCCGGGTTGTAAGCCAATTCAAGAAGGCCTTTCCAAAAGTACACCTGGCACTGTACCAGGGCAGCCCCAATGAGATCGCCGAGATGCTCAAGGATGGCCCGGCAGACATCGGGATTGCCACCGAGATGCTGAATCTGCTCCCTGAATTAGTGGCTTTTCCATACTACAGTTGGCACCATGCGGTCATCGTGCCCAAGGGGCATGCCCTCGAGAAGAAAAGAAATATCGGCCTTGAGGATCTGGTGCAATATCCAATCGTGACCTACCACGAGGGATTCACGGGCCGGAAAAACCTCGACGATGCCTTTTTGAAGGCCGGTCTGAACCCGGACATTATCATGTCTGCCCTGGATGCGGATGTGATCAAAACTTATGTGGAGTTGGGCTTGGGCATCGGCATCATTGCTTCCATGGCATACCAGAAAGAGCGAGACACCAAACTCACCCTTCTGAAGAGTGGTCACCTGTTTGAGGACAATACCACCTGGATAGCCATTCGGCGAGGCCATTATTTGCGCGGATACGCGTATCGATTCATTGAGTACTGCTCAAGTGAACTGGATGAAGTCAGGATTAAGCAGGCTCTGAATCCACAGGTTGAATCCGAGATCGAGTAGAAATACGCAGTCATTTCATAGAGGTTAAGTAACGAAGACTTACTTGGGTTTGCCCTGAAAGTTCATTCTGGAAACTTTCGGTCAAGATAGCGGACGGTTACGACTGGCTGAAATTGGCCGATTGTAGAATTTTGTGGCTTTTTTGTAGCCTGGCTGGTAGTTACGGTGTAACTGATTGAATTTATGAAGCATTTGGCGGAGGCTGTGAGATTCGAACTCACGGACGGTTGCCCGTCGGCAGTTTTCAAGACGGCTGGTTTAAACCACTCACCCAAACCTCCGAAGGGCGCATTTTACCACGAGCCCAGCCCAAACCCCCCTTCGGGTACACCCCACCCCCCCTTGAAAAAGCCAAAAATGGCACCACCTTGCAACTTATGGGTGAGTGCCGTACTCTTACCCCCGTAACCCGTGCGCCCTAAGGCGCACCAATATTAAGGAGTGATGACATGGCTGATCAATTCAATAC
>CAIOKY010000053.1 GCA_903858965.1 uncultured Nitrosomonadales bacterium | reverse complement strand
GATTGTTCGGCTTCCACCTTGTCTCCGGTTTTGACGAAAACTTCGATGACCGCAACGTCCTTGAAATCGCCGATGTCGGGCACTTTTACTTCGATGGTCTGGCTCATGATGTCTGCTTTCCTGGTCGGGTTAGTTACGCACCTGGCCGCTGCCAAGCACGATGTATTTTTGCGAGGTCAGTCCTTCCAAACCGACCGGGCCGCGCGCGTGTATCTTGTCGGTGGAGATGCCGATCTCCGCGCCGAGGCCGTATTCGAAACCGTCGGCGAAACGCGTCGAGGCGTTCACCATCACTGAGCTGGAATCCACCTCGCGCAAAAAGCGCATCGCCTTGGTGTAGTTCTCCGTGACAATGCTGTCGGTATGCTGCGAGCCATAAGTGGCAATATGTTCAATCGCTTCGTCCAGGCCAGCCACTATCCGCACCGCGAGTATCGGCGCCAGATACTCGGTGTACCAGTCTTCTTCGGTTGCGATCTTCATCTGTGGTACCAGCGCGCGCTCTGACTCGTCGCCGCGCAGTTCCACACCCTTGTTCAGATAAATCGCACACAATCTGGGCAGCACATCGGCGGCCACGCTCTGGGCGACCAGCAAAGTCTCCATCGCGTTGCATACACCATAACGCTGCGTCTTGGCGTTGTCGGCGATGCGTATCGCTTTGTCTAGGTCAGCTTCGTCATCGATATAAACATGGCAGACGCCGTCCAGATGTTTGATGACTGGAACCTTGGCTTCTTCGGAGATGCGTGCGATCAAACTCTTGCCGCCTCTTGGCACGATCACATCCACATATTCCTTCATGGTGATGAGTTCACCCACGGCGGCGCGGTCAGTAATGTTCACCACCTGTACTGCAGCTGCGGGAAGATCAGCGGCCTTAAGTCCTTGCTGCACACATTCAGCAATCGCACGATTTGAGTAGATCGCTTCGGAGCCGCCCCGCAGAATGCAGGCATTGCCGGACTTGATGCATAGTCCCGCCGCATCTGCCGTGACATTGGGGCGTGATTCATAAATAATACCGATCACACCCAACGGTACGCGCATCTTGCCAACCTGTATGCCAGTCGGACGATATTTCAGCTCGCTGATTTCGCCGATGGGATCTGGCAATTGCGCGATCTGTTCCAACCCATCAGCCATGCTATGAATGGTCTTGTCGTTGAGTGTGAGGCGGTCGATCGAAGCTGCGTCGAGACCATTGGCTTTAGCAGCTTCCACGTCTTTGGCATTTTCGGCGATAAGAAGCGCTTTCCTCTTTCTAATAAACTCTGCCGTGGCATTCAATGCCAAATTCTTCGCGGCAGTATCGGCCAGCGCCATGTGGCGCGAAGCCGCACGTGCGGCTTGTCCGACTGCCTTCATATATTCTTTGATGTTCTGCATGATGTTCCGTGTGCCTTGTTGTAGGGCGCATTTTACCCCAAGTGTTAAAATGCGCGCCTTCCTTAAAATTGCCGATGTAACGATGCCCGATATACTCAATAAAATCCTTGCTGTTAAAAAGCAGGAAGTGGCTGCCGCGCAAGCCATCAAATCGCTCGCAGTCATGCGGGATGAAGCGGCACGGACAGCGCCAGCACGCGATTTTGTCGGCGCGATACGTGACAGAATCGCAGCGGGACAAGCAGTGGTGATCGCCGAAATAAAGAAAGCCAGTCCGAGCAAAGGTGTGTTGCGTGCGGATTTCCACCCTGCCGAAATCGCCGCGAGCTATGCTAAACACGGCGCCGCTTGCTTGTCTGTATTGACTGACGAGCAGTTTTTCCAGGGCAGCGCAGAATATCTCAAGCAGGCGCGTGCAGCTTGTGCTCTGCCGGTGTTGCGCAAGGATTTCATCGTGGATGAATATCAAATCTACCAGGCGCGTGCGATGGGCGCGGATGCGATCCTGCTGATTGCTTCTGCGCTGGATGTCGCACAAATGCAGGCGTTCGAAGTGCTGGCGCACAGACTCGGCATGGCGGTGCTGGTAGAAGTGCACAATGGCGCAGAGTTGGCTATTGCGCTGCAACTGACCACGCCGCTGATCGGCGTGAATAACCGCAACCTGCGCACTTTTGAAGTGAGTCTGCAAACCACGCTGGATCTGTTGGCGCGCATTCCCCCGAACCGCATTGTCATTACTGAAAGCGGTATCCTTGCGGCAGAAGATGTAAAACTAATGCGCAGCCACCAAGTGCACGCGTTTCTGGTGGGTGAGGCGTTCATGCGCGCCGATGATCCGGGTGTAGAATTAGCGAAGGTGTTTGCTTGATGTTTAATGCTAGGAGAGAGCCATGTTGAGTCTGGACCATCTGATCGTTGAGTTCGATAAGGGACTGCGCACGCTGTTCAGCCAGGCCCACAGTGCACGTCCTCATCCCGATGTCAGCGTTCCCGATGCAACCATGACTGATGCCGAAAAGAAACAGGCCGCTGCGCTGATGCGCGTCAATCACAGCGGTGAAGTGTGCGCGCAAGCGCTCTATCAAGGGCAGGCATTGACGGCACGCGATCCGTCCGTGCAGCAAAAGCTCCAGCAAGCCGCCCAGGATGAAACCGAACATCTCGCCTGGACTGCCAGGCGCGTACATGAGTTGGGTGGCCACCTGAGTTTGCTGAACCCGTTCTGGTACACCGGTTCGCTGGCGCTCGGGGCGGTGGCGGGACTATTGGGTGATAAATGGAATCTGGGATTTCTTGCCGAGACCGAGCGGCAAGTCGGAAGTCACTTGCAAAGCCATCTGGACCGGTTGCCACAGCAAGATGAAAAGAGTCGCGCCATCGTCGCGCAAATGTACATCGATGAAACCGGCCATACCGATATGGCTGCTGCGTTGGGCGGCGCGGAGTTGCCTCAACCGGTGCAATTGGCGATGAAGCTGAACAGCAAGGTGATGACGGGCACGGCCTACTGGATTTAATCCTCTTGTATCACTTCGAAATCATGAGTGATGGCGGCGGTCTGGCCGAGCATGATGGATGCCGAGCAATATTTTTCGGCCGATAGCTTGATGGCCTTTTCCACTGCTTCGGGTTTGATGTTCTTGCCTTTTACGACGAAGTGCATGTGTATCCTGGTGAACACTTTGGGATCTGTGTCGGCACGTTCAGCATTCAGTTCCACATAACAATCGGAAATCGCCTGGCGGCCTTTCTTCAGGATGGCAACTACGTCATAACAGGTGCAGCCGCCTGTGCCCAGCAGCAGCATTTCCATCGGACGCGGACCCAGATTTCTTCCACCTGAATCCGGCGGCCCATCCATCAATACCGCGTGATTGCTTTCGCTTTCCCCAAGAAAAGAGGCTTGTTCCACCCATTTGACGCGAGCTCTCATTTTTTTATTCCTCTCGATTACCTAATCATCCGTGGCCAACTTTACCTGATACCAGAGCAATCCGATAATTTCATGCAAAAAAAGTTCGCTGTCCTGCAGGGATGCGGCTTGCGGCAGAAAATTCAGCAGGCCGGTCCGATACCAAGTGGAAAAGGCGGTTGGTGCTTCAGCGACTTCAAATCCGGCACGGCGAAATACTTCGGCAGCGCGCGGCATATGCCAGGCTTGGGTAACGAGATAGATTTTGCGGATACCTGCTTGTTGCAGGATATGGAATGAGTTATGGGCATTCTCAAAGGTATTGTCGGACTCATCTTCTATCCAGCGTACCGGCACGTGAAAATCCTGTTCCAGTGCAACGCGCATCTGCTGTGCTTCGGAAATGCTGTTGCCCAGCGGATTGCCGCCGGTCACCAGTATCGGTTTGCCGGTTTCACGCTGGAGTTTTGCGCCGTAGCGCAAACGAACCAGCGTGGCTTCGCTGGCAGTGTCGTGCCCCGCATATTCCGGTGCAGAAAAATATGTCCCGCCACCGAGTATCACGATCGCGTCGGCATTCTGGCGGGAACTATCCAGCACGGCGGTATGTTCTTCCAGCAGGTGCAGCGCGCCTTGGGCAAAATAAGGCGTGGAGGCGCCCCAGAGCGAACCGAACGCAATAATGATCAACAATTTGGCAAGCTTACGGTGGCGGTAGGGCAGGATGATGCCCAACCCGAGCAGGAGCAAAAAGATGAGCGGCGGCAACAAAAATGAAGCTATAAAGTTGGTGACGAACCAGGACATAGTAATAAACGAAATTCCGGAGTGCATACATCTTACCGACTTTCATCCCATTTTCTGCAACAAGGTGGCAATACCAGCCCAGAGGGCGCTAAATAGAGTTTGACAGTGCAGGTGGGCTGCAATAGAATGCGCGCCCTTCGAGGTTTACTTACTTATTGATTTTTAGGAATTGTGGCTATGAAAACATTTTCCGCTAAAGCCGAGGAAGTCCAGCACGACTGGCTTCTGGTTGACGCAGCAGATCAGGTGCTGGGCCGTTTGGCTGCCCAGATCGCCGCGCGTCTGCGTGGCAAGCACAAGGCGATTTACACGCCGCACGTGGATACCGGCGATTTCGTCGTTGTGGTCAATGCCGGCAAACTGCGTGTGACCGGCAACAAGACGGAAGCAAAGCTATATCATCGTCATACTACCTATCCGGGCGGCTTGTACACCACCAATTTTGCCAAGATGCAAGCGCGTCACCCCAGCCGTGTTCTGGAAAAGGCCGTCAAGGGGATGTTACCAAAGGGTCCGTTGGGCTATGCAATGTTGCGCAAGATGAAGGTATATGCCGGTGCGGCACATCCTCATGAAGCACAGCAGCCTAAACCCGTTAATTTGTTGAAGGCATAAATCATGAGCGTAACTTATAACTACGGAACAGGTCGCCGCAAGAGTGCGGTGGCACGTGTGTTTATGAAGGCAGGCAAGGGCGACATCGTGGTGAACGACAAGCCGGTGGATGTATTCTTTTCCCGCGAAACCGGCCGCATGGTCGTACGCCAGCCGCTGACACTGACTGAAACTCTGGGCAAGTTCGATATCATGGTGAATGTCACCGGTGGCGGGGAATCGGGTCAAGCTGGCGCGGTGCGTCATGGCATCACCCGTGCATTGATCGACTACGACGCTTCGTTCAAAGCCGTACTGAAGCAGGCCGGTCTTGTGACTCGTGATGCACGCGAAGTTGAACGCAAAAAGGTCGGTTTGCGCAAGGCGCGCCGCAGGAAACAATTCTCCAAGCGTTAAGACGTTTGGGTGCAAAGAAAAAGCCGCCTTCGGGCGGCTTTTGCATTTTGTTGTAGAATACAAAGTGTTTTTAATGGAAGTTGCGATGATCAAAGTTGGCATAGTTGGTGGAACAGGCTACACCGGTGTGGAGTTGCTGAGGCTGTTGGCGGCGCATCCGCAGGTAATGCTGCAAGCAATCACTTCGCGTGCCGATGCCGGTACACCAGTCAGTCAAATGTTTCCCAGCCTGCGCGGTTATGTGGATATGCCGTTCATCCATCCCGATCAGGCACATCTCGATAAATGCGATCTGGTGTTCTTTGCGACTCCGAACGGGATTGCAATGCAGCAAGTGCGCGGGCTGCTGGATGAGGGCATCAGGGTGATCGATCTCGCCGCAGATTTTCGTTTGCAGGATATTCCGGCGTGGGAAAAATGGTATGGCATGAGCCATGTTTGTCCGGATCTGGTTGCCGAGGCAGTGTATGGTTTGCCGGAAGTGAATCGCGCACAGATCAAAGCCGCCAGATTGGTCGCGAATCCAGGCTGTTATCCAACAGCCGTGCAGCTTGGCTTTATCCCTTTGCTGGAGGCCGGCGCTATAGAACCCGCCAGTTTGATTGCAGACGCCAAGTCAGGGGTATCTGGTGCTGGACGCAAATTAGAGATGGGCAACCTGTTTTCGGAGGCTGCGGATAATTTCAAGGCTTATGGGGTAAGCGGGCATCGTCATTTGCCCGAAATCAGGCAGGGCTTGGCGCGTGTGCTGGGTAAAGAAGTCGGGCTGACTTTCGTGCCGCATCTCACACCGATGATACGAGGTATCCATGCCACGCTGTATGGCAAGTTGACACGCGAGGTGGATTTGCAGGCCTTGTTCGAACAGCGTTATGCGCGCGAACCTTTTGTGGATGTGATGCCGACAGGTAGCCTCCCCGATACGCGTTCGGTGCGTGGCGCGAATCATTGCCGGATTGCAGTACATAGGCCGCAAGGCGGTGATACGGTGGTTGTGTTGTCGGTGATCGATAATCTGGTCAAGGGCGCAGCGGGCCAGGCGGTGCAAAACATGAATATCATGTTTGGGTTACCCGAAACTACTGCGTTGAATAACGCGGCTTTGCTGCCCTGACATGAAACACAGGTTGCCCTGATCATGTGGCGCGGCGTCGAACGCAGATTCAGCATTTCCGCACCGCAGATGTCGGTGCGGCCCCATATTCCCTGGTATTTGCGCTGGGGCATGATGTTGCCGTTTGTATTGGCGGCAATTGCGTTGGCATGGTGGGCATATGACAACGGCCTGGAATTTGCAGGATTTCATCGAGGCCAAGCAGAGCAGGAATTATCCAGGTTGCGCGATCAGGTTGCGAAATTAACGGATGAAAATACGCAATTGAGCAACCAGGTAGCGCAATATGAGCGGAAAATCCAGATCGAACAGGCCAGCAATCAAGCGACTTCGGAGCAGTTAAAGAATCTGGCGGATGAGAATGTCCATCTTCAGGAAGATCTGGTGTTCTTCCAGAATCTGACCGCGACAAGTGGTAAAGAGGGCGAGTTAGGCGTACATCGCCTGACCTTGGAGCGGGATATCGTGCCCGGCGAATATAACCTGCGCATGCTGCTTGTGCAGAGTGGACAGCGCGCCAAGATGTTTAGCGGCAGTTATCAATTAGTCGCCACGGTCGTGGAAAATGGACAAAGTACTACCCATGTATTCCCCCAGGATGAAAGCGGAAATGCCCAATTCAAACTCAGCTTCAGGTATTATCGGCGCGTTGAGCAGAGCATCCAGTTGCCGCCCGATGCGCAACTGGAGAATGTGCAAGTGCGCATATTCGAGGAAGGCGTGACCGAGCCCAAGGTGCGGCAAAGCGTCAGCGTTTCACAAGTTAAGGAGTAAACAATGTTCAGTAAAAAACACAGCAAGCCACAGACCCAAATTGACTCGTTGATTGGTGCCGGGACTACAATTGAAGGCAATTTGAATTTCAGCGGCGGGTTGCGCATCGATGGGCAGGTCAACGGCAATGTGGTGGCCGCACAGGGCAAGCCCAGCACACTGGTACTGAGTGAGCATGCACGGGTAAATGGCGAGGTCAATGTCACCCATCTGGTAATCAACGGCTCAATCAGTGGCCCGGTATTTGCCAGCGAATATATGGAACTACAGAGCAAAGCCAAGGTCAACGGTGATGTGCATTACACCACTCTGGAAATCCAGTTGGGCGCAATCGTTGACGGACGTTTGATACACAGTAACACTGCAACACAGGACAAGGTGGTAGCGTTCAAGGCCGGCAACGGCGAGTAATTTATTTTAAGGAGTGCAATTTAATGAATGCAATGACTGAAGTGCACGATCCGTTGTTGTTCACCGACAATGCTGCCAACAAGGTAAAACAACTGATTGATGAAGAAGGCAATGCCGATCTCAAGCTGCGCGTGTTTGTCAGTGGCGGCGGTTGTTCCGGCTTCCAGTATGGCTTCACTTTTGATGAGGTCACCAATGAAGACGATACCGTGCTGAACAAGAACGGCGTGCAATTGCTTATCGACCCGATGAGTTTCCAATATCTGGTTGGCGCGGAAATCGACTATCAGGAAAATCTGGAAGGTTCTCAATTCGTGATCAAAAACCCGAATGCGACTACCACCTGCGGTTGCGGTTCATCATTCTCCGCATAAACCGTTCAGTTTTGTATTGAAACTACGGGGCGCTATGCGCCCGTAGTTTTTTTGCAATCTTGCCAAGATAGTCTATAGGCCGCTAAGCACCTTGATATGCGCCAGAACGCTTCGACCCAGGGCGTGCAGTTCATAACCGCCTTCGAGAGCCGATACAATGCGGCCTTGTGAAAATTTTCCGGCGATGTTTTTCAACTCCTGTGTCACCCAGGCATAATCGGCTTCGGTCAGCCGGAGGGCGGCCATGTCATCATCGCGATGGGCATCAAACCCGGCCGAGATAAGCAGCAACTCAGGCTCAAAACGTTCCAGTGCGGGAAGCCAGTGTCGTGTGACCGCCGCACGGAATTCTTCGCCACCAGTCCCGGCAGCAAGCGGCACATTGATGATATGGTCGTTGCCGCTCTCGGCTCCGCAATAGGGGTAAAACGGGTGCTGAAAAGTGGAACATAACATCACGCGCGGGTCATTATAAAAAATACTTTCCGTGCCGTTGCCGTGATGCACATCGAAATCTGCTATCGCGATGCGTTGTAAACCGTGTTGCGATAGAGCATGTGCCGCGCCGACTGCAACATTATTGAAAATGCAGAATCCCATGGCAAAGGAACGGCCGGCATGATGTCCGGGCGGGCGGATATTACAAAAGGCATTCTCTATTTTTTTATCCATGACCATATCTACTCCCAGGACCATGGCTCCGGCGGCATGCAATGCAGCCTGGTAGGTGAACGGATTCAGTGCGGTGTCACCGTCGATGTGTACGAGGCCTTGTAGCGGCACACGGGACTCGATTGAGGTTATGTATCCCTCATCGTGTACACGCAATAATTGCTCGCGTGTCGCCGCCGGAGCATCGTGATGCTGCAAATAGTGCAGCAATCCGGACGCGATCAATTGATCTTCGACGGCGTGGATGCGCGCCGGAGATTCCGGATGATGCGCTCCCATATCGTGTTTGAGACAGAGCGGATGGCTGATGTAGGCGGTTTGCATGGTAAGGGCAGGACATTGCTACGGTGCTATGATACCTAACAAACATTCAAACAGAAGGGCATATCATGGGCAAGCATTATCTCAGTACCTTGTTTGCGCCGAAATCTGTTGCCGTATTTGGTGCGAGTGACAGGACCGACTCGGTCGGTCAGATCGTGTTCCAGAACATGCTGGGTAGCGGTTTTAAGGGAACACTCTATCCAATCAATTCCAAACACCCGGAAGTGCAGGGCAAGCGTGCCTATGCGACGATTGCCGACATCCTCGCCGATGCAGAAGAGCCAGTCGAGTTGGCCGTGGTCGCCACGCCGCCGCAAACCGTACCGGACATCATCGAGAGCTGCGGCATCCATGGCGTGAAGGCGGCGGTCATCATTACCGCCGGATTTGGCGAGGCTGGTGCAGAGGGCGTGACACTGGAAAAAGAATTGCTGGAAACTGCGCGCCGTTATGGCATACGCCTGGTCGGCCCGAATTGCCTGGGTATCATGCGCCCTTCCATCGGCCTCAATGCCACTTTTAACAAGGGTAGCGCGAATGCAGGCAACATCGCGTTCGTTTCGCAGTCCGGGGCGCTATGCACGGCGATCCTGGACTGGGCACAAAGCAACGATGTCGGATTCTCCAGCGTCGTATCGATGGGTTCATCGACCGACGTTGATTTCGGTGAGATCCTGGATTTTCTGGTGTCGGATGCCGACACCCACAGTATCCTGATGTATATCGAGGGCATACGCAACGCGCGCAGTTTCATGAGTGCGCTGCGCGCCGCAGCGCGTATCAAGCCGGTTGTTCTGGTCAAGGTCGGCCGTCATGCAGCGGGCTCCAAAGCGGCGTTGTTGCACACCGCATCGCTGGTGGGCGCCGATGATGTGTTTGATGCGGCAGTCAGTCGTGCCGGTGTGGTGCGTGTGCAAACCATCACGCAATTATTTACTGCTGCCAAGGCTCTGTCGTGCGGATTTCGTCCGGTCGGCAACCGTCTCGCCATTGTGACCAATGGCGGTGGCCCCGGAGTGATGGCGGCAGATCGTGCTTCTGACTTGGGGGTATTGATGGCCTCGCTATCGGATGCCACGATCGAATACCTCATCAACATTTGCCGCCGACCTGGCCACACAGCAACCCAGTGGACATTATTGGCGACGCACAAGCGGATCGCTATCACCACGCAGTTAAAGCCTGTCTGGAAGATGACAATGTGGATGGAGTGCTGGCCATCCTCACGCCACAGGCGATGACCAAGCCGTTGGAGTCGGCGCAAGCCATGATTGAACTTTCCAACAGCCACAGCAAACCACTGCTGACTTGCTGGATGGGGGAGACACAAGTCGCTGAAGGGCGCAATGCTTTCGCACAAGCCCACAAGCCGCATTTCCGCACGCCGGAACCGGCAGTGGAAGTGTTCTCGCATCTGTCGGCCTACTACCGCAACCAGAAGTTGCTGATGCAGATGCCAGGCCCCTTTTCGCATCACGTTGAACCGGATGTCGAAAGTGCGCGGTTGATCATTGAAGGAGCGATGCAGGAGCATCGTAAGGTGCTGACAGAAATGGAATCCAAATCCTTGCTGTCAGCTTTCAATATTCCTGTCGCGAAAACCATGGTTGCGCACTCGCCCAACGAAGCGCTGTTGATCGCACAACAACTGGGATTTCCGGTTGCAATGAAAGTCAATTCACCGGATGTCACGCATAAGAGTGATGCCGGAGGCGTACTGCTCAACCTGAACAATGCCCATGAAGTTCGCGCCGCCTACCAGCGCATCCACGACAATGTGGAGCGCAACCGCCCTGCTGCCCGGGTGGACGGTATTTCAATCGAGCCGATGATCGTTAAACCAAATGGCCGTGAATTGATGATAGGGGTGACCAATGATCCGGTGTTCGGGCCGGTGATCACATTCGGCGCGGGTGGGACGACAGTCGAAATCATGGGAGATCGCGCGGTTGCCCTGCCACCGCTGAATAGTTTTTTAGTCAGAGAATTGATACAGGAAACCCGCATTGCCAAGATGCTGGGGGCATTTCGCAACATGGTTCCGGTCAATATGGATGCGCTGGAGGAGGTGTTATTGCGTGTGTCGGAGATGGTCTGTGAATTGCCCTTGCTTAAGGAAATGGACATCAATCCATTGATCCTCGACGAAAACGGCGCGCTGGCTGCCGATGCGCGTGTGGTGGTGGAGTATCGCCAGCCCAATGCCGATCGCTATGCACATATGGCCATCTATCCTTATCCCACTCAGTTGGTCAGCCGGTGGCAACTCGCCGATGGTACCGATATCACGATACGCCCGATTCGTCCGGAAGATGCGGAGTTGGTACAAACATTTGTGCGCGGCCTGTCGGAAGAATCCAAATACTTCCGCTACATGAACAGCATGCAAGAACTCACTGAAACCATGCTGGTGCGTTTTACCCAGATTGACTATAGCAGAGAGATGGCGTTGATTGCGGTGACCTTGGAGCAAGACAAGGAAATCCAACTCGGGGTAGCGCGCTTTGCCATCAATCCGGATGGAAATTCCTGCGAATTTGCGCTGGTGGTGGCGGATGGCATGGAAGGAAAAGGGCTAGGCCAAAAACTCATGGGTTTGTTGATGGAGGCGGCACGTTCCAAAGGCCTGTCTTTAATTGAGGGAGAGGTGCTGAGCAACAATCACAATATGCTCAAGCTCATGACACGCCTTGGATTCACGATCAAAACCAGCGAAGAAGACCAGGGCATTATGAAAGTCAGTCAATCGTTATAGGTAATTATTATAGACAGCCGTTTGTTCAAGCGCAGGAGCAGCACAAACCATTTTGCCGCAAAAAACACTTATGGATTTTGTGCTTGGACTTTACGCAACCTCTTCAAATAAAAGTGATCTGAAAGAAAGCTGGAAATCATTGCGTCACAGGCTGCGATAAACCGCGCCTAGCAAGCAGGGATGTTTTGCGCCGGTGACCTGCGGCAGGTTGGCAGGCTTGCCGTGCAGGGTTTGTTGCGCCAGCCAGGCGAAGGCGATGGCTTCCATATAGTCGCCGTCGATGCCCAGGGAATCAGTCGCTAGTATGCTGCAATCAGCCAGCAGGGCAGAAAGGCGGTTACGCAGAGTTCGGTTGTGCGCCCCACCACCGCACAGATAAATTTCTTTGGCGCCGGGGCAATGAAATTGGATGGCCAGTTCAATGCTCCGGCAAGTCAGCTCAAGCAAAGTGGCTTGCACGTCCGCTGCGTTTTCATCGCCTTGCAGTCTGTTGTGCAGCCATGCCATGTTGAACAGGTCGCGCCCGCTGCTTTTCGGAGGAGGCAATTTAAAGAATGGTTCGGTGAGCATTCTTTCCAGTAGTGCTGGCAGTACTTTGCCCGTTGATGCCCAGACACCGTTCTCGTCATAGGATTTGCCCAAGTGTTGCATACACCAGACGTCCATCAACAGGTTGCCCGGGCCGCAGTCGAAACCGGAGGTGGTGCCCCGGGGTGGCAAATTGGTCAGGTTACTGATGCCCCCGATGTTGACGATGACACGGTGAATGTCCGGATGGCGCAGCACATGATCGTGAAATGCGGGAACCAGCGGCGCGCCTTGCCCGCCCGCAGCAATGTCGCGGCTGCGGAAGTCATTGATCACACTGATACCGGTCAGTTCAGCAAGCAGTGCGGCGTTGCCTATCTGCAGGGTGTAACCGTGTTCAGGGCAGTGACGTATAGTCTGGCCATGGCAGCCGATGGCGCTGACCTGTATGGCCGTAATGCTGGCTCCCGATAATACCGAAGCAACACTTCGGGCATATAACCGTGCCAATTGGTTGCCGACGATCTGGGCTTGGTGGAGTTCATTGTGGCTGGGCACATGCAAAGCCAGCAAGGTATTTTTCAACGCATCATCAAAGGGCAGATAGTGCTTGGCGAGTTGCCGCGGCTGAGGCCGACTCAAGTCGACAAGGACGGCATCGATGCCGTCTAGGCTGGTTCCCGACATCAACCCGATATATAGCTCAGGCTGTTGCACAGACCAATCAGTCGAGTTTTGCGAGGTTGGTATTGCGCATCAGATTCAGGCGTGCAACGAAATCATCTGCTACGGGCTGAAACGTGGCGAGGTAGGTGCTGTCGATAGGTTTTGCATCGGGCAAGGCGACGCGTAATGGATCGCGTTGCTGACCGCCCACCCTGAATTCATAATGCAAATGAGGCCCGGTGGCCAATCCGGTCATGCCGACGTAACCGATGACTTCGCCTTGTGCGACATGTTGGCCCTTGTGCAGGCCTTTCGCAAAACGTGACAAGTGTCCGTAAACGGTGGTGTAGCGTCCTTGATGATTTACCATGATGACGTTGCCATAGCCGCCTTGCTTGCCAACCACGGAAACGATGCCGTCAGCGGTTACCTTGACTTTGGTGCCCGTGGGCGCGGCAAAATCGGTACCCTTGTGCGAGCGCCATTTGTTCAGTATCGGGTGAAATCGAGAGAGTGAGAAGCGCGAGCTCACCCGCGAAAACTCGATGGGTGAACGCAGGAATGCTTTGTGTACACTCTTGCCTTCAGGGGTGTAGTAATCGCCATGCTGTTCGTCTTTCTGGAAATACACGGCGCGGTAAGCATGTCCCTGATTGATGAATTCGGCGGCCTGGATGCGGCCAGCGCGCAACAACGCGCCATTGTTATAGGTCATTTCATAGATCACGGTGAACTTGTCGCCCTTGCGCAAATCGTGGTGAAAGTCGATGTCGCCGCTGAAGAGTTCGTTCAACTGGTTTGCGGCCGCTTCCGGCATGCCAGCTTCGTCAGTGGCGGCATACAAGTTGGTCTTGATTTCGCCGGTACGCACGAACAATCGTTTTTCCAGTTGTGCCGGCAAGGTGCTGGTTTTGAAAGTGCCATCCTGTTTTTCAATCAATATCTGCGAACCGTTATCACCTAAGTAACGTAACGCGATCAAGCCGCCGGAGGCGGTGGTTTCAGCCTGTACTTCGGTACCGACCGGCAATTTACGGAAAGACACAGCCTCGGCGGCTTTGCGCAAATAGTCACTGGCAGGAGCATCTTCAATGCTCAGTCGAGTCAACAGCTCAGCCACGGTATCGCCGCTTTGTACACGCTCGTTGCGCCAGTAGCTGGAGGCGGTGGTTTCGGGGTCGGCAACCTTAGGTAAGGTAATCTCTTCAATGGCAACCCTTGAGGGAACCAGATCAAAATCATTTTGCGGCACGAGGCCGAAAGCAGTGACCACACCCAGCAACGGCAAGGTGGATAAGGCGACAAACCAGCGCAGCTTTTTTTTATTTCCCGGCATTTTGCGTTCTTGGCCGAGCAGGTTTTGGGTTAACATTCGGGACTCCTTGAAACTGCTTTGTCTATTGGCAACATAATTATGATGCGGGATTGAGATGCACTTTACCAGAAACAGGCACTCCCTCAAACAGGATTGGTGGACAATGGGCGAAAAAACGATAAGAGGCGATGCCTTACCGATGAACGGTTTTATAAGGTGGAAGCGAAAAGAATTTTTGCGTGCCCTAGACTTGAATTGACGATGAATGATGACTGAAATGGCCGACCCGACAACGATACACTCCGATGCACTGGCGCAGATCAAACGAGGTGCGCACGAACTGCTGATTGAAGACGAACTAAAACAAAAGCTCGCGCTTGGTCGTCCCCTGCGTATCAAGGCAGGCTTCGATCCGACGGCACCGGATCTGCATCTCGGCCACACCGTGCTGCTTAACAAGCTGCGTCAGCTGCAGAATCTTGGTCATCATGCGCTATTTTTGATCGGCGATTTCACCGGAATGATCGGCGATCCCAGCGGTAAAAATACCACGCGTCCGCCGTTGTCACGCGAGCAGGTGATGGGAAATGCCCAATCCTATCGCGATCAGGTGTTCAAGGTGCTGGATCCGGACAAGACTGAAATCGTGTTCAACTCGACCTGGATGGATAAATTCAGCGCGGTTGATTTGATCAGGCTGGCGGCCACGCATACCGTGGCACAGATGCTGGAACGCGACGATTTTTCCAAACGCTACAAGGGCAATCAACCGATCGCTATCCACGAATTCATCTATCCGCTGGTGCAGGGCTATGATTCCGTGGCGCTCAAGGCGGATATCGAGTTGGGCGGCACAGATCAGAAATTCAACCTGCTGATGGGGCGTGAATTGCAAAAACACTTTGGTCAGCCCGCGCAATGTGTGTTGACCATGCCGTTGCTGGAAGGGTTGGACGGCGTGAACAAGATGTCCAAATCACTGGGCAATTACATCGGTGTCACCGATATCCCAAAGGAGATGTTCGGTAAGCTGATGTCGATTTCCGATATCTTGATGTGGCGCTATCTGGAATTGCTGTCGTTCCGAAGTTTGAACGAGATCGCTGCTTGGCGCACGGAAGTAACCGGTGGACGCAATCCACGCGATATCAAGGTGTTGCTGGCACAGGAGATCGTGACGCGCTTTCATTCACGGGAAGCCGCTGAAGGTGCGTTGATGGAGTTCGACGCGCGTTTCCGTCAGGGGGTTTTGCCTGATGATATGCCTGAGATCACAGTTTCGGCACCGGAAGGCAGCATAGTCGTGCCGCAACTACTCAAACAGGCGGGGCTGGTGGAAGGGACATCCGAAGCGATGCGCATGATCCAGCAAGGCGCGGTCAAGCTGGACGGCGAACGTATCAATGATAAGTCGGTTTTGGTCAAGGCTGGCACAGTGGTCGTGGCGCAGGTGGGCAAGCGCAAATTCGCCCGGATCACGGTACAGTAAATTGTGGTTGTGGGGCGCAGTGGCTTTTGCTAGAATCGCGCCCTCAATTTTTTAGTAGAAGGTAGTTTGTTTATGACAACAGTACGTGTGAAAGAGAATGAGCCGTTTGAAGTGGCGATGCGCCGGTTCAAGCGTTCCGTCGAAAAGACCGGTTTGCTGACCGATTTGCGCGCTCGCGAATTTTACGAGAAGCCAACCGCAGAACGTAAGCGCAAACTGGCCGCCGCCGTGAAGCGCCACTACAAGCGCCTGATGAGCCAAGTTCTCCCTCCCAAGCTCTATTAATACTGCCTGCGCACCCTTAATTGGGTGCGGCGGTTGGTTTCGATATGAGTCTCAAGCAGCAAATCACTGATGACATGAAAGCCGCGATGCGTGCCAAGGAGACGGCGCGCCTCGGGGCGATTCGTTTATTACTCGCGGCGATGAAGCAGCGCGAAGTGGACGAACGCATCGAATTGTCGGATGCGGATGTGGTTACCATCATCGAAAAAATGAACAAGCAGCGGCGTGATTCCATCAGCCAATACGAAGCGGCAGGGCGCCAGGATCTGGCCGATGTCGAAAAGTTTGAAATGAGTGTTTTGGCAGCCTATATGCCGCAACAGCTCAATGAAGCCGAAATCGCCGCCGCTGTGACCGAGGCGATCGCCGCGACTGGTGCAGCAGGTCAACAAGACATGGGCAAAGTGATGGGTGTGCTCAAACCCAGGTTGGCCGGACGCGCCGATATGGGCAAAGTTTCTGCGTTGATTAAAGCGCAACTGACCAAATAAACTATAATCTGCAACAATCATCCCTGGTAGTACCCGGATAACCATTCCTTGGTTCTTTGCCGAGCGTAATGAAAAGGCGGTGCTGGCGTGATTCCAAAAAATTTCATTCAGGATCTGCTTAATCGTCTCGATATTGTGGACGTGGTCGAGCGTTACGTGCCGCTCAAAAAGGCCGGTGCGAATTTCGTTGCCTGCTGTCCGTTCCACAACGAGAAATCTCCCTCATTTACCGTGAGCCAAGCCAAGCAGTTCTATCATTGCTTCGGTTGCGGTGCGCATGGTACGGCGATCGGTTTTGTGATGGAACATGCCGGGCTGGGTTATGTCGATGCGATCGAAGAGCTGGCGCGGGGCGTGGGCCTGGAGGTTCCGAATGAACGCCCTGCCGCGGGTGATGCACAAAGAGAATACGCCCAGAAGGTTGCGCCGGATCTGTATGAAGTGATGCAAACCGCCACGCGTTATTACCGCGAGCAACTGAAACTTTCCCAGCGCGCAATCGATTATCTCAAGCAGCGCGGTTTGAGCGGCGAGATTGCTGCAAAGTTCGGCATTGGTTATGCGCCGGATGGCTGGCAGAATCTTGCTACTGCATTTGCGAATTATCAGGATGCCACGCTGAACGAAACCGGCCTGGTGATCACCAGTGATGAAAATAAACGTTATGACCGGTTCCGCGACCGCATCATGTTTCCGATCATCAATGTTCGTGCCCAAGTCATCGGCTTCGGCGGGCGTGTGCTGGACAAGGGTGAACCGAAATACCTGAACTCGCCGGAAACGCCGCTGTTTGAAAAAGGCCGTGAACTATATGGCTTGTATCAGGCGCAAAAAGCCATCCGTGCCGGGCAGCAAGTGCTGGTGGTGGAAGGTTATATGGATGTGGTGGCGCTGGTGCAACACGGCGTGGAATATGCGGTTGCGACACTGGGCACGGCGACCACACCGTATCACATACAGAAATTATTGCGTCTCGCCGAACATATCGTGTTCTGTTTTGACGGTGACAAGGCGGGGCAGCGCGCGGCATGGAGGGCGTTGGAAAATGCGCTGCCCTACTTGCAGGATGGCAAGCGTCTCAGCTTTCTGTTTCTGCCCGTCGAACATGACCCGGACAGCTTCATCCGCGAATTTGGCAAAGATGATTTTGAACAGCGTGTTCAGGAAGCCATGCCATTGTCTGCTTATCTGTTGCGAGAAGTCAGTGCCGAGCTGGATTTGCACACCCAGGAAGGACGCAACCAGTTATTGCAACGCGCCAAGCCATTGCTGACGGCAATTGTTGCACCGGCGACCGCATTGCTGTTGCGCAAGGAAGTTGCCGCGCTTTCCGGCGTGAGCCAAGCGGAATTGGAAGCATTGTACGAGATCAAACCGGTGGCGCGTGCGCCGCGCGCCGTTTTCCAGAAAGCCGGGCGCACCCCGCCTTCGGCGCACCGTCTATTGTTGCAATGCCTGATCGCACAACCCGAGTTGGGACAGCAGGTACCGGACGAATGGGAGGGTCAAGGTGCCGAAGCCGAAGCGGTTTCAGCGGTACTGATGGTGTTGCGTGAAACGGATTTCGCGCTGAACAGTCCTACCCTCACACAGTTGTTTCAGGGTACGGCACATGAGAAAACCCTGGCAACAGCCGAAGCGGATATGCTTAATTGGGGCGAAGATTTTGATGTGGCCGCCGAGTTTTCCGGTTTGTTGAACAGGCTCGACGAAGGGCGCCGCCGCCGGGAATTCCAGGTTTTACAGACCAAGGTCACGCTTGGGGGCTTGGCTTGCCTGAGCGAGACAGAGCGCGATCTTTATCGGCAAGCGGGGCGCGGAGCCAATGGTTGAGTGAAGTGCCGGTAAAGATTGAGAAAATTCAAGCGAATTCAGGTATAATCCGCCGCTTTTCTGCGGCCTCAACGCAATAATTGAGTCTTACGCAATCGGGAATCTGAACATGGCAAAGCTTAAAGAAGACAAGAAAAAACAGAACAAAAAACCGGCGGTCGTTATCGAGCAACCGGTTGTTGACCGCTTACAGGACATCGAAGCGCGCCGCACGCGCCTGAAAGCCCTCATCGTACTGGGCAAGGAACGCGGCTACCTGACTTACGCGGAAATCAACGACCATCTGCCGGATATGCTCGAAGTCGAGCAGATCGAGGGCGTAGTCAGCATGATCAACGAGATGGGCGTCTCGGTGTGCGACGTAGCACCAGATGCCGAAGCCCTTATCATGACCGATGTCGCACCCGCTGTTGCGGATGAGGATGCGGTGGAAGAAGCCGAAGCCGCGCTTTCCACGGTGGACTCTGAATTTGGCCGCACCACCGATCCGGTGCGCATGTATATGCGCGAAATGGGTACGGTCGGTCTGCTGACACGCGAAAAAGAAATCGAGATCGCCAAGCGTATCGAAGAAGGCCTGAAGCACATGATTCAGGCGATCTCTGCATGCCCTACAACGATCGCCGAGATTTTGGCATTGTCCGCCAAGATCGAAAGCAACCAGATGCGCATCGACGAACTGATCGATGGGTTTGTCGATGTCGAGGACGACACCGTCATTACCGTCGAAGGTGATGAAGAGCCGGAAGAAGTCACTGACAGCGGTGCCGACGAAGAAGAGGATGAAGAAGCCGCAGCGGCAGAAGCTGCCGCCAACTTGGCGCAATTGCGAGACGACGCGCTGGCGAGTTTTGCCGTGGTTGCCGACCTGTTTACCAAGATGGGCAAGGCTTACGAGAAGCACGGTTATCGCAGCAAGCAATACGACAAGTTGCAGAATGGCATTTCCGACGAGTTGATGAAATTCCGCTTCTCTGCAAAGCAGGTGGATGCCTTGTGCGATACGATGCGCGGCTTGGTCGAAGAGGTGCGTCGCAGTGAGCGCAGCATTCAGGACATGTGCGTTTCCAAGGGCAAGATGCCGCGCCCGCATT
The DNA here is from genome assembly GCA_903858965.1 of uncultured Nitrosomonadales bacterium. GTDB lineage: Bacteria > Pseudomonadota > Gammaproteobacteria > Burkholderiales > Gallionellaceae > Gallionella. The sequence goes on along the minus strand of CAIOKY010000053.1, from coordinate 481 downwards.
TCATCAAGGCCTTTCCCGGCAATGAAGACAACCTGCAATGGGTAGCACAGGAACTGAAGACGAAAAAGCCATACAACGAAACGCTGGAACGTTATCAGCATGCCATCGTGGAACAGCAAAAGCATTTGCTGGATTTACAACAGCGTGTCGGTATTCCGATTCGCGACCTGAAGGAAATCAACCGGCAGATGACCAACGGCGAAGCCAAGGCACGCCGTGCCAAGCGCGACATGATCGAGGCCAACCTGCGCCTGGTGATTTCGATCGCCAAAAAATATACTAACCGTGGTTTGCAATTCCTCGACCTGATCCAGGAAGGCAACATCGGACTGATGAAAGCTGTGGACAAGTTTGAATACCGCCGCGGTTACAAATTCTCGACCTATGCAACATGGTGGATACGCCAAGCGATCACCCGTTCCATTGCCGACCAGGCGCGCACCATTCGCATTCCGGTCCACATGATCGAGATCATGACCCG
>CAIOKY010000052.1 GCA_903858965.1 uncultured Nitrosomonadales bacterium | reverse complement strand
CCGTCCGGCACCACCCAGAAGCAAGGAGAATAAGCCATGTTCAACCGCACACTATTATTCTTCTTCGGAATCAGCCTGCTGATCTCTGCTCCGGCACGCGCCTTCGATTTCGACTTTAACAAAGTCCTCGATATCGCAAAGAAAGCACAGCAGGCAACCAAGACCATAGACGAGCCGGAAGAGATCGAGATCGGCCACGGCATCGCCACCAACCTGCTGGGCGCAGCGCCTTTGCTGGCAAATGACAAGGTTCAGCAATACGTCAACCAGGTGGGACGCTGGCTGAGCCTGCAAACCGAACGTCCCGACCTGCCCTGGCAATTCGGCGTGCTGGCAAGCACCGACATCAACGCTTTCGCCACACCGGGCGGCACGATCTTCATCACGCAAGGCCTGCTGATGAGACTGGAGAATGAATCGGAACTGGCCGGCGTGCTGGCGCATGAGATAGTGCACGTGTTGCGCAAACATCATCTGGCGGCTCTGCAAAAAGCAGCGCGCATGGATCTCGCTTCCGACCTCGCGGGCGAAGCGCTCAAGGACAAGACCAACCCCGCCATCATGGACAAAGCCATCAAGGCGGGAACAGAAGTGTATGCGCGCGGGCTGGACAAGGACGACGAATTTGAAGCGGACCGCATGGGCATCGTGATCGCAACGCGCGCCGGATATGACCCTTACGGCTTGCCCGCCGTGCTGCAGATGCTCGATGCGATCAACGCACAGGATTCATCGCTGGCGCTGATGTTCAAGACCCACCCAGCGCCGCGCGACCGGCTCAGCCTGCTGGATAAATTGATGGGCGACAAGTTCGAGTCTTATGCCGCGCCAACGCAGACCGACAAGCGTTTTAACAGCGAGATAGCGCAGCGGAAATAGCAAGGGTCGGGAATCCAGTATCAGCTAACGACACATGGCAGACATTCACCCCACTAAGTCACGAGGGCTGAAAATAGGTTTATTAAGTTTTTGGCCATCTCCCTAGCAGTATGCAACTCAACATCAGTTGCCGGTCGGAGGAAAGATTTGTTTCCTCGGTGTCGACCTTCTAAGAGAGGTTCACTGTTGGCGAGTTTTGCGATAATGCTCCAATCAGACTTAGTGATTCCTAGTCCCTTAATAGCAAACTCTTCATTTCCGAAATACTCCTTGAGCGCGTCGAGAATTTCGTAGAGATGGACTAGCTCATCGGTAGGATCGTTTACTGCTGCGCTGTAACTTGCGAGCATTTGACGCAAAATCGGTGAGGACGAAATCTTTGTCGCAATGCTCTGAACAAAATTGCTATTTTGGGCAATTCGTTCAGCTTGGGTATCTTTGATGACCTTGCCCGTTGCGTAGGTGATTGTAAATTCAATTGAACCCCCCGTCATTTTGTAATGCCCCGTCTCAAGTAGCATCACAATATCGCGCTTGCCTTCGAGTCCGTGGTGTACAACATTGGGTCCTTGAAGCTTGAACTGCTTGTGATTGAGCAGCTGGCGGGCCATGAAAATGCTCTGCACAATCTCTGTAAATTGTTTGGCCGTTGTGTGATCAATCTCAATGGGTTGAGGAAGAGTCAATACCGCCTTGCCTGAACTTACTTGCAAAGTTCCGAGCGAAGTCGTGAAAACCTCATCAGATTCAAAGAACCCAGACGGCTCATACGAGTATTCTAAATCTGTTCGTACATGAATCATTTACGGTTGTATGGCTACAGAATTATTAGACGAGGTCGAATGTATGCTGTTGGCACAAAGCAGCACTTGCCTCTTGAATATTTCCGATATCAAATCGCTAAAGCTTCAGAAACATCTTGATATGCGGCAGGCCTGCATCCATGAACTCCTCGCCCTGCTCGACAAAGCCGAAGCTGCGGTAGAACGGCAAGGCGTAGGTCTGCGCATCCACATCCACCTGTTTGTAGTCGTGCGCGCGCGCATAATCGAGCAGCGCTTCCATGATCGCTGTGCCGACCTTCTGTTTGCGCCATGCCGGCAACACCGCGATGCGCCCGATGTGTCCGTTGGCGAGCATGCGTCCGCTGCCGATCGCCTGGCCTTTGTGGCTGAGCGCCAGCGCATGACGGCAACCGTCGTCCAGACCGTCCCATTCCAGCTCCGCGGGAACGCCCTGCTCCTTGATGAACACCGCATCGCGAACCGATTTGAGCAAAGGCTCGCCGTCATGCCAGCAAACCAGGCTCACGGTAAAAGGATTACTCATGCTTTATCCCCCTGACTTTATCGCACAGAAAAATCATTCGAAGATTTCGACTGCCGTCCCTGCCGGTACCAGATCGAACAACTCGATCACATCGGCATTGCGCATCCGGATGCATCCATGCGATCCGGTTTTGCCGAGTTGCACCGAATCCGGCGAGCCGTGTATGTATATGTAGCGGCGCATGGTATCGTTTTTCCCCAATCGGTTAAAGCCCGCTTCGCAACCGGACAACCACAGGATACGCGTCAGTATCCAGTCCCGCTCTGGAAACTGCGCGCCCAGTTCCGGCGTGTAGATCTCCCCGGTCGGGCGGCGGCCCCGCAACACGGCATTTTCAGGCTGTCCTGCGCCTATCTTGGCACGGATGATATGTTTGCCGCGTGGCGTGCAATAACTGCCGGATATTTCACCCACGCCATTCGCGGCGGTTGAGACCGCATAGCGGCGCAGTATTTTCCCGGTGTCATCGAACAGTTCCAGCATCTGTGTGGAAATGTGGATCTTTATTCTCATAACGCCTTCTGCTGCGCGCGGCGTTTGGCAAAGAAATCACTGAGCAGCAAACTGCATTCGTCCGCGAGCGCGCCAGCCACAACTTCAGCATGATGATTCAGGCGTTGCTCGGCAAACACATCCAGCACGCTGCCGCACGCGCCGGTCTTGGGGTCGCTTGCACCATATACCAGCCGCGCGATGCGCGCGTGCATGATCGCGCCCGCACACATCAGGCACGGTTCCAGCGTGACGAACAACTCGCAGCCGACCAGACGGTAGTTGCCGATGTTGTGCGCGGCATCGCGCAATGCCATCATCTCGGCATGGGCGGAAGGATCGTGGCGCGAGATCGGCGCGTTGTAGCCGCGTCCGATGATCTCGCCGTCCAGCACCACCACCGCACCCACCGGCACTTCCCCCGCCGCTTCGGCCTGGCGCGCCAGCTCCAGCGACGTGCGCATGAACACCTCGTCCCGCTCTGCTATCGGGGAATGTGTTTGCGGGAAGAACCGGTCATGTAGCTCCATGCCTACATTGTAAGGTTAAAAAACAGATTGCCAAATAGTAATGTGTGACAGAAAGTATCATTGGAAAATGTGATCTGGCAGGTCGGGTTCTTTCGGGATCATTGTCCGCTACACCGGCAGATACTCCCCGGCTCCTTTAATGCAATTGATGCAGGTGCAATCTACGCAACTTGGGTGCGAGTTGCGCAGTCGTCGCCACGACAGCCAGCGTCATGATGCCGCCAAAGATCACTGAAGGTACCAGGCCCAGAAAGCGGGCCGCGAGGCCGGATTCGAATGCGCCCAGCTCGTTGGATGAGCCGATGAATATCCCGTTGATCGCTGAAACACGCCCGCGCATCGCGTCGGGCGTGGCCAGCTGCATGATGGTGTTGCGCATCACCACAGATACCCCGTCACAAATTCCGGACAACAACAGCAACAACGCCGCGAACCAGAAGTTGGTGCTCAGGGCGAATGAAATGATGCAGATACCGAACCCGGCAACGGCCACCAACAACGTGCGTCCCGCATGTCTGTTCAAGGGATATCTGGCGAGGAACATGCCGATCATGATGGCACCGACGGCTGGAGCGGCGCGCAGGATGCCCAGACCCTCGGGCCCGTAATAAAAAATCTCTTTTATGAACGCGAGCAACATCGCGACCGCGCCGCCGAACAGGACCGCGAACATATCCAGCGCTTGTGCGGCGAGGATGATCTGGTTGCCGAATACAAAGCGCAAGCCTTCCGCTATGCTGGAGAACACTGCGGAGGGTTTGGCGCGCTGCGGTTCGACGACGCGCAATAACAGCAGGGTGATGGCCGCGCTCAGTGCAAGGACGGCGGATACCGCATAAGCCGCTGTCATGCTCGCCCATCCTACCAACGCGCCACCCAGTGCGGGACCGACCACCAGGCCCAGTTGGAAAGCGGAACTGCCGATGCCTGCCGCGCGCGCATATTGATTGCGCGGCAATATCAGGGCGAACAGCGAATTATAAGAAGGGCCGATAAACGCACGCGCCAGGCCCGCGAAGGCGATCGATCCGTAGATCCACAGCGACGGATTGCCCGGCAACATGCCATTGGCAAGCGCCATCAATGCCAGTGCATTCAGGCTCGTCACCAGACTCGCCAGCACGCCGAACATGCGCCGCGAATAATGGTCGACTGCATATCCGGCAAACAGTGCGCTGCAAAAATAAGGAATGACTTCGGCCAGTCCGATCAATCCCAGCGCCAGCGGATCGTGCGTCAGCTCATAGATATGCCAGCCGACCACCACCGCGATGATCTGGTAAGCCAGAACGATCTGGATGCGGAACGCCAGCAACAACAGGAAGCTGCGATCGCGCAACGGGAACGTCGAAGATACAGGATGCATTGTCTGTATAAATTAGTGGCCGGGCATTCCGGTTGTCCAAAATTTGCAAGCCACAAACATTCACTGGCTCCTTCCGGAGAGCGGCCGCAATTCCGCAGTCTGACACCGATTCTGCTAATATATCACGAGCGGCAAGGGCTCGATTCCTCGCGCGGACATCTTAGTACTTGCCTTTGGCGCGATTTTTGACAAGAATGGCATCCTATATAAACAGGTTCTTTCATGTCAGAAAACACAGTTGCCGATTTTTCACTGCCTGCCACGGGCAATCAAACCTTCACCCTCTCCGGCGCGCGCGGCAAACATCTGGTCATTTATTTTTACCCCAAGGACAATACGCCGGGCTGCACCACCGAGGCGCAGCAGTTCCGTGACCTGTATGTGAAGTTCAAGAAGGCGCATTGCGAAGTGGTCGGCATTTCGCGCGACAGCCTCAAGTCGCATGAAAATTTCAAGGCCAGGTTCACCCTGCCCTTTGCGCTGCTTGCGGATACCGATGAAACAGCATGCAATCTGTTCGGTGTGATGAAGATGAAGAACATGTACGGCAAGCAGGTGCGCGGTATTGAGCGCAGCACCTTCGTGTTCGACAAGGATGGCGTATTGCGCCGCGAGTGGCGCGGACTGAAAGCCGATGGACACGCACAGGAAGTACTGGATTTCGTCACAACCCTTAAATAAAGGAACGTAATGTCACCACCCCCACGCAACAAAACGGTCAAAACGGAGAAAGATGCCGGGATCAAGTTGTTCGTACTGGACACCAATGTATTGCTGCACGACCCGACCAGCCTGTTCCGTTTTGAGGAACACGACATTTGCCTACCGATGTTCGTGCTGGAGGAACTGGACAACAAGAAAAAAGGCATGACCGAAGTCGCCAGGAATGCGCGCCAGGCCAGCCGCTTCCTCGACCAGATCGTCAGCGATGCGCCGCACAAGATCGAGGAAGGCATCGCGCTCGAATCCGCCGCACACAAAAATTGTTCGGGACGTTTGTTCCTGCAAACCAGTTTCGTCAAATACGAGCTGCCACAGAATCTTGAGCTCGGCAAAGCCGACAACGCGATCCTCGGCGTAGTCATCGGCCTGCAAAAACAGCAGCCGCAGCGCGCGGTGATCCTGGTCAGCAAGGACATCAACATGCGCATCAAGGCGCGTGCGCTGGGGCTGGATGCCCAGGACTATTTCAACGACAAGGTGCTGGAAGACAGCGACTTGCTCTACACCGGCGTGCTGGCATTGCCGGCCGACTTCTGGGAGCGCCATGACAAAGATATGAAATCGTGGCAGAAGGAAGGTCATACTTATTATCAGATACAAGGCCCGCTGTGCGGGGCGTTCTTTGTCAATCAATTCGTCTACCAGGAAAATGGCAATGCGCCATTTTATGCTGTGGTATTGGAGCAGAACGACAGCACTGCCTTGCTGCGCACGCTGACCGATTACACCCACAGCAAGAACAATGTATGGGGTATCACTGCGCGCAATCGCGAGCAGAACTTCGTGCTCAACCTACTGATGAATCCTGACATCGACTTTGTTACTTTGTTGGGACAGGCCGGGACAGGAAAAACGCTGCTGACATTGGCCGCCGGCTTGTTGCAAACTCTGGAGAACAAACTGTATTCTGAGATCATCATCACCCGCGTGACGGTTCCGGTCGGCGAAGACATCGGCTTTCTGCCCGGCACCGAAGAAGAAAAGATGACGCCATGGATGGGCGCGCTGGAAGACAATCTCGATGTGCTGAACAAATCCGACGAAGAAGGCGGCGATTGGGGACGCGCCGCCACGCGCGACCTGATCCGCTCGCGGATCAAGGTCAAATCGCTCAACTTCATGCGCGGACGCACCTTTCTCAACAAGTATGTGATCATCGACGAGGCGCAGAACCTCACGCCCAAGCAGATGAAGACGCTGGTCACCCGCGCAGGACCCGGCACCAAGGTAGTGTGCATGGGCAACATCGCACAGATCGACACGCCATATCTGACCGAAGGCAGTTCCGGCCTGACTTATGTGGTGGATCGTTTCAAGGGCTGGCCGCACGGCGGGCACGTCACGCTGATGCGCGGCGAACGCTCACGGCTGGCGGATCATGCAGGTGAAGTTCTATAACAACCCGTGAATAAAATCGTCGAAAAATCCGATGCCGACTGGCGCAATGAGCTTACACCCGAGCAATATCAGGTGTGCCGCCAGTGCGGCACCGAAGCGCCTTTCACCGGCACCTATTGGGATTGCCACGATGCCGGGATCTACCGCTGCGTGTGCTGCGGCAATGCCTTGTTCGATTCCGCAGCCAAGTTCGATTCCGGCAGCGGCTGGCCGAGTTTCTGGCAAGCTTATCAATCCGAAAACGTCGTGTCGCGCACCGACACCAGCCACGGCATGACACGCGTGGAAGCATGCTGCAAACAATGCGGCGCACACCTCGGGCACATCTTCCCGGACGGGCCGCAACCCACCGGTTTGCGCTTTTGCATCAATTCCACCGCACTTGCGCTGGACAAAAACTAACCGAGTCCCACCATCACCATGAAACTGCTATTCGACCTGTTCCCCATCCTGCTGTTCTTCATCGCCTTCAAGTTCCAGGGCATCTATGTCGCCACGTCGGTGGCGATCGGCGCCACCATCGCACAAATCATCTGGACCAAATTCCGGCATGGGAAAGTCGACAAGATGTTATGGGTCAGCTTCGTCATCGTCGCCGTGTTCGGCGGGGCGACGCTGTTGCTGCATGACGAGAGTTTCATCAAGTGGAAACCCACCGTGCTGTACTGGACGTTCTCCGTCATTCTGCTAATCTCGGATTTGCTGCTCAACAAAAACCTGATGCACAAGATGTTGCACGAGAAAATCGCCCTGCCGTTGCATGCATGGAAACGCTTCAACCTGAGCTGGAGCCTGTTCTTTGCGGTACTCGGCTTTATCAACCTGTATGTGGCGTTCAACTACACCACCGATGAATGGGTAAATTTCAAGCTGTTCGGCTTCACCGGTTTGATGATCGTATTCATCCTGGCGCAAGGCGTATGGCTGTCGAAATATGTAGATGAAAAAAAAGAGAGCAACTGATGGAGGCTGCATAAATGTGGTACGCAATCGTCGGGCAAGACGTGCCGAATAGTCTGGACAAACGCATGGCCGCACGGCCCGCCCATGTTGCGCGGCTGCAGACATTGCAGAACGAAGGCCGCCTGCTGCTGGCGGGCCCTTTTCCTGCGGTGGATGCCGTTGATCCGGGTGCAGCCGGATACACCGGCAGCCTGATCGTTGCGGAATTCCCTACGCTGGCTTCCGCACAAGAATGGGCGAATGCCGATCCTTATGTAACAGCCGGTGTATATGCGGCCGTTCGCGTGCAGCCGTTCAGGAAAACCTTCCCGCAATGAACGAACGCGAGGCGAAAATGCGCGCCCTGCTCGCCGCGTTTGAGCCGATACAGCTTGAGATCATCGACGAAAGCCACAAGCACGCCGGGCACGCCGGTGCGCGCGACGGCGGCGGACATTATGTGCTGCGTATCGTTTCGGCAAGATTTTCCGGCTGTAATACGGTTAAGCGCCACCGTATGATATATTCCGCTTTTGGAGAGTTAATGAAACGCGAAATCCACGCACTGACCATACAGGCGCTTGCGCCGGACGAGCTTTAACCGCCACACTTCAGATAATTATTAAGAGGACATGTAATGTTAAACACTGGAAAATATGCAGCACTGGCAATCTTGGCCGCGCTGGCGGTCAACCCGGCCTTTGCCGACGATAAATCCGCCGCCATGGTGAACGGGGTCTCCATTTCGCAATCGCGTATCGATATGCGTGTCAAGGCCGCCACCGCCCAGGGTCAGCCGGACAGCCCCGACCTGCGCAAGGCGATCCGCGAGGACATGATCAACCTCGAAGTGCTCGCGCAGGAAGCGAAAAAGAATGGGATGGACAAAAATCCCGAGGTCATAGAACAAACCCAACTCGCCGAAGAATCGGTACTGGTCGGCGCCTATGTTCAGGACTACGCCAAAACACATCCGATCACTGAAGAGCAGCTCACGCAGGAATACGACAAGTTCAAGGCCACGCTCGGCAAGGAAGAATACAATGTGCGCCATATCCTGGTAGACAGTGAAGACGAAGCCAAAGCCATCATCGCGCAGCTCGGCAAGAAAGGTAAATTCGACAAGATCGCCAAGGCCAAATCCAAAGATGCCGGCTCCGCAGAAAAAGGCGGTTCATTGGGCTGGGCAGTGCCAAGCAATTTCGTCCCGCCGTTTGCCAACGCCATCCTCACCCTGAAAAAAGGCGAGTACACCAAGGAACCGGTGAAAACGCAGTTCGGCTGGCATGTCATCAAACTGGACGATACACGCGACCTGAAAGTACCATCCTATGAAGAACTCAAGCCGCAAATACAACAAAAAATGCAACAACAGATCGTTCAGAACCTGATCGCCGACCTGCGCAGTAAAGCCAAGATTGAGTGATTAGAAACACCCGTACAATAAAAAGGGGATGCCGCCAGCATCCCCTTTTTCATCAGGATATCCCAAGTCACCATACCCGTATAGACTGCGTCTTCCCGGATATATTGTAGGTATGGAAAAAACACCCGAACGTCATCACCCCCCGGATGATTCTGCTCCTTGGCTGGTACTTGGCGCAGCAGGGTTTATTGGTCGTGCCGTTTTTACCCATCTCAGAGCCCAAGGCCAAAAAGTAATCGGTATCGACGTCAAGAATCCGGGTTCAATAAAAACGGGCGACGGCTCCTGGTTTACCTTGAACATACATGAGCCTTGTTTACTGCAAGAGATTGTCAGGAAAATTAAGCCTTCGGTATTATTGAATGCCATAGGGCATGATTCCGCTTCCGGGATCCCTGCGCTTTGTGATGAATATATCTGCAGCACGACCCATATATTACAGGCTGTTCAAATTGAACAACCCAATTGCCGGGTTATATTAATCGGATCTGCAGCCGAATATGGCAATATATCGGGTAATGAAGGAGCCCGTGAGTCGCACCCTTTAATGCCCGTTTCTGTTTATGGCCGCGCCAAGTGCGCACAATTCGAAGTGGCTCATCGCTTCGCTTCCGAAGGTATGAGTGTCATCACTGCGCGATTGTTCAATCCGATTGGCCCCGGTCAAAGTACCAAGCAGTTTGTCGGATATCTGCTCGATAAGGTACGCCTTGGGCAATATCCCATACATATACACTCGGGCAATTATGTTCGCGATTGGGTTGATTTGCGCGATGTTGTACAAGCATTGTTGATTATTGGCAGGGCTGTATCTCCGCCACTTGTCGTGAACATTTGCAGCGGTCACGGACACACTCGTGGATTTGTCGCCAGCTATCTTGGGCAATTATCCGGGGCGGAAATGATGATCGAGCCAGGGAAAATATCACCGGGTACACTGTGGCGCAGCCTTGGCAATCCGGAACGAATCGGCCAACTAGGCTGGAAGCCCCAATACCAGCTCACCCAAAGTGTTTCTGATCTCTGGGGATGAATGCATGAAACCGGCTCCGGGGAAGATATTGGATTTGTTATTCCGCTTTGTACGCACAGTGATTATGTTGGGCTTTGACTCGTTGGTTGTTTTATCGAGCAAAAGGCAATCACGGCGAAGCGAAGGTGCGATCTTTTGTTTGCATGGCCTGGGCGATTTGCTGTTGGCCGGAAATGCAATTTCCGGCTTGTCGTCTTTTTTGCACGCAAATAATTTACGGGCCGTATTGTTCGTTAATCCGGCCCTGGTCGAATTTGCACGGCAACATTTTCCTGTAGACCAGGTTGAGGGAATAGACCGGCATGCATTCAGTCGCCGCTTGAAGCATAGAAAGGCGATACTCAAAACAGTTGCACAGCGATTTGCCATTGCTGTACAGCCGACTTACAACCGGATGCTTCGGGTTGAAGACTGCCTGATGAGGGCTACCGGAGCTTCCCAAAGAATCGGAAGCGCCGGTCACGCACCCTTCATCACTACGCAAGAACGCTGGTGGAGCGATCGGTTTTATACCCGATTGATTACTACTCCGGCTGAACCCATGCATGAATTGCAGCGTTATGTTGAATTGCTGGCGAACATGGATTTAAATATCTCGAAAGATCCATGGAAGTTGGGAGATGTAAATAAACTGCCGGAAATGATGTCAGTTGCCGACAAGCCATACCTGGTGATTGCCCCCAATGCTTCCCAAGCAAAACGTTCCTGGCCACTGAAAAACTTTTTGATTGCGGGTTACCAGATCGCCATGCGACATCATCTGAATGTTGTGTTAATTGATGAGGAAAAACTCCCTGCTCCTGTTTCCTGGCCGGATGAAGTCCGGCCACAGTCTGCCAATCAGCCTGGGCTGATTGATCTATGCGGTCAAATTCCAATCCAGGATATTCCAACGGTTATAGCAGCGGCCCGTTTGGTGATCTGCAATGACAGCGGCATGATGCATCTGGGTGCTTCCCTGGATCGGCCTACGATCGCAGTTGGAGGAAGCGGCATGCCGATGAGATATTTCCCCTATCCGGAAGAAGCGCGATCATCCTTGAAAGTGATATACAAAAAAGTACCCTGTGCAGGCTGTGATTGGAAATGCATTTACAATTTATCGCGCAATGAAACGGCCTGGTGCATCTCGCAAATCTCGTGGGAAGATATCGTGCAGGGTGCGCAAGAGCTGATGTGCTCGTCTGAGTCAAAGCAAAGCCTGAAGAATGCCGAACGTGTCTAATCCGAGAAAAGTTCTTCTGGCTATTGGGAGTTACGATCCGCAAGAGGGCGGAGCCTCGGAATGGATCAGAAATTACGCGGCATGGCTGTACGCGCGGGGATATCAGGTATGCATTCTTTGCGGCCGGTCACAGCAGGCGCCTCCGGAAGGCTGTTCTTTACTGGCATTGCCGGCTTCCGAATACTCCAGGAATTCGTGGAAAAGAGCCGTCTCCTTGCAAAGAATGCTTGAAAGGATCGACGTCGATATCGTGCATGATACCGGCTGTCTTTTAAGGGCTGATGTATTCCATCCATTAATGGGTTCCCTGACCCACAACTGGTTTCGCCAGTTATGGGCATACCCGCTGAAAGAACGCTTGCGGAGATTCTGGCACATCAGCATGTGGCGTGATGTGCGGCTCCAGCTATATCAGTGCAAACATTCAAAAATAGTCATTGCCACTTCTCAAAGAGTCGCAGCCGATCTCAAGCGATTTGATTGCAAGAACCCTGCCATTATCCACAACGGTATTCGTCCACTGACATCCCTTGCCAATTCTTCAGATGCGATAAACAAGTTGCGCCGAACCCTGGGCGCAGGGGAGCGCATCCTGGTATTGGTGACGGCAACGAATTTTTATCTCAAGGGTGTCATGACTGTGCTGCGCGCTCTTAATATGATGAATGCCGAAACCAGGGGATTATTTCTTGTCGCCATAGCGGGACATAATCAGGACATACGGTTTGCAAAATACATCGACGATCATCATCTTCATGACGCATGTGTTTTGGCGGGATGGATTGACAATATTGATGATTATTACCGGGCGGCTGATATTTTCTTGCACCCTACCTATCATGATGCAGGCAGCCTTTCAACGTTGAAGGCGCTTGCTGCCGGCCGTGCCGTGGTGTCCAGCAAATTTGACGGCTCCGCAGATTATATACAGGACGGCATGAATGGCATTGTGATCGAAAGGCCCGATGATGCCAAAGAAATTGTTTCAATATTGGAGCAATTATTGGATCCGGAATTGCGTTCCCGATTGGGTCACCGGG
>CAIOKY010000051.1 GCA_903858965.1 uncultured Nitrosomonadales bacterium | reverse complement strand
GAATCATTTGATATTTATAACAATTGAATCGCCGGGGCAACTGATATTCAACTCCGAACTGGCAAATAATTATGAAAATTCACGAATACCAGGGTAAAGAAATTCTGCGCCAATTTGGTGTGCCGACTCCGCGAGGGATGCAATGTATCAGTGTGGATGAGGCGGTAATTGCGGCACAACAGTTGGGCGGCACGGCGTGGGTGGTGAAGGCGCAGATCCATGCGGGTGGGCGCGGCAAGGGGGGGGGCGTGAAAGTGACGCGTTCGCTGGAGGAGGTGCGCAGTGTTGCACAACAGATCCTCGGTATGCATCTGGTCACGCATCAAACCGGCAAAGAGGGGCAGGTCGTGCGTCGCTTGCTGGTTGAAGAAGGTGCGCAGATTGTCAAGGAATATTATCTTGGCATGGTGATCGACCGCAGCAGGCAGCGTGTGGTGTTGCTGGCGAGTAGTGAGGGCGGAATGGAAGTCGAAGAGGTCGCCGCACATACACCGGAAAAAATCCACAAGGTGTGGATAGACCCGGTAGCGGGATTGCGTGACGCCGAGGCCGATACCGTTGCGCAAAACATCGGTATACCCACAGCAGCAATTGCCCAAGCGCGTACAGTACTACAAGGCTTGTACCGGGCCTTTGTCGAGAAGGATGCGATGCTTGCCGAGATCAATCCGCTGGTATTGCTTGCTGATGGCCGCGTGCTGGCATTGGATGCAAAGTTCAATTTTGACAGCAATGCGCTGTACCGCCATCCAGAAATCGTCGCATATCGCGACCTCGACGAAGAAGACCCGGCGGAGATCGAAGCATCGAAATTCGACCTCAGCTATATATCGCTGGATGGCGATATCGGTTGCCTGGTGAATGGTGCTGGATTGGCGATGGCGACGATGGATATCATCAAACTGTATGGAGGAAATCCGGCGAATTTCCTCGATGTAGGTGGCGGCGCGAGCAAGGAGAAAGTCACCGAGGCATTCAAGTTGATGCTGAAAAACCCGAATCTGAAAGCTATCTTGGTCAACATCTTCGGTGGCATCATGAAGTGTGATGTGATCGCCGAAGGCGTGGTGGCGGCGGCGCGTGAAGTGCATCTGAGTGTGCCGCTGGTAGTGCGTCTGGAAGGTACCAATGTGGAGCTGGGCAAAAAGATCCTGGTGGAATCCGGCCTGCCTATCATTTCCGGCAATGACATGGCGGATGCAGCACAGAAGGTCGTTGCGGCGGCGAGGGGAAGATAATGTCCATCCTGATTAACAAAAACACCCGAGTGATGACACAGGGCATGACCGGCAAGGTCGGCCAATTCCATACTGTCAATTGCAAGGCCTATGCTAACGGGGCGAATTGTTTCGTTGCCGGAGTGAATCCAAAGAAAGCGGGTGAACTGTTCGAGGATATCCCGGTTTACGCCTCGGTACGCGATGCCAAGGCAGCAACAGGTGCGACAGTTTCGGTGATCTATGTGCCGCCATCAGGTGCGGCGGCGGCGATAGACGAGGCTGTCGAGGCGGATCTCGATCTGGTGATCTGCATCACCGAAGGCATCCCGGTGCATGACATGTTGCGTACCCGTTACAGGATGCAGGGCAGGCGTACTTTATTGATCGGGCCGAATTGTCCGGGGTTGATCACGCCGGACGAGATCAAGATCGGCATCATGCCGGGACATATACACCGCAAAGGACGTATTGGCGTGGTGTCACGCTCGGGTACGCTGACTTATGAAGCGGTCGGACAACTGACCGCGCTGGGTTTGGGGCAATCCTCCTGTGTGGGCATAGGCGGCGATCCGATCAACGGCTTGAAGCATCTGGATGTGATGAAGCTGTTCAACGACGATCCGGAGACCGATGCAGTGATCATGGTGGGCGAGATTGGCGGCAGCGATGAAGAAGAGTGCGCACGCTGGATCAAGGGGAATATGAAGAAACCTGTAGTGGGTTTTATTGCGGGCATTACCGCACCGCCGGGTAAGCGTATGGGTCACGCGGGCGCGATCATTTCCGGAGGACAGGGCGGTGCCGCAGACAAGATGGCGGTGATGGAAGAATGCGGTATCCATATCACGCGCAATCCGGCCGAGATGGGCCGTTTGATGCAGCAGGTTTTAAAAGGCTAAGTAATGCTGGAAATGATTTTCACCCCGCATTTCTGGCTGGATGTGGGCAAGATCATCGTGATTGATCTGCTGCTGAGCGGGGATAATGCGGTGGTGATTGCGCTGGCTTGCCGCAATTTGCCTGTTGAGCAGCGCAAAAAGGGAATTTTATTTGGTGTTGCGGGCGCGATTATATTGCGTATCGTGCTGACATTTTTTGCGGTGGGACTGCTGTCATTGCCTTATCTTAAATTGGTAGGCGCAATGCTGTTGGGCTGGATTGGAATTAAACTGATCCTGCCCGAGGAAGAGCATGGTTTGGACAATATCAAGGCGGATACACGCCTGTTTGGCGCAGTCAAAACCATCATTGTCGCGGATTTCATCATGAGCCTGGATAATGTGTTGGGAGTCGCGGCAGCGGCGCACGGAAATGCCACGTTGCTGGTGTTCGGATTGCTGGTAAGCATACCGTTGATTGCATGGAGCAGTCAGCTGGTACTGAAATTGATTGATCGCTTTCCAATCATCATTTATGCGGGTGGTACGCTATTGGGTTATGTCGCGGGCGAGATGCTGGTCAGCGAGCCTTTGTTCAATTCGCTGGTGGAAGTTCAACATTACTTACACAGTCTGATACCGGTGTTCGGCGCCTTGTTGGTATTGGTGACTGGTAAATGGTTGGCAATGCGCAAGGCCGTTGGAGGCAAGGTAATCCACTTGGTGGATGAATCAGTTTCGACAGGGGCGAGCAGCATGTCGCCCAACTCGCAAACAGCTCCTGCGGGGATGAATGACAAGTCACCTTCCCTTCAAAAAATGGATGCAGTGCCGGACAATAAATCATCGAGCAATAAATCATGAAGGATACATGATGAAGATACTGATTCCGGTGGATGGTTCGGAGCATGCGCTGCATGCGGTTGACTATGTCATCAAGAATGGCGCCATATTGAAAGAATCTCCCCAAGTGTTGCTGCTCAATGTTCAGTGGAATGTGGCGGCGGGTAATGTCAAGCTGTTCATCAATCAGGAAACGATCAACGATTATTATCGCGAGCAAGGTATGGCCGCGCTACAGTCAGCGCGTGCGGCGCTGGATAATGCCGCGTTGCCCTATCAATACCACATCAGTGTGGGGATACCAGCGGAAGCCATCGCACAATATGCCGATCAGCAGAATGTGGATCAAATCGTGATGAGCAGACAAGGGCAGGGCGGATTGCAATCATTGCTGCTGGGTTCAGTAGTGAATAAAGTGCTGCATTTGGCAAAATGCCCGGTGTTACTGATCCAGTAAATAATAACTTTGTCAGCCTTGAACGACTGACCGATTATCAAGACGAATCGACTATTTGGATAATTGGCAATATATCTAGAGGATTGTGGTGCGTTATTGTGAAATATATTAGTATCAGCGCTGTCACTTGCATGACAACCACATCATGCTTGTCAACCAGCTTCAGGGGGAAGTATGAGTAAGTGGTCGTTTTGGCAGAAAGACTGGTTTGCGGGCCTGCTGGTCGCTTTGCTGTTTCTGGTGGGCGCAAAGAGCGATTTGATCCAGAGTCTGGAACGCAAGGCCTATGACGTGGGCGTTTTGGCGT
>CAIOKY010000050.1 GCA_903858965.1 uncultured Nitrosomonadales bacterium | reverse complement strand
GGTTTGTATCGGCCCTGCATCGTCCACGCAAAGTTATCTGAACATCCCTGCAATCATCAGTGCGGCGGAGGTGACTGATGCGCAAGCCATTCATCCTGGCTATGGTTTTCTTTCGGAGAATGCGGATTTTTCCGAGCGCGTCGAAAAATGCGGTTTCGTATTTATCGGGCCGCGCGCCGAGACGATTCGATTGATGGGGGACAAGGTAAGCGCCAAGATCGCAATGAAAAAAGCGGGTGTGCCTTGTGTGCCCGGAGTTGAAGGCGCGTTACCGGACAGCCCCGCAGAAATTATAAAAATTGCGCGCAGTATAGGCTATCCAGTCATCATCAAAGCCTCGGGCGGCGGCGGCGGGCGTGGCATGCGTGTGGTACATACCGAAGCGGCTCTGTTGAATGCGGTGACCATGACCAAAACCGAAGCGCAAGCTGCCTTCAACAATCCCATGGTGTACATGGAGAAATTTTTGGAAAACCCGCGTCATATCGAAATTCAAGTGCTTGCTGATCAGCATGGCAACGCGGTTTATCTGGGTGAGCGTGATTGTTCGATGCAGCGCCGCCATCAAAAGATTCTGGAAGAGGCTCCGGCTCCGTTGCTTGACGTAAAGATGCGCAACAAGGTCGGCGAGCGTTGTGCCGAGGCTTGCCGAAAAATCGGTTATCGCGGTGCGGGGACATTTGAGTTCTTGTATGAAAAAGGCGAATTCTTTTTCATTGAGATGAACACCCGCGTGCAAGTGGAACATCCTGTGACAGAAATGATCACCGGTATCGACATCGTTCAACAGCAAATACGCATCGCCGCCAATGAAAAACTGCCGTTCAAACAGCGCGATATCCAGTTTCGTGGCCACGCTATCGAATGCCGCATCAATGCCGAACACCCTTACAAATTTACCCCGTCGCCCGGGCGTATTACGACGTGGCACCCACCCGGCGGCCCCGGCATCCGTGTGGATTCGCATGTGTACGCCAACTATTTTGTTCCGTCGCATTATGACTCGATGATAGGAAAAATCATCGCATACGGCGACACACGCGAACAGGCCATGGCGCGGATGCGCACCGCATTGTCAGAAATGGCTGTGGAAGGCATCGAGACCAATATCGCGTTGCATCGAGAATTGTTGCAAGATGCGGCCTTCATGCGCGGTGGTACCAATATTCACTATTTGGAAGAGCGTTTGGCCGAGCGTACCAAGGGTAAATAATGCCCTGGTTGAGTCTGGTCATCGATAGCGATGCGGAGCATGCCGAGGCCTTAAGTGAAGCGCTGCTTGAACTAGGTGCGCTGTCGGTAGATTTACTGGATGCCGATGCCGACACGCCCGATGAACAGGCAATCTTTGGCGAGCCTGGTGAGCCGCCACCCGGTGTTTGGCAACATAACCGTGTTAGTGCATTGTTCGATAGCGACAAGGACATCAACTCAATATTGCACAACGCATCGGCCAGAATCGGCCTCAAGCAAATCCCTGAGCATCGCATCGAGACTCTAGCCGACAACGATTGGGTGCGCCTGACACAATCCCAATTTGAGCCTATTCCAATTTCGCCGCGATTATGGATCGTGCCGACTTGGCATACGCCCAGCGACCCGGAGGCCATCAACATCGTGCTTGACCCCGGGCTGGCATTCGGTACCGGCAGCCATCCCACCACACGGCTGTGTTTGCGCTGGCTGGATAGCAACTTGCGGGGCGGCGAGACAGTGCTGGACTATGGTTGCGGCTCCGGTATCCTCGCAATAGCCGCACTCAAGCTAGGGGCTGCACATGCTGTCGGTGTTGATGTAGACTTGCAAGCCGTAACGGCCAGCCGCGGCAATGCCGCCGCCAACCAGGTCAAAAACGTGCGGTTTTATTTGCCTGATGACATACAACAATCCAGTTATGATCTAGTCGTAGCGAATATCCTGACCAATCCATTGCGTATGCTCGCGCCGTTGTTGGCGAATGCTACGCATCGGGGTGGGCGCATCGTATTGTCCGGCATACTTGAGGAACAGGCACGGGAAATAATGGATATCTATCAACAATGGTTCGTCTTGGATACCCCGGTTTTCGAGGATGGATGGTCGTGCCTGTCAGGACGCAAGCGTTAAGATGCAAGGAACGACCGTTTGCCCGCATTGCGACACGCGCTTCAAAATTACCAAAGCGCAGTTGGCCGCGCATCATGGCATGGTGCGCTGCGGGCATTGTATGGAGCCTTTCGATACCCACCCCAACTTTGCCCCCGATCAATTAGACCTGCAGCTTGAGTTACCGATACTTGAAGAGCCCACCGCATCGACCTATTCAAAAATGATTGTTTTGCAACCCATGACACTGGCCGAACAGGTCGCAATCATGCAGGATGGTGACAGTGAACTGCATACCAAACATCGCTCCTGGCCTTGGGCAAGGGATAGCGGCGAATTTCAACCCAAACGCCGCACTTGGCCGTGGGCCATTGCCGCATTGTCATTGTCGCTAATGCTGCTCGCACAAACGGCCTACTTCTTCCGTGTCGATCTTGCTGCACGAGTGTCCGGCCTGAAACCGGTACTTATCGGTTACTGCCAGATATTGAAATGCGGCGTGCCGTTGCCACAACACACCGACCTGATAGGTATTGAGTCATCAGATCTGGTAGCCGACCCCACAAACGAAAGCCAGATTACTTTGAGTGCCCTGCTGCGTAACCGTGCGACTTACGCCCAGGCTTTTCCCAATCTGGAACTCACACTCAACGACAGCCAGGACAAACCGCTGGCGCGCCGTGTGTTTCATCCGTCGGACTATTTGCCCCCGCAAGAAAATGAAATCACCGGTTTGTTGCCCAATTACGAAATTTCCGTCAAGCTACATCTCGGCACAGCGAACCTTAAGCCGGCGGGATATCGCTTGGTACTGCTTTATTCAGACAACTAATCGCGGGTTGTTTGCTAGACTGTGCCATTGGTGCGCCAATCAGCGCTATATTGCGAATATGGAAACTATTGCGATGGATGTCATAACCCGGCTTTTCAGTTCGATGTCTCCAGCGAATACGGCGCAGGATAGCGGAGTAGTCTGTCATGCATGAGTCAGGGAAGCTGCAAGCAAAACTAACCGCCTTGAGCGATGTCTACGCCGTTCAATTGCCCGAAAATCTGAAACAACTTGAGCAATCATTCCATCAGTTGTCCGATACAGCGTGGGAAGAACAGGGCTTTCAAACCCTTCTTCGCTTGGTACATAACCTGATCGGCTCAGGCACAACCTTTGGATTTGCAACCCTCAGCGATAGAGCACGCAATCTTGAAACATACCTTCGACAGCTTGCGCAGACGAAGGCTGTTATGGACAAAGACCAACGCAACCATATTCTGTGGTCGATACGTGAGTTACATGAAGCCATGGTGCACAGAGATGTTTCTCTGCCGGACCAGTCCGGTTTGATTGCAGTAGCACAACCCGGCCAAGGTATTATCACGCCCCGTCGTATTTTTATAGTTGAGGATGAGCAGACGCTGGCAGAAGAGCTCAAGGTTCAACTGGGCTATTTTGGCTATGAAGTCAGCATATTCAACACACTTGAAGATTTTCGTTTCGCCTTGCAGCAAACCTCGGACGTTGTTGTGCTGATGGACGTCACATTTCCGGAGGATCGTCTGGGAGGAGTCAGGCTGATGAATGAAATTCAGCAGGGACGTGAGATTCCAATTCCCGTTGTTTTTCTTTCTGCGCACGATGAATTTGAGGCACGACTGGAAGCAGCGCGCGCCGGTGGCATCGCTTATTTAATCAAGCCGCTGAATATCGGTAATTTGATCGATAAGCTTGATAGCTTGACTTCAACCAAACTGGTCTCCCCATACCGCGTCATGATCGTTGATGATTCGGTAGCACTTACTGCGTATCACACCGCCGTGCTTGAACAAGCCGGCATGGTGGTAAAGGCCGTCAATAATCCGTTTAACGTGATTGACTCGCTGCTGGAGTTTGCTCCCGACCTGATTCTGATCGATCTCTATATGCCGGAATGCAACGGTACGGACTTGGCCAAGGTCATTCGACAGCTTGATGCCTTTGTCAGCATCCCCATCGTGTTCCTCTCTGCCGAAAATGATCTCGACAAACAGCTCTTCGCTATGGGCTTGGGAGGCGACGACTTCCTTACCAAACCGATACAGCCCCAGCATCTGATTTCCTCGGTGACCAGCCGCATCCGCCGCTCTCTGATGCTGCGTTCCTTCATGGTGCGCGACAGCCTGACCGGTTTGCTTAACCACACGGCCATCAAGGACCTGCTTGATGGTGAAGTGGCCCGGGCGATACGACAGAAAAAACCATTGTCCTTTGCAATGCTGGACATTGATCACTTCAAGTTGGTCAACGACAGTTACGGCCATCCAGTCGGGGATCGCGTAATTAAAAGTCTTTCCCGTCTGCTCAAACAACGTCTGCGTACCAGCGATTTGGTGGGACGCTATGGTGGCGAAGAGTTTGCGGTAGTCCTTATCGATGTCGATGGGATGACGGCAATGAAAATTCTGAATACTATTCGTGACGATTTTTCCCAGTTGCACCACCTGGCTGATGAAAAAGAGTTCCCGGTCACGTTTAGCTGTGGTGTCGCGGATGTTTCACAGTTTCCGGATGCCACCAAACTAAGTGATGCAGCAGACAAGGCATTATATAAAGCCAAGCACGCAGGGCGTAATCAAGTGATGCTGGCGGATGATCCCTTTGCCACTTGAGTAACGAATAATACTAAATGTTTGTCAGCGCACGTGGTTTCCGGTATATTTCACCCTGCCGTTCAGACCAATGGGAGAGCGTGCCACCAAACATAAACTATCGTGGCATCGCCGAAGGCGCAACACCCGCAACCGCTCAGGCTCAAGAACCATTGGCGCAGGCAAATCTGGAGAGCGTTGGATAATCCAACCACCGAAGGGGCACACAACGCGAGTTGTAATCTCTCAGGTATCAAGGACAGATGGGGCGCAGCACGAATTCGTGCTGCGCCCCTTTTTTTATTTTAAGAAAGCCTATATGTCGTTAAAGCAGACGCCGCTCAATGCGGCACACCGCGTGCTGAACGCGAAGATGGGGGATTTCGGCGGATGGGACATGCCGGTAAATTACGGTTCGCAAATCGACGAGCATCATCAGGTACGCAAGGACTGCGGCATGTTCGACGTCTCACACATGCGCGTGGTGGATGTAAGGGGGGCAGGAGTCCGTTCATTTCTGCGCTACCTGCTGGCAAACAATGTCGATAAACTCACATTCTCCGGCAAGGCGTTGTATTCCTGCATGCTGCTGGAAAACGGCGGCGTGATCGACGACCTGATCGTGTACTTTATGAACGAGCATTGGTTCCGTATCGTTGTGAATGCGGGTACAGCCGACAAGGATATTGCGTGGATGAAACAGCAGGCTGCCAAGCACTTGCCGCAATTAGACATTACGGACCATCCCGAATTGGCGATGATTGCGGTGCAAGGACCGAGTGCGCGCGCGAAAGTTTGGGAGGCATTACCCGGCAGCCGGGAGTCGACCGAAAAGTTGGCTTCGTTCAGTGCGGTTGAGATGGGCACGATGTTTATTGCACGCACTGGCTACACTGGCGAAGATGGTTTTGAGATTATGATTCCTGCCAAAGAGGCGGCGTCCTTATGGGCAACACTGGCAGAAAAGGGTGTTAAACCCATCGGTCTGGGTGCGCGTGACACATTGCGCCTGGAAGCCGGGATGAATCTCTATGGCCAGGACATGGATGAGAGCATTAACCCACTGGAAGCCGGTTTGGCCTGGACTGTGGATTTGAAGAGCGAGCGCAATTTCATCGGCAAAGCAGCGCTGCTGTCCAATCCCCCGACGCGCAAATTGGTCGGCCTGATGCTTCTGGATCGCGGCGTGCTGCGTGGCCATCAGCAAGTCGTCACCGCGCATGGGGCGGGTGAGATCACCAGCGGCAGTTTTTCGCCTACACTGGAAAAATCCATCGCGCTGGCGCGCGTACCAAAAAATGTGCAGATCGGCGATAGCGTGCAAGTTGAGATACGCGAGAAATTACTGAATGCAAAAGTTGTGAAATATCCGTTCGCCCGCAACGGTAAAGGTTTAATTTAATTTTTTTGAGGACATCACCATGAGTAATCCAGTAAATATTCCAGGTAATTTGAAGTTCACCTCATCCCATGAATGGGTCAAAACCGAAGCGGACGGGACTGTCAGCATCGGCATTACCCAACACGCACAGGAATTATTGGGTGACATGGTATTTGTTGAGACCCCGGAGGTGGGCCGCAAACTCAAGGCCAAGGAAGAATGTGCCGTGGTTGAATCGGTAAAAGCTGCTGCGGACATCTACGCGCCGGTAAACGGCGTGGTGACAGCAGTGAACAGTGAACTGGACAGCACACCGGAAGATATCAATGCCGACCCATATGGGTCGTGGATGTTCCGGATGAAACCCGACAATCCTGCCGACGTAGCGGCGCTGATGGATGCCAAGGCCTACCAGGCAGTGGTAGATAGCGAAGCACATTAAGCAGCTCCGGGATTGAGAAGCGAGGATCGAGGTGAAAAACCCGCTGATCCGCTTTTAACTCAATTCCTGATTGCGCATCCCATACTACAATCTTCCCAATCCTGAAATCATCCATGATCAATACTGATAATTTTGTTGACCGTCATAACGGTCCGCGTGCAAGTGATGTAACAACCATGTTAAAAAAGATCGGCGCAGATTCCGTCGACGAACTGATTGCACAAACCATACCGGCCGCGATTCGCCTGAAGAAGCCGCTGAACTTGCCGGGTGGCATGTCGGAATATCAATACCACAAGCATTTGCGTGGTGTCTCCGCAAAAAACCAGGTGTTCAAAACTTATATCGGGCTGGGTTATTACAATACCATCGTCCCGGCCGTGATACAGCGCAACATTCTGGAGAATCCGGGTTGGTACACCGCTTACACGCCTTATCAAGCTGAAATCTCGCAGGGTCGTTTGGAAGCATTGCTGAATTTCCAGACCATGATCATGGATTTAACGGGTATGGAGATTGCCAATGCCTCATTGCTCGACGAGGCCACTGCAGCAGCGGAGGCGATGGCAATGCTGTACAACAACCGTTCACGCGAGGCTGTCGACAATGGTGTGAACAAGTTTTTTGTATCCAATGAATGCTTTCCGCAAACCATCGATCTGTTGAAAACACGTTCTTCGCCTCTGGGTATCGAAATGATCATCGGTGATTTCAGAACCATCGCACTGAACAACAATGTCTTCGGCGCATTGCTCCAGTACCCGAGCGCGGATGGCAAGGTTCACGATTACACTGATTTTGTAAAGAGAGCCAAAGCAAACGGCACCCCGATTGCGGTGGCCGCCGATGTGCTAAGCCTGGTATTACTCACGCCACCGGGTGAGTGGGGCGCCGATGTGGTGATCGGCAGCACCCAGCGCTTCGGCATACCGATGGGTTACGGCGGGCCGCACGCGGCATACTTTGCCTGCCGCGAAATCTATAAGCGTACTATGCCAGGCCGCATCATCGGCGTATCGGTCGATGCGCAAGGCAACCCGGCATTGCGCATGGCATTGCAGACACGCGAGCAGCATATCCGCAGAGACAAGGCGACTTCGAACATCTGTACGGCACAAGCACTGTTGGCCATCATGGCCAGCATGTACGCGGTATATCACGGTCCGGAAGGCCTGAAGGGCATTGCGCAGCAGGTACATCTTTCCGCCGTTGCGCTGGCCGCAGAATTGAAGAAGCTCGGCTATGCGGTTGACGAAGGAATTTTTTTCGACACACTGAAGATCAGCGGTACGGACAATGCCAGGATCAGGAAACTGGCCGAAGCTGCGCAAATCAATTTCCGTTATACGGATAGCGCCATCACGATTTCTGTAGATCAAACGACAGATGTGGATGATTTGAATGCGATCATCGCCGTATTCGCCCAAGCAGCCGGGAAGGTGGCCGCTCAATTGACCGAGGCACAGGTTTGTGCGCAAAAACCACTGATAAGAAACCGTAGCTCGCTGATCCTGCAACACCCTGTCTTCAACACCTATCACTCTGAATCGGAGATGATGCGTTACATCAAGCGCCTGGAAAACAAGGACCTCTCGTTGACGCATTCGATGATCTCTCTCGGCTCCTGCACGATGAAGTTGAATGCCGCCGCAGAACTGATCCCGCTGACCTGGCCCGAATTTGCCAATATCCATCCTTTCGTTCCCGTCGGTCAGGCAGCTGGTTATCAGGAAGTCATTGCCGGATTAGACAGCGCATTGAGCGAGATCACCGGCTTTGCAAAAATGAGCTTCCAACCGAACAGCGGCGCACAGGGCGAGTATGCCGGCCTGCTGGTCATCCAGGCCTATCATCAGTCGCGTGGCGATATGCACCGCAACGTCGCGTTGATACCTACCTCGGCACATGGCACCAATCCGGCCAGTGCCGCGATGTGCGGCATGAAAATCGTGCTGGTGAAATGCGACAAGCAAGGCAATATAGATGTGGCAGATCTGCGCGAGAAAGCCGAGCAACACAAGGGCGACCTGTCCTGCCTGATGGTTACCTACCCCAGTACTCATGGTGTTTACGAAGAGAGCATTAGCGAGATCACCGGCATCATCCATGCCAATGGTGGCCAAGTCTATATGGATGGCGCCAACATGAATGCGCAGGTTGGCCTGACCAGCCCCGGCAATATCGGGGCAGATGTCTGCCATTTGAACTTGCACAAGACCTTCGCGATCCCGCATGGTGGCGGTGGCCCCGGTATGGGGCCGATCGGTGTTGCGAAGCATCTGGTACCTTTCTTGCCCGGCCACCCATTAGTACAAACCGGCGGCAAGCAGGGAATACACGCCGTATCCGCAGCACCCTTTGGTAGCGCGCTGATACTGCTGATCTCTTATGGCTATATCAAGATGCTGGGTGGGGAGGGCATGACCGAGGCCACACGCATGGCAATCCTGAATGCCAACTACATCAAGGAATCTTTGAAGGATCACTATCCCACGTTATATAGCGGCAAGAATGGCCGTTGCGCGCACGAAATGATCTTGGCCTGCGCCCCATTCAAGCACGACGCCGGAGTGGAAGTGGGTGACATCGCCAAACGCCTGATGGACTATGGCTATCATGCACCCACCGTATCATTTCCGGTGGCCGATACCTTGATGGTCGAGCCAACCGAGAGTGAGTCCAAAGAAGAACTGGATCGGTTTTGTTCGGCAATGATCTCGATACGCAAAGAAATTGACGCGATCATTTTGGGGATAGCGGATAGGGAAGACAATGTGCTGAAAAATGCGCCACACACTGCCAAGGTGATGGTCGCGGATGATTGGCACCACGGCTACACCCGCCAACAGGCAGCGTTCCCGTTGAAGTGGGTGAGGGATAATAAATTCTGGCCCAGCGTTGCGCGTATCGACAATGTGCGCGGGGATAAACAGCTGATCTGTTCCTGTCCGCCTATCGAATCGTATGCCGATGTGAATGCCGAACCATCAGCTCCTGTATCGCTCGAGTTGCAATCGTAAACAGCGCGTAGATCGACACGAATGGGTCCAGCAGATAATCCCAAAGATTGTCGGATTCGTACCAGCCGATCGCCCAGGCAAACGTGGCAAATGCGATACACAATACAACCAGCGCTGACTTCCTGAGCCATGCTGCCAGCGCAAGCAACAACAGCACCGTGATGAACTGCGGGTCGCCGTAGCCCAGGCGATAAGGGTCAAGCATGCCTGCACCCAGCGCCATGGGATAGAACACGAGAGCGGTGCAGGCTATCAGGACCAACAGCGCGGATCGATGCCTGGCTTGAGCCTCAAAGCAATCACACCATGGCCTTAGCAGCGTGCACCACAACAGTATCAGGGCGGTTATACTCAAGTCGCCTGTCATGCCGCGAATGTACGCGGCAACAGGCATCCCGCCGAACGGAATCAGCATCAGCACAAACACTGATGCCAGCAATATGGCCAGATGCAATCGGATTAATCGTGCGATGCCCGGCAGCAGCAGCAAAGAAGCCGTTGTTGCGCTGGCCAAGCTCGCCAGTCCGGTCAGGTCAGTGAAATTCGGCATCGCCAGATTTTTCCAATTGTTTATCCAGCCACGCACGTGTGAACTGGACATGTTTGATGAAACTTCTGTTCCATGTATAAACGAGGTGGAAGTCACCGCCGTGCGTCTGGATCAGGTAAGGGTAGGAAAACTCGAAACCGCAGCTTTGCGCCTCGCATTTATTTCGTTGCGCGGATTTTGCGTAGCCCGTCGCATCGGCAATACTTGTATCGGTGGACTTGGCCGATTCAATAACGGCTTGCAGGTAATGCGCCATCTCGGTAGGTTGACCGCGCTGATCTTCCAATTGATAAATTGTTTTCCAGGTAACTCCGTTATCCGCTGAGACCGCCAGCGACAGTGCATCGCGGCCTTCCTCGATGTCATTCAATGCAAGCAGCATCTTTCCGCCCGGCAACACGACGCCCGAGATCGCCGCATCCGGATTGGCCAGCGCAGTGTTTGTCGGCGCGCTCCAGTGTTTCCCGGCATCGTCTGTCGCGGTTGCCATCACGCGCTTGGGACTGGTACCGGAACGACGCATCAGTACCATTGCTTGTTGCGGATTTTTGATCAGTATCACCGGCTGCAAGGTGGTTTTCCCGGAACTCAATCTTTCCTTGTCGATGATCACACCGCTATTGCTTATCCTCAACAGCTCGCCGAACTTGCCGATGAACTCGTGATAGACCGGCATCCCCATCGTGCCATCGCTGTACAGAAAAGGCGCGCCTTTGATCAGCGTGCTGATGTTGATGAAGGGCGATGTGATCAGTCGCCGCGCCGAACTCCAGCTCGCACCATCGTCCTTCGAGGTGATTGCAGTGATTGAACTACCCGCCCAACCGCCCAGCGACACCGTCACGTAATACAACCACAACGTGCCATCCGGCGCGCGTTGCGCAACAGGGTTGCCGAGTTTTTTCACGTAGCGCAGCAAATAGTGTTGCGTGTCTTCACGATTCGCGATGCTTTGTTCGGGTCCCCAAATATTTTTCGCCGGATCGAACACCGCGCTGCGTATCTCCACATCCTCGGCGCCCTCCCGGCTGCCGGCGAACCAGAAGGCGCGGATACGCCCATCGCTCAGCTCGACCAGCGAGGCGGCGTGAGTAGCAATATTCTGTTGGGTGGAAACGAAATGGGTACTGAATTCGGGCACCGTATTGCTGGCATGCGCAGCAACGGCAGGCACGCGAAATGCTGTCGCTGCAGGACGATGAGCCACTTTGTAAAACGCTGTGCCAAACGCAATCGTTAAAAGACACAGGACCATTACATGGCGCACACCTGAATTGAGAATATAGGTTTTAAGCATCAGCGGCATATTTGGTAGGGAGTCTGCTCGGTCATGTCTTTGCTGCCTGTAGGAGACTCCATCAATACTTCCCTGATGAAAAGATGTTGAAACACCTTCCCCTCCAAAAACATTTCTTTCAGCTCGGCTGAGCTCTGTCGTCCACGAATATCCAAGCGCTGGCCGATGATCCTGCATTCTGCGCAACCGCCGTTTTGCGTGCTGTCATCCAGCGCCAGCTGTACTGCGAATATCGGATAGCGCGTTGCCAGATTGCTTGCTGAGAAATTCTGATTCTCGTTATAGCCGCGTATCTCCGCGCCCGGCAACATGAATCGATAGCCTTCATCCATCGCCCTGAAGTTGCATGGCACACCTACATCCTTGCCGCTGGCATAGTGTTGTGTTTCTGCGCTGTAATTACCCAATGCACCATCGAAGGGACGCAGGAACGCAGCGAAACACAGCAACACCAATAATGCGACGATGTTGACACAAGGCCGGGTGATGGCAGGAACAGTGATAGCCAGCAACGTCAATATTCCGGTGCCTGTGATCAACAACCAGAATATCGGCGGATACAACTGAATCCCAGGCATTTCGGCTTGCAGTTGCACAGCCAGATAAGCGATGCCCGCGACAAGCGCAGCAGCGAATGCCAGGCTAGCAACGAAGGCCTTGCGGCCGATCTGCTGCCAATTGAGCGCACACAGCAAAGCCACAGCTGGCATCGCCGCCAGCAGGTAGCGTCCCGAGCGCTGGCTAGGCAACGCAAAACTCAGCAACGTCACGGCGATCCATATCCATAATAATTTTTCTTCATTGCTCAGTTGGGTGCGCTTTTTATATGCAACAAAGAATAACGCGATGACCGGAAATGTCAGCAGCCCCGGATTGGTCAGGAAGGCCAGCATATAACTCCAGATGCTGGAGCCGCCCCAGAATAGTTTTTCCAAATAACTTGGTCCGTGCGGATCGAATTTTCCGACGTTTTCACCCACCACAAATTCATGCCACACCGCTTGCGGATCGGGATCGAACACGAACCACAGCGCGAACATCGCGACCGCAACCGATATTGTAATCATGACTTTCAGCGCATCCTGTTTCAGGAACTCTGCCACACGGTACTGGCGCTGATGCAAATACCAACCGGCCAGACCGAGCGTGACCGGCAGACCGAGCGCGAAAGATTTGTACAGAAAGCCGACACCAATACTGATGCCAAACAACAACGGGATCAACCAGCGCGAGGCAAATGCTCGCCGCCAATATAGCAGCACAAAGAACGGCAGGGATATCCAGAACACCTCGGGCGGATTGGTCAGAAACGGTCTGCCGAAACGATAAGTGGTAAAGAACGCCAGGAACGTCAGGGCTGCGATGAATCCGGTCTCATTATTACCGGATAGTCTTCTGCCGAGCATGAACAACATCGTCGCAGTCAGCAAGGTGTAGATCACGCTCGGGTAACGCAGATCCCGCAGCGTCCAGTTCCTGCCATGAGCGGTGGACGCGATACCTTGCCAGAACAGCAGCGGCGGCTTGGTGTTGCGCATGTGATCCAATTGCGATTGCAGCGGCAACAAGTTGCCACTGACCGCCGTCAGTCGCGTGATATGTTCATACGGATATTCATCGCCGTTCTTCGGGATGTGCTGGCTGTCGAGGCCGTAGAAATAGGTGAATACCGCCAGCAGGCAAGCCAACACATACCACGCAAAACGCAAATCTGTTTTAGCGAATATCATTAGCCGATTTTCCATGCCGGGCATCAGACTCTTGGACATCAGGCTCGGGAATTGCGGGTTCCGGGATGATAGGCAATGCGATCTCGTCCACAGGCTTGTGGCTGCGGAATGTCCAGAAATTGTTCACCAGAAAATTGAACACACTGGCCAGCACGATGGCCGCCGCATTGGCGACCAGATAATACAGATAGATCACGAACAACTTGGTCAGCAGCACCTGCAAGACGATGCCCACCCAACATGCGAGCGCATATTGTCCAAAGTGGAGTATCAGTTGTTTGTCGGAATGATGTTGGCGATCGCTCCAGGTCCAGGCCCGGTTCCAGAAAAAATTATTGATCGTCGCGCAGAAGATCGCCACGGCCAGGGAAACATTCAGCCTCATGTCATGCGACGGAATCGCGATGAACAGGAATTCCTGGCACAGATACAAGACGCCCAGATTGACCACTACGCCCGACGCGCCCACGGTACCGAATTTCATGAAGCGCTTTTTGAAGAACCAGGCAGGCAGCGGGTGTTTTGCGAATCTTGCCAGCATGTTCATGCGGATTTCCGATCTGCCGCATCCAACATTTCGTGCGCTTTTGCCAACACTTGTTCGGCGGTGATCTGCTTCAGGCACTGGTTGTCGCCATCGCAGGGCGAAGTGCGATGGTTGTATGCGGTGAGGCACGGAGAGCAGGGCAGTTGGCGATAGAAACAATAGGCATTATCACCCAGCGATTTATACAGTACCGGCGTTTCCGGGCCGAAGAAGATGATCGTCGGCAGTTGCGGTGTGAGTGCGGCGAATTGTCCCGGCCCGCCATCGTTGGTGACCAGCAGCGATGCACGGTGGAACACCGCGAGCAGATGGCGAACCGATCTGGTATAGCCCGCAAGGTTAATGCAGACCGGACTCTGGCAATGATCCACGACAGCCTGCGCGATCTCGCGGTCGCCCTTCATGCCGATCACGCCAACCGCATAACCTTCATCCAGCAAAGCCCTGCTCAACTGAAAATAACTCTTCAGCGGCCAGGCGCGTATCGGCAGGATGCCACCGCTCGGATAAATCAGCACTAGCTTCTTGTCCTTGATAGCCGGAAAAAAATTGTGCAACTCCCGGTGTGTCTCTTCCAGTTCCTCGCGGGGAAAATCCAGCACCGGCGTCTTGCCGGTGTATGGTTCGGGCAACAGCTTGGCAACCGGGTCGGTCGTGGATTCCAGCGCCGATGCCAGCGTCAAAAATTGTTGTGTCAAATGCCGGTACTGGTTGTACATCACCGGTCGATTGATGAACGAGCCGCGATACAAACCTTCCTGGGTATGGCGATGAAAGCCGACTCTCAGGGATGCGCCGGACAGATAAGAGAAGATGCTACTGATACGCGCGAACAATTCGCAGTCGATCACTGCGTCGATCCTGAGCTTGCGCATCGTGCGGATCGCGTTCAGGCTGTCCCCGATCAAGCCTTGCAGCGAACCATCATCCAGCGTCAACACATTCTCGCGCGGAACCACGTTGAGCAAATCTAGCACTTCGCGATTCTTTGCAAACATCAGCACATGGATGTTCGCTTCCGGATATTGCTCGTTCAGTCGCATGAACATCGGGTGTGCCAGCACCAGGCTGCCCATTTCGGACAACAGGATAACCAGAATGTTCTTCGGCGGTGTACCATCTGGCTCGTTGGACACGACTCGATTCACCAGCGAAAGCAAAGCGCAGATCGGCACGCCTGCATACCGGTCAACCGCGCGCTGGAAATTTATGTTCATCTGGATAGTGTCGCCGGTGGTTGTGGCTATAATTTTGGGGTTGAACTTTCAAGGGTTTCCCCCTTAAAAATTTGTCTGGCTTACCGCATCGACAACATGCGAATTATCAGCGATTTCAAACTGTCAGGCAACCGACAAGCGTCTGCCCAACCTGCTTTTGCAGAACTTGCCTGATGCTACAATCCGCACATTCACAACATATCCAAGGTATTCCGATGCACACACTGATCTGCGGTTCGATGGCTTACGACACCATCATGGTGTTTCAGGATCAATTCAAGAAACATATCCTGCCGGAAAAAATACACATGCTGAATGTGGCGTTCCTGGTGCCCGAGATGCGCCGCGAGTTCGGCGGCTGCGCGGGCAACATCGCTTACAACCTCAAATTGCTCGGCGGTTATCCGCTGATCATGGCCACGGTAGGCGACGATTTTTCCACTTACGCTGTACGCCTGGAAAAATTCGATCTGACGCAGGCGCACATTCGCCACATTCCGGGCAGCTATACCGGACAGGCATTCATCACCACCGATCTGGACGATAACCAGATCACCGCTTTCCATCCCGGTGCGATGAGCTTCTCGGAACAGAATCATGTCAGCGATGCAAAAACGGTTAGCCTCGGTATCGTCTCTCCGGACGGGCGCGAGGGCATGCTGCAGCATGCACGCGAATTCCACGAGGCGGGCACTCCCTGGGTGTTTGACCCGGGGCAGGGCATGCCGATGTTCACCGGCGACGAATTGCTGCGCTTTGTCGCGCAGGCCGATTACGTGACCGTGAACGATTATGAAGCGCAGCTGCTGCAGGATAAGACCGGCAAAAAAATCGCAGAGCTTGCCAAGGGCAAACGCGCCCTCATCATCACGCGCGGCGGCGAAGGCTCGACAATTTACACTGATGGTAAAGAGATCGCCATTCCTTGTGCCAAGCCCGTCGCGTTGCGCGATCCCACCGGTTGCGGCGACGCTTATCGCGCCGGCCTGCTGCATGGCATCAAGCAGGGTTGGGATTGGGAGACCACCGGACGGCTGGCTTCACTGTTGGGCACAATCAAGATCGCCAGCCGTGGCGGGCAGAACCATGCGCCGACCCGCGATGAATTGAAGTCGCAATTCCGCGAGCATTTCGGGTATGACATCAGCTTGTAATAACTACCGTCATTCCCGCGCAGGCGGGAATCCAGCCAGTCAAAAATTCTGCGCAGCAGACAAAACCAAAACGGTGTTGTCCCGCTGCGCGGGGTTAATTCAATTATCTGGATTCCCGCCTGCGCGGGAATGACGATGCGCTTCGAATACAGCTCATGGAAGCCAAACTCCGCACTTGCATTTCCACCGCTATCCACGATGCAACGCATCGCCCCTTTATGCTGCACGCTACAACACCCATCGGCGGAGGCTGCATCAATGAAGCCTTTCGCATAACCGGCCAGGATGGGAGGCAATTTTTTATCAAACTCAATTCGACCGACAAAGCCGCGATGTTCGCCGTCGAAGCAGCAGGGCTAGCCGAGATTGCCGCCACGAAAACCATTCGTGTGCCGCAAGCCATCACACACGGCGTCGCGGGCAAGCAAAGCTATCTGGTATTGGAATTTCTGGAGCTGGGCTCGCGCGGCAGTGCAAAATTGTTGGGCGAACGATTGGCTACATTGCACCTCTGTTCAAATGAGCAGTTTGGCTTTGCGCAAAACAACTTCATCGGCGCGACACCGCAGCCAAATAGACAAAAAGATAACTGGGTAGATTTCTGGCGCGAGCAGCGTTTGGGATTTCAATTGCGCCTCGCGGCGGAGAATGGCTACGGCGGGCAGTTGCAGCGCCTCGGTGAAAAACTCCTGGATGCGCTACCTGCGTTTTTCGAAAGCTATACACCACAACCTTCGCTGCTGCACGGCGACCTGTGGAGCGGCAACCATGCTTATCTGTCAGATGGCACACCGGTGATCTTCGATCCCGCAACTTATTACGGCGACCGTGAATGCGACCTTGCGATGACGGAACTGTTCGGTGGATATTCCGCGGATTTCTATGCTGCCTATCGCGCTGCATATCCGCTGGATGCGGGCTACGCCATGCGCCGCGAGCTATATAACCTGTACCACATCCTCAACCACGCCAATTTGTTCGGCGGCGGTTATACAAGGCAGGCAGAGCAGATGACACAGAGGTTACTACGGGATGTGGAATAGCGATCTTTCGGTAGACCATTAACATTGTTACTTGGCATAACTACGCCGTGAGGATCTTTGCATGGCCCATTACTCGTGCTGCCAAGCTAAACAAATCACTGGCCGAAATTTGGTACTTTTCCGACAGAGTAAAAATATCTTCAGTATCAGCCTCTCTACCAGAGCCAGGATCGGGATAGCGTCCAGCCCAATACAAAAAGTGCGTAAGTAGTTTAAGTGTTGCCTTATCTTTTTCAGTAAGATCAGGAATAAACTGCGAAAGCTCTACCAACTTGTGGTGTTTGTAATTTTTTTCTTCCGCAGCATAAACTTCCACGCCCTTCTGAATAATTAACATCGCTTTCAGGCATATCTCAAGGCTGTAACCAACTAACATAAGCCCAACTGCGCAGTACTGACTATCACAAACACCTTTTGTAAAAACTGGTAAATGCTCTAAATTTGGATTTCCACGAAGAACAACCGTTGCTGCTTCCGAAAGCGCATGTGCTTGGGTGAGCCAAAGCACGGGAGATTTCAAATCATTGCTTGTTGGGATATTTCCAGGGTCTATGGGGAAACCAGCTATATTTTGTGCTATCGCCCACTTATGCCAGGCAAGTGCGGAATAACCAAAAGGGTCAGTAGCAAACCCCTGCCGATTGGGAAGCAACTGTTGCTCAAGTGATTTCATGAATGATCTCCATAGCTCACCAATGCTTCGCCACCGGATTTTTGCAGTTCACCTGGAACAACCTCCGGTCTTCCAATCGGATCGCGCTCATCGGGCCGCCCCACAGACAACCGGTGTCGAGCGCAATGACGTTTTTCCTGAGCAGCAAACCGAGTGCAGACCAGTGGCCAACGATGACGGTGGCATCGCGGCTGGCGCGTTTGGGTACGTCGAACCACGGCATATAGCCTGCGGGGATGTGCTCCACTTCGCCCTTGAACTTGAATTCCATCTCACCCTCTTGCGTACAGATGCGCATGCGTGTGAAGGCGTTGACGATGACGCGCAGGCGTTTATAGCCGTTGAGCTCGTCATCCCATTGGTGTGGCGCATTGCCGTACATGCGCGCAAGGAAGGTGGCGTAATCGTCGCTGCGCAACGCCGCTTCGACTTCGCGCGCCAAGTTTGCCGCCTGCGCCACGCTCCATTGCGGCAGCAGCCCGGCGTGGACGAGCACGTAGCCATCCTGTGCATGCAACAAACGCTGGTTGCGCAGCCAGTGCAATAATTCCTCGCGATCCGGTGCGTTAAGTATCTCGTCCAGCGTATCGATATCGTTCAGCTCGGCCGCGCCTTCCGCGACGGCAAGCAAGTGCAGGTCGTGATTGCCAAGCACGGTGATCGCGCTGTCGCCCAACGATTTGACCAGGCGCAACACTTCCAGCGAACCCGGCCCGCGGTTCACCAGATCGCCGACCAGCCAGAGCTTGTCTTCCGCCGGGTCGAATGCAATTTGATCGAGCATCTGCACCAGCTCGGCATGGCAGCCCTGCACATCGCCCACTGCATAAATCGCCATCGCGTCATCCATCCTATTTATCTGTAAAATAGCGTAACAGATTTTTGTACTGATTCGATGAATTCTATCGATCTCTTGCATGTTGCTATTTCACCGCCAAGGCTGACAAGGTATAAATATGGACGACAGCAGTAAGCAGGTTTGGCTGGTGCTTTCTCACGGCTTCAACATGGACGGGCGCGCGGCGAGCCAGACCATCACGGACAAGATCCCGCACCTGCTCGAACAGGGCGTGGAACCTGTGGTGATAAGCGCAATCACGGGGAAGAAGGATAAAGTGGTCGAGCATCATCAGGTCCTGCCGGCGGGGCCGGTAGCCTTGCGCTTCGATCTGCGCCACTACCTGAAACAGCGTGTCTCTTCGCGATTCATTTACCGGATATTGATGACGATAATTTCCCTGCTGCTGTTGCCCTTCATCCTGCTCGAGAAAATTTTCATACGAATTGAAACCCATTGGTCGTGGGCGATCACGGCTTATTTCACCGGCGCGCGCATCATACGCAAGCGACATCCGGTTCTTGTTTATTCAACGGGCGGCGCTTATGCGGCCCATTTGGCAGGCTATTGGCTATCCCGCAAGTTTAATATGCCATGGATTGCCGAGATTCATGATCCGATGATCTTTCCCGGCCTGACAAAGAGCAGGATGCGTATGCGCTTCTCTGCTTGGCTGGAAGGAATAATCTGCAAGCATGCCGATGTGGTCTGGTGGTTTACCGAAGAGGCGCTGGCGCGCGCGCGTACGCGTCATCCAGAGTTGGGCGAGCGTGGACACTGTGTTATCCCAGGAGCGAATGCGCCGGAATTCTCACGCGCACCTTCCCGGCGAGGCAAATATCTGGTGATCGGGCATTTCGGATCGTTGGCGGAAACTCGCAACCTGGAAATATTTTTACTGGGCCTGCGCCGCGCGCTGGAAAAAAATCCGCAATGGGCGGTGCATATCCGCCTGCATCTTTACGGTGGCGGAATCGATGCCGTTTCCGCACGCGCTTTGAGAGATTTTCCATATCCCGAAATGATCGAACAATTTGGCCGCCTTGAAACCGACCCGCAAACCGGGGAGAGCGGTAGGGACCAGGTCCTCAAGCGCATGAATGCTGCCGATTGTTTATTGCTGCTGCATGGTACTGTTCCGTTCTGCGAAGAGTACATTCCCTCGAAAATGTACGAGTATCTCTGGACGCAGCGTCCGATACTGGCGCTGGTTTGGCACAATCCGCAAATGGAGCGCATGCTGCGCGAGCTCGGCCACTGGGCGGTGAAATCGGATGACACGGATTCGATAGCATCGGCAATTGAAGAGTTGCATGCGCGCTGGATAGGTGACGATTTGGCCGATTCGGGCACTCCTTCGCCTTATACTTCCGAAGCCGCTACGCGCCAGATCATCGCTTTAGCACGCGAGAGTTTAAAACGGCATTACACACCTAGCATGCGCACCTCACTCAACACAAAATGAAAGATATCGTTCTCTATTGCAAGTCATACCATCGCGACGTGCGGCGGGCCAAGCGGCTTGCCGAGAGTATTCGGGAACATAATCCTGACAATTTGCCGTTTTATCTTTCCTGCCCGTCGACCGATCTGGCTTTATTCAAGGACATTGTTGGCAGCGATGGCGTTACGTTCTTGGCGGACGAGGAAATCGTCGCGGCCAATGCTTCCATCGACAAGACAGCATTCCGTGCCTTGCCCGGTGTGATATCCCAACAGATCGTAAAATCGGAATTCTGGCGTCTCGGAATCAGCGAAAACTATCTCTGCCTGGATTCGGATTCCTACTTCATTCGCGACTGCAACAAAGGCGATTTTCTGACCTCTGCTGGAGTTCCATTTACAGTGATGAATGAGAGCTTGGAGTTACGCTTGTTCGGTGCGATCAATCGCCATGAGAAGATCGCCCGCAATATCGATGCGGATTGCAAAACTATCATGGACATCTTCGGGCGCACCGGCAGACATTATGATTTTGGCCCGTTGCCGGTAGTATGGAGTCGGCAAGTTTGGTCTGACCTTGCCGGGAAATTTCTTGAGCCGCAGGGCATGAATTTTCTCGATGCGATGGTGCTTTTCCCATCGGAAATGCGCTGGTATGGTGAGGCCTTGTTAAAGTACCGTTCTATCGAATTGTGGCCTGTTGAAACATTGTTCCGTTGCTACCACTACGAGGAACAATATATTGCAGCAAGAAAGTTGGGTGAAACGGACGAAGTGTTGCGCCAACTTTATCTCGGTGTTTGTGTTCAATCCAACTGGGATAAGGATTTGGATTATGGGCAGAACAAGAAAAGTTTGTTATCCAGACTTAATCGTTCTATCAAGCGTCGCATATTCAAACGCTTGGTTTAATACTTCCGATGGTTGCATACAATACGCATAAAGTTATATCGAAGGCATGGCAAGGTATCGGGGCCGCCTTTTTCTGCTAAAGTGCGCGCCATGGATATTACCAGTGCCCAGCTTTATTTACGTCTTCTCGGATACGTCAAACCTTATTGGCGCACCTTTGCAATATCGATCCTTGGTACGGCGATAACCGCTGCAACCGAGCCGTTGCTACCGGCACTACTGAAACCCATGCTGGACGGCACTTTCATTCACAAGGATGATACGGTCATCAGGCTGGCGCCGCTGATCCTTTTGGTGATTTTTTTCGTGCGCGGGGTATCTGCCTTCGTGAGTACTTATGCAATCAGCTGGGTTGGCAACAAGGTTGTGATGGACTTGCGTGATGCGATGTTCCATAAGTTGCTCTCCTTGCCTACACATTTTTATGACGACCACGCTTCGGGTAATCTCATCTCCAAGCTTACCTCTGACGTGACACAGGTAACGGCCGCGGCTACCAATGTCGTGACAGTTTCCATTCGCGATACCATCATCATCGTCGGGCTGCTCGGCTGGTTGTTCTATCTCAATTGGGAACTCACCTTGCTCAGTCTGGTGATGGTGCCCGTCATCGCAATCACCCTGAGAGTCCTCAACGCTCGCTTGCGCAATGCCAGCCGTGACACCCAGCGTGCAATGGGCGATATCACACAGGTGATCGGAGAAAGTGTTTCAGCGCACAAAGTAGTTAAACTGTTCGGCGGGCAACGATATGAAAGCGACCGTTTTAACGACCGGGCCAACTGGGTACGCCGCTATCTCATGAAACAAGCGATGGCGGCCGCGGCCAACGTTCCCATCGTGCAAATGATCGCTGCGGTGGCGCTGTCCGTTATCATGTATCTCGCTATTGTGCAGTCGCGCAGCGATGAAACCACCGTTGGTGGTTTCCTTTCATTTATCGCCGCTATGTTGATGCTGACTGCCCCGATCAAGCGTATAACCGGCGTAAGTGAGTTTTTGCAACGCGGCCTGGCGGCATCCGAGAGTGTATTTGGATTGCTCGATACGCCGGGTGAAGTTGATACCGGAAAAATAAATATAGATCGCGCCCAGGGGAAGATCGAGTTTGACCATGTGAGCTTGTCTTACCAACAGGATGGCAGGCTTGCGCTGCGCGATATTTGTTTAACAATCCCCGCTGGGCAAGCGGTCGCTTTGGTAGGTGCGTCCGGTAGTGGAAAAAGCACACTGGCCAACCTGGTTCCGCGCTTCTATCAACCCAGTGGCGGGCGCATCACGCTGGATGGTCATGATCTGGCCGATCTTACGCTGACCAGTTTACGCGCCAACATCGCGCTGGTGAGCCAGGAAGTCGTGTTGTTTAATGATACTGTTGCTGCCAACATCGCCTACGGCCAGATGCGCGAGGTGCCGGAAGCAGAAATCATCGTCGCCGCACAGGCTGCGCATGCGATGGAATTCATCCGCGAGATGCCATTGGGATTGAACACGCTGGTCGGCGAACGGGGCGTGAAACTTTCGGGAGGTCAGCGTCAGCGTATCGCAATCGCTCGTGCGATACTCAAAAACGCACCCATACTCATACTCGACGAAGCTACCTCCGCACTAGACAGTGAATCAGAGCGCCACGTCCAGGCTGCACTAGAAACCTTGATGAGGGGACGTACCTCGCTGGTCATTGCACATCGTTTGTCCACGATTGAAAAAGCGGATCGCATTGTCGTGCTGCAAAAGGGCGAGATTATGGAAATTGGTACGCACGGTGAATTACTGGAAAAATGCGGGGTATATGCGCAACTATACCGCATCCAATTTGGTGTTAATAGTGATGTGCAAACTGAATAAATGTTATTAGCCGTACAAGTACTGTTCAACGTTCCCTTTTCTTGAAAAAGAAACGTTTAATTCTGTAACCCAGTTTGGCATGTTTCGGATTTTTGTGGCGTGTATGTTCGATGATTTGGGGATAAGGTGAATTTATAAATTCCGTAACTCGAGGATTTCCCCATTGAGAAGGATCTCTAAACGCGATTAGACCATATTTTTTGCTAAGCAAACTAAAAATTGATTGGTCATGCCGATGCTCTTTAAAATCCAGATAATTTGGAAATCTGCAAGTGTTCGGAATATCCGTAATAATTCTTTCGTCGCAACAATATTTAAGATATTCATCAATAAATTTCATACTCAATGGAGATTTTTTTATGACTATGAAAGATGCTAGACGCTGATTGGCTTTTTCAAAGCCAAGGCCATCGACGTTCATCAAAATAAACGCATCCCTTTTTGTCCATGAACTTTCAGCGAGTTCCATTTCAAAGGGTATAACGTCCTGATTAGATTTTTCAGGAAGTATGCCGATCTCATTAGCATCATGAATGAAATGTGAGCCTGAATCAGCATAAATCAAAATGTCATTATCATTAATCTTGCTTAAAGCGTCTTTGATAATATAAGGCTTCCATAGCCAATACCCACCGCCTTTGGGGGAACTAAGGATAATCTTATTTTCTTCAAAAAATAACTTATCAATCAAGGAAGGACTATATGTCAAAAACATTGTCAAACCCTCCAATTTTAAGAGCCGTTTTGGTATTAAATCTTTGCGATGCCTTAAAATTTTCATCCGCGTAATTTGCAAGATAAAGCATTATATTTTTTGGAATATATTGTTGTGGCCAACGCCGCCGAGCATGTTTAATTTGTTTTGCGCGATCTCTTTTGCCACTCGTGATGGTCCTGGGTGCCCTGCAAAAGTTCCTTCCTTTGGCGGATAATCAAAATACAAGCTGGAATCGTCCATCACGATAATTCCGTTGGGCGCCAAATTGTTAAGGCTAGATTCAAAGTCCTGGCAGACTATGTCATAGTCATGGCTGCCATCAATATATATTAAGTCCCACTTTTTCTGAGAAATAAAAAGTTTTGCTTTTTCAGAAGTTGAGAACTCAACGCAAATCTCGGGTGTTTCTAGGTTGAAATATTGGTGATTCACCAATGTGTCATCAAGATAATTGACAGTGTCAATATATTTACTAACAGAATCTCCCGCCGAAGAAAATGGTGAAATGCATCCAATATCGCATCTGTAATTTAAGTGTTTTGTTAGCAATCCCCATAGTGTCAGAACTTGTCCTCTATAGACACCTATCTCAAGACAATTTACAGGTTTGAATTCAGAAAAAAGTAAATACCACATACTGTGAAAAGCATCTTCGCCAAATCCACGGCTGTTTTTTGAAAAATATTTTCTATGTTCAACAAATTGCCATGGCAAATGTTGGTAATAGAAGTCGTCCATAATTTCATAGATATCCTTCCTGGACAGCCCCTTCTGGAAAACCTCAGAAAGTGTCAGAGGTTGATACGATCTGATTATTTTTGGCAGGAATCTTTTAAGGAATTTTTTCTTCATGGATTTTTTGGGGTTACACCACATACAAAATTGGCAGCACAACATCGACAGCGCAAACAGAGGAAAACAAGATTGTTAAGTCCGTAGTCGAAAAACCTTGCTACTCATTGATGGTAAGACTATGGGGGCAGGTTCTTACTGTTATTTCTTCTATCCAAGTATCCAATATTGACATTTCTTCACTCTGAAAGAAACCACTAGAAACCAAATTGTCATAACACTGGTATAAATTTTCAGATATATTTTCCAAGCCATCTTTTAAGTTAGTGTTTAATAATATCTCTACCATTTTATCAACACTTAAATATCCTTCTATCTCTTGCTTAAAGTCCGACATAATATTATGTTCGTTTCGTATTTGATAAACTGATGGAGAACTAAATAGTAACTTAGAATCTATTGTCCATAGTATCCGCTGAGCTATGAAACTTCTATAAATATCCGTCATTCTAAAGCTACAGTATGTCGGTAAATACATGAGCGGATAAACCTCACTAAACCAAACTGTATTTTGACTATTAAACGGTGATATGGTGTTTTTATTTAAAGCATAATCACCGTTGTTAAAGTGTATATCTTCGGAGTATACAAATCGATAAATTGCGTCAACGTCAGGATTAAGATTAGGGCACCTCTAAAAATTGCTTACGAATTCACCTTTTTGTCAGATGGAGGATGTTGGATGGATTCGCAGAGGCTGTAAATGTTGCATCTGCCTTACGTAGAAAGCTGGGTGCCAC
The DNA here is from genome assembly GCA_903858965.1 of uncultured Nitrosomonadales bacterium. GTDB lineage: Bacteria > Pseudomonadota > Gammaproteobacteria > Burkholderiales > Gallionellaceae > Gallionella. The sequence goes on along the minus strand of CAIOKY010000050.1, from coordinate 3 downwards.
GTT
>CAIOKY010000049.1 GCA_903858965.1 uncultured Nitrosomonadales bacterium | reverse complement strand
GCTCGATCGATATCGACCGTGACGTCGAAACACTGCGCCAGGATCTGAAGGAATCGAAGTCCGAAGCCAAGATCAAGAAATACGCCAAGCGCCTGAAAATTCTGGAAGCGTTTAACGCGTCCGGCATCAAGCCGCAATGGATGGTGATGACCGTGCTGCCTGTATTGCCGCCGGAACTGCGTCCGTTGGTGCCTCTGGATGGCGGTCGCTTTGCGACTTCCGACCTGAACGATTTGTATCGCCGCGTGATCAACCGTAACAACCGTTTGCGCCGCCTGCTTGAACTGAAGGCGCCGGACATCATCGTGCGCAATGAGAAGCGCATGTTGCAGGAAGCCGTGGACTCGTTGCTGGACAATGGCCGTCGCGGCAAGGCGATGACCGGGGCAAACAAGCGCCAGTTGAAATCCTTGGCTGACATGATCAAGGGCAAGAGCGGACGTTTCCGTCAGAACTTGCTGGGCAAACGCGTCGACTATTCGGGTCGTTCCGTGATCGTGGTCGGTCCGCAACTTAAGCTGCATCAGTGCGGTTTGCCCAAGAAAATGGCATTGGAATTGTTCAAGCCATTCATCTTCAGCCGTCTTGAAGCAATGGGACTGGCGACTACGATCAAGGCCAGCAAGCGCATGGTCGAGGCCGAAGAGCCGATTGTGTGGGACATACTCGAAGAAGTGATACGTGAACATCCGGTGATGCTGAACCGTGCGCCGACTTTGCATCGTTTGGGTATCCAGGCGTTTGAACCCATCCTCATCGAGGGCAAAGCGATCCAGCTGCATCCGCTGGTTTGTTCGGCATTCAACGCCGACTTTGACGGTGACCAGATGGCGGTGCACGTGCCGTTGTCGCTGGAAGCGCAGATGGAATGCCGCACGCTGATGTTGGCGTCCAACAACGTGCTGTCTCCGGCAAACGGCGAGCCTATCATCGTTCCTTCGCAGGATATCGTGCTGGGCTTGTATTACATGACCCGCGAAAAAGTCGGCGCGCTGGGCGAAGGTTCCATGTTCGCCAACATTGCGGAAGTGTCGCGTGCTTACGAGACCCGCGAGGTAGAGCTGCAAGCCAAGGTGATCGTGCGCCTCAAGGAAACTCACAAAAATGATGCGGGCCTGCCGGTAGAAAAACTGGTGCGCTATGAAACAACGGTGGGTCGTGCCTTATTGTCCGAGGTGTTACCAGCGGGCTTGCCGTTTGCGCTGATCAACAAGTCGCTCAAGAAGAAAGAGATTTCACGTTTGATCAACGCCAGCTTTCGCCAATGCGGTCTGCGCGATACCGTGATCATGGCAGACAAGCTGATGTATACCGGCTTTACTTACGCGACGCGCGCGGGTATTTCGATCGCGGTGGACGACATGCTGATGCCGCTGCAAAAGAATGAGTTGATCGGTGCCGCCGAAAAGGAAGTCAAGGAAATATACACCCAGTACACCTCGGGTTTGGTCACGGACGGCGAACGTTACAACAAGGTAGTTGATATCTGGGGCCGCACCGGCGATGTCGTGGCCAAGGCGATGATGGAACAGCTGGGCACTGAACCGGTGATCGACCGTATTACTGGTCAGCCGCGAGTGGTAAAAGGCAAGCCGGTGATGCAGGAGTCGTTCAATTCCATCTACATGATGGCCGATTCCGGTGCGCGCGGTTCGGCGGCACAGATTCGCCAGTTGGCTGGTATGCGCGGCCTGATGGCCAAGCCTGACGGTTCCATCATCGAAACCCCAATCACGGCGAATTTCCGCGAGGGGCTGAACATGTTGCAGTACTTCATCTCCACGCACGGCGCGCGCAAAGGCTTGGCGGATACCGCGTTGAAGACCGCGAATTCCGGTTACCTGACCCGTCGTCTGGTGGACGTCACGCAAGACCTAGTGGTGATCGAGGATGATTGCGGTACACAAATCGGGACGGCGATGAAAGCCATGGTGGAAGGAGGCGAGGTCATCGAGGCGTTGAGCGAGCGTATCCTCGGTCGTGTGCTGAGTGCCGATGTGGTCAATCCGGAAAGCGGTGAAACGCTGTACGAAGCCGGTGTGCTGCTGGATGAAACAGCGGTGGAGCGCATCGAGATACTTGGTGTTGACGAGGTGCGCGTGCGTACCCCGTTGAATTGTGAAACCCGCTTTGGATTGTGTGCCAAGTGTTATGGCCGAGATCTGGGACGCGGTGGCCTGGTGAATGTGGGCGAAGCAGTCGGTGTGATTGCAGCGCAATCCATCGGTGAGCCGGGTACCCAGTTGACCATGCGTACCTTCCACATCGGTGGCGCGGCTTCGCGTACCGTAGTGGCCAGCCAGGTGGAAAGCAAATCCAATGGTGTGCTGAAGTACAGCACCAACATGCGCGTGGTGACTACCGTGCGTGGTGAGGTGATCGTGGTGGCGCGCAGTGCAGAGGTGATTATTGCCGACGACCACGGCCGTGAACGCGAACGTCACAAGGTTCCTTACGGCGCGGCATTGTCAGTCAAACAGGGCGATACAGTGCGTGCAGGCGTGGTGCTGGCGACCTGGGATCCGCATACTCGTCCTATCATTACGGAATACGCCGGTACAGTGAGCTTCCAGAATGTCGAAGAGGGCGTTACCGTCGCCAAGCAGATCGATGAAGTGACCGGCTTGTCTACGCTGGTGGTGATCGACCCGAAACGTTCCACCGCGCAAAGCAAGGGTGTGCGCCCTATGGTGCGTTTGTATGATAAAGCGGGCAAAGAGGTTAAGCTGACCGGCTCTGAAACGGCGGTAAGCGTGACTTTCCAGACGGGCTGCATCATTACTGTCGAGGACGGGCAGCAGGTCGGTGTGGGTGACGTGCTGGCGCGCATCCCGCAAGAGAGCAGCAAGACCCGCGATATTACCGGTGGTTTGCCACGCGTTGCCGAGTTGTTCGAGGCGCGTGTGCCCAAGGATGCCGGTATGTTGGCGGAATGTACCGGTATAGTGTCATTCGGCAAGGACACCAAAGGCAAGCAGCGCCTGGTGATCACAGACGTGGACGGGCTTGCCAACGAGTTCCTGATCTCCAAGGAGAAACATGTCCTGGCACATGATGGCCAAGTGGTCAACCAGGGTGAGATGATCGTGGACGGTCCGGCCGACCCGCATGACATTTTGCGTTTGCTGGGTGTGGAGGCTCTGGCCCGCTATATCACAGATGAAGTGCAAGAGGTGTATCGCCTGCAGGGCGTGAAGATCAGCGACAAGCACATCGAAGTGATCGTGCGGCAGATGTTGCGCCGCGTGCAGATTACGGAGGTGGGTGATACCCGCTTCATTACCGGCGAACAAGTCGAGCGCGCCGACCTGCTGGCGGAAAACGAACGGGTGACTGCGGATGGTAAAAAACCTGCGTCATACGAGTTTGTGCTGCTCGGTATCACCAAGGCATCGTTGTCTACCGATTCGTTCATCTCGGCTGCATCGTTCCAGGAGACTACGCGCGTGTTGACCGAAGCTGCGATCATGGGCAAGCGTGATGATTTGCGCGGCTTGAAGGAGAACGTTATCGTCGGACGCTTGATTCCGGCCGGTACCGGATTGGCCTATCACGTTACGCGGCGCAAACAGCGTTTGGGAATCGATATTGCCGAAGGGCGTGAGTTGCAAGAGGGCGATGCGGTTGAGTCGGGCGAATTGCTTGACACATCGGGGGTTTCTCTCTAGAATTCGCAACCTTTTTTCCCGTCGCAGCGGATGCATTCAATGGTCCGGCTGCGACGATGTTTTTTTAATTGATGATTTTTAATCGCTTTATAACGAAATTTTGAGGTGTGTAGACAATGCCAACCATTAACCAGTTGATCCGCAAGCCCCGCGCTGCAATCGTAGAAAAGAGCAAGGTGCCGGCCCTCGCGGGTTCCCCGCAAAAGCGTGGTGTGTGTACGCGTGTTTATACCACGACCCCGAAGAAGCCTAACTCTGCGTTGCGTAAGGTGGCCAAGGTGCGCTTGACCAATGGTTTCGAAGTGATTAGTTATATCGGCGGCGAAGGCCACAATTTGCAGGAGCACTCGGTGGTATTGCTGCGCGGTGGTCGCGTAAAGGATTTGCCGGGTGTGCGTTATCACATGGTGCGCGGCAGTCTGGATACCGCTGGCGTGAAAGACCGTAAGCAGGCCCGCTCCAAGTACGGCGCGAAGCGCGCCAAGAAAGCATAATCTTCCAGAGAAGTAATTTAAGTTTTAGTAATTATTCGAGCCAAAATAAACTGAGGTAGCTATGCCAAGACGTAGAGAAGTTCCCAAACGCGAAATTCTGCCAGATCCTAAATTCGGCAATCAGGATTTATCCAAGTTCGTGAACGTGTTGATGACTTCGGGAAAGAAGTCGGTTGCCGAGCGCATTCTGTACGGTGCGCTGGAGCAGATCGGCAAGAAAACCGGCAAGGATGCGATCGAGATATTCAACCTCGCTTTGAATAATGCCAAGCCGCAAGTTGAAGTCAAGAGCCGCCGTGTTGGTGGTGCCAACTATCAAGTGCCGGTCGAGGTTCGTCCTTCCCGTCGTATGGCATTGTCGATGCGCTGGTTGCGCGAAGCAGCGCGCAAGCGTGGCGAAAAATCGATGGGCATGCGTCTGGCTGGCGAGTTGATTGATGCGGCTGAAGGCCGCGGCGGTGCGGTGAAAAAGCGTGAGGAAGTTCACCGTATGGCAGAGGCGAACAAGGCGTTCTCGCATTTCCGTTTTTAAGTCCGTCGGGTTCTGTTTTTAATCCCGTAGTTTTAACCCAATACAATATAGTTAGGCATCTACCGTGGCACGTAAAACCCCCATTGAGCGTTATCGCAATATCGGTATCAGCGCACATATCGACGCAGGCAAGACCACTACTACAGAGCGTGTTCTGTTTTATACCGGTGTGAGTCATAAAATCGGCGAAGTGCATGACGGCGCAGCCATCATGGACTGGATGGAGCAAGAGCAAGAGCGCGGCATCACCATCACCTCGGCTGCGACGACCTGCTTCTGGAAGGGAATGGACAAGACGCTTCCCGAGCACCGTATCAATATTATCGATACCCCGGGTCACGTTGATTTCACTATTGAGGTGGAGCGTTCCATGCGTGTGCTGGATGGCGCGTGCATGGTGTATTGCGCCGTGGGCGGAGTGCAGCCCCAGTCTGAAACTGTGTGGCGCCAAGCCAACAAATACCGCGTGCCTCGCCTGGCTTTTGTGAACAAGATGGATCGCCAGGGTGCGAACTTCTTTAAGGTGTACGACCAAATGCGTACCCGTTTGCATGCCAATCCGATTGCCATCCAGATTCCGATCGGCGCCGAAGAGAAGTTCGAGGGCGTGATCGACCTGATTCGCATGAAGGCAATTTACTGGGATGAAGCTTCGCAGGGCATGAAATTTGAGCTGCGCGATATTCCTGCCGAGTTGCTGGCGAAAGCCAAGGAATGGCGCGAAAAGATGGTGGAAAGCGCTGCCGAGGCGTCTGAAGAAATGATGAACAAGTACCTCGAAGAAGGTGACTTGTCCGAAGCGGAAATCAAGAGTTGTCTGCGTATCCGTACCATCGCCAGCGAAATCGTGCCGATGTTGTGCGGTTCCGCGTTCAAGAACAAGGGCGTGCAGGCCATGCTGGACGCGTTGATCGACTACCTGCCGGCGCCAACTGATATTCCCCCGGTGAAGGGTGAATTGCCGAATGGCACCATCGGTGAGCGCAAAGCTTCAGATGATGAGCCATTCTCCGGCTTGGCGTTCAAGATCATGACCGATCCTTTTGTGGGCCAGCTGATATTTTTCCGCGTTTATTCCGGCATGCTTAAATCCGGTGATACTATTTACAACCCGATCAAGGGCAAGAAAGAGCGCGTCGGCCGTATTTTGCTGATGCATGCAAATGAGCGCGAAGAAATCAAGGAAGTATTCGCGGGCGACATC
>CAIOKY010000048.1 GCA_903858965.1 uncultured Nitrosomonadales bacterium | reverse complement strand
GTTAGCGCCTGCCCTGAAGAAGCAATAGGGATGATTGGCGGCAAAGCATACCTTGTTAACCCCACCGTTTGTATCGGTCATGGTGCCTGTGCGGCAGCTTGTCCGCACAATGCCATTTCACTTGTATTTGGCACTGAAAAACGCGGGATGGATATTCCTCAGGTCGATCCAAATTTTGAAACCAATGTGAAAGGAATATTCATCGCCGGTGAACTGGGCGGTATGGGACTGATTCGCAAAGCGGCATCTCAGGGTACTCAAGCGATCAATACCATCAAGAAGCTCAAAAGCAATTCCAACGCCCTAGACGTCGTCATCGTGGGGGCCGGCCCAGCCGGCCTGGCCTCCACACTGGGCGCGATAGAAGGAAAGCTCAGGTATGTGACCCTGGAACAGGAAAGCTCGCTGGGTGGTGCCATATTTCAATATCCACGCAACAAGATCGCCATGACTGCCCCAGTCAAGCTGCCTATCATCGGTCAGGTCAAAATGGGTGAGATCAGCAAGGAAGCCCTGCTTGAATTCTGGGATGGCGTCGTCAAGAAAACCGGCGTAAAAATAAATTTTAACGAGAGGATGGAAAACATTAACAAGACTGACAAGGGATTTGTGGTTAAAACCAACAAGCAAACTTATGACACCCGTACAGTATTGCTGGCCATTGGCCGCCGCGGTACACCGCGCAAACTGGGTGTGCCAGGCGAGGATTTACCGAAGGTCGTGTATAGCCTGATCGATCCTGAACAATACCGGAACATGCATGTCTTGGTAGTGGGTGGAGGCGACAGTGCCCTGGAAGCAGCTTGTTCAATAGCCGATGAACCCGGTACAACAGTTACGATCTCTTACCGCAGCGAGGCATTTGGCCGGGGCAAGCAGAAAAATCGCGAGCGGCTGCAGGCATTGGAAGCTCGGGGGAAATTAAAAGTCATGCTTAAATCCAACGTCAAGAGTGTCTCAAAAGACCTGGTTGCTCTTGAATACCAAGGCCAGATCATCGAACTGCGCAATGACGCAATCATCGTCTGTGCCGGCGGTATTCTGCCAACCCCCTTCCTCAAGGAGATCGGCATCATGGTGGAAACCAAATTTGGTACTGCGTAGAGATGGCGGAAAATATTCTCCGCGCGACTATTCGAACGGATGGCGCAGCACGATAGTCTCGTCCCGATCAGGCCCGGTTGAAACCATATCGACCGGCACACCACAAACCTTGGCGATGCGCTCCAGATAATTGCGCGCGGCCTTGGGCAACTCTTCATAGTGCTGCACTCCCAAGGTGCTTTCACGCCAGCCCGGCATTTCTTCATAGATTGCCTGGCAATCCGCCAATGCATCTGCACCTGCCGGTAAAATATCACTGTCCACGCCATTGATGCGATAACCCACACCGATGCGCACAGTTTCCATACCATCCATCACGTCCAGCTTGGTGACGCACAATCCTGACACACCATTGATCTGGATCGAACGTTTCAGTGCTGCCGCATCGAACCAGCCGCAACGGCGCGCACGCCCGGTAGTGGAACCAAACTCGTGGCCGCGTTTGGCCAAACCTTCCCCGATCGGATCACGCTTATCAACCGCGTCATACAGCTCGGTCGGAAAGGGGCCGGATCCAACACGCGTCGTGTAAGCCTTGGTGATGCCCAGCACATAATGCAGCATCTGCGGTCCCACTCCTGCTCCGGCACAGGCCGCGCCGGCGATACAGTTGCTGGATGTAACGAACGGATAAGTGCCATGATCGATGTCCAGCAACGCGCCCTGCGCGCCCTCGAACAGCAGGCTCTTGCCGGCCTGATTGGCTTCGTACAAGGCACGCGGCACGTCCATCACCAACGGCTTGATGCGTTCCGCCAATGCCAGCGTGTCGTCCAGGGTTTTCTGGAAATCTATTGTCCCGGTATTGAAGTAATTTTTCAGCACGAAATTATGGTAATCCAATACTTCGCCCAGTTTTGCGGCGAACCGTTCGCGGTAAAAAATATCCTGCAGGCGTATCGCACGGCGCGCCACTTTGTCCTCGTAGGCCGGGCCGATCCCGCGCCCGGTGGTACCTATCTTGGCATCGCCTTTCGCCAATTCACGGGCTTTGTCAATCGCTTCGTGATAGGGCAGAATCAACGGGCATGCTTCGGAAATCTTCATGCGGTTATAGATATCGATCCCGGCCTGTTGCAGCTCATCCATTTCCTTGAGCAATGCTGAAGGCGACAGCACCACGCCGTTGCCGATATAACACATCACATGGTCGCGCAGGATGCCCGAGGGAATCAGGTGCAACACGGTTTTCTTGCCCGCGATCACCAAAGTATGGCCGGCATTATGGCCGCCCTGAAAGCGCACCACGCCTTGCGCATGATCGGTCAGCCAATCGACAATCTTGCCCTTGCCCTCGTCACCCCACTGGGTGCCGATTACCACTACATTCTTAGCCATTACTAAACTTTCGAGTTTTAATAATCAAAGCGCGACGATCTGCCAAACACCATTGCGCAAAACCAATTCGCGGTCGCATTGCAATTCCTTGCGCAATGCCACGTCACCGAGCAAATCCACCACCACTGTCTCCCCTGCCGCGCGTAACTGTGCGATCTTGTCGCACAAGGCAGCATCGTCAGAATGCGGCGCACATACGCCCATCCTGTCCGCCTGCGGCGGCAACAGGCGATACAACTGGCGCAAGTCCATGCTGAATCCGGTCGCGGCCCGCGCCCGCCCGAAGCTCTTGCCGAGGTCGTCATAGCGCCCGCCCAACGCAATCGCATCGTGGCTTCCAGCATGGTAGGCGGCGAACACCATACCGCTGTGATAGTGGTAACCGCGCAGATCGGCGAGATCTATGCTCACGCTGGACACCAGCGGCTGCAACTTGCCGGAAATAATACGCAAATCAGCCAATGCTGTACTCATTCCCGGATAGTCCGGCAACAACGCTCGAGCCCTTTCCAGCACCTCCGCGCATTTGCCATATAGTGTAGGCAGTGCCAGCAAAGCGTTGCGCAAGGTTGCATCCAGAGGCTTTGCCAGTGCTTGCAAAGCCGTACTGTCCTTGCTTTGCAGCGCAGCAAATAATTCGCTCTCGATATCCTTGTCGAGCTTGGCGTGGCTCACCAGCGCGCGAAACACACCGACATGGCCAAGATCGAGATGCACATCCGTGATGCCCAGCACAGCCAAAGATTGAAGCATCAACTGCTGTATCTCCAAGTCGCTCTCCAAGCCACCGTGCCCATATAATTCGGCGCCGATTTGCAGAAGCTCACGGGTGCGCGTCAGTCCGACCGGCTGAGTGTGCAACACGCTGCCCGCGTAACACAGCCGTGCCACGCCTTGATAGTTAAGCAAATGAGCATCGATACGTTCTGCCTGCGGGGTGATATCGGCGCGCAACGCCAAGGTGCGTCCGCTCAACTGGTCGACCAGTTTGAAGCTGCGCAGGTCCATGTCATCACTGCCATCAAGCAGCAGCGACTCGGCATACTCCAATAACGGAGGTACAACCAATTGATAACCGGATTTGCGCAACAGATCGAGAAACCGGGTCCTCATCTGTTCGACACGCCACGCCTCGTCCGGCAACATGTCCTGGATGTATTCGGGGAGTAACCAGTTTTGCATCAGGACACCATCATTTTATCCAATACAACAACAACAGGCCGGACAACATCGAGGTAAGTCCGATAAAACGCAGCTGCCCTTCCGTCAACGTCACCAGCTTGCGAAAGGTTTCGCGCCACAACTCGGGCAGCAAGAACGGCAGCAGGCCTTCGATCACCAGCATCATCGCCAGACCGAGCAGCCAATATTGCAGCACTACTTCCCACCTTTGGCGGAACTTTTAAGATACTTGAAGAAAGCCGAACTCGGGTCCTGCACCATCACGTCGCTCTTGTTTTTAAAGCTTTCCTTGTAAGCTTCAAGGCTGCGGTAGAACGAATAGAATTCCGGATTTTTTCCGAATGCGGCCGCATACAATGCGGATGCTCTGGCATCGCCCTCACCCTTGGTTTTCTGCGCTTCGCGATAAGCTTCAGCCAGGGTCACTTCGCGTTGCTTGTCAGCATTGGCTTTGATCTTTTCACCGTCCGCTGCACCCGAGGCACGCAATTCATTGGCCACGCGCTTGCGCTCGGCATCCATACGACGATATACCGAATCGCTGATTTCCGCGGGGAAATCTACGCGCTTCAGGCGCACATCCAGAACTTGTACGCCGATCTTGCGTGCATCGCTGTCGGTCTTTTCGCGCAACACGGTCATGATCTGCTCGCGCTCGCCGGACACCACCTCGTGTATGGTGCGCTTGCCGAATTCCTCGCGCATGCTGGAATTGACCGTCTGCATCAGACGCGTCCGAGCTCGCACCTCGTCACCACCGACGCTGATGTAGTATTGCTTCACATCCACGATGCGCCATTTGACGAAAGAATCCACCATCACGTTTTTCTTTTCCGCCGTGATAAAACGCTCGGGCTCTCCGGTATCCAGCGTCAGGATGCGCGAATCAAAGAAGCGCACGTTCTGCATCAGCGGCACTTTGAAATACAGACCCGGATCGGTCTTCACGCTGACCATTTCGCCCAACTGAAACACAATGGCGGTCTGGCGTTGATCTACAACGAACAGGCTCAGACTTGCCATGATCATCACAGTCACTGCGCCGATCAGGATATTGGTAATATTGATTCTCATTATCGTGCCTCCCGATCACGGCCAAGCAACGAATCGCGGGCGCGCTGTGCGGCGGTATTATCATTTCCCTGGGATGTCGCCGGTGCGGCATCCACCTTGGCGGTCGGAGCTGTATCAGCCGCTCCCGATCGGCTGGTCTCGATCAATTTATCCAATGGCAGATACAGCAAGCTGTTGCCGTTCTTTTGATCGACCATCACCTTGCTGATATTACCCATCACCTGCTGCATCATGTCCAGATACATACGTTCGCGGGTGACCCCCGGCGCCTTTTCATACTCCACCAGAATCTGTTTGAAGCGGCTGGCATCGCCCTCGGCATTGGCGATCACGCTTTGTTTGTAACCTTCAGCTTCCTGGATCAAACGCGCTGCCGTACCTTGCGCACGGGGTATCACATCATTCGCATAGGCCTGGCCTTCATTTTTCTGCCGCTCGCGATCCTGCCCCGCTTTTACCGCATCGTCGAAAGCAGCCTGAACCTGCTCCGGCGGTTGCGCGTTTTGCATAGTCAGCTTGCTCACCACAATGCCGGATTTATAACGATTCAGTATCTCCTGCATCAATGTGGTCGCCGCCGCCGCCACTTGCTCGCGCCCTTCATACAACACGAAATCCATCTTGTTCTTGCCCACCACTTCACGGATCGCCGTTTCTGCCGCCTGACGCACGTTCTCGTCGGGCATGCGGTTGTTGAACAGATAATCAGCCGGGTCGCTCAGGAAGTATTGCACCGCGAACTGGATATCGATGATGTTCTCGTCATCGGTCAGCATCAGCGATTCTTTCAGTATTTTGTTCTTGACGTTATCGCGATAGCCGACTTCCACTGTCCTGACCTGGCTCAGATTGACGATCTCAACGCCTTCGATCGGAAATGGCAAATGCCAACGCGGGCCGGGTTCGGTGATCTCGACCTTTTTGCCAAAGCGCAATACCACGCCGCGTTGGCTGGCATCCACGATGTAAAATCCGCTGCCCACCCAGATCAGTGCAACGATCGCGGCGATCAAGCCGAGGCCACCGGCAAAACCCTGCATGGGCGAGCCGCCAGATGATCCTGCCCCGCCTTTTCCGGAACCGCCCTTGCCGCCCATCAGGGCAGACACTTTTGCGTTGAGCTTGCGCAGCAATTCTTCCAGATCGGGCGGGCCGCCATTATTGTTCTTGTTACCCCATTGCGGATCATTCAATCCCATATTCGTCACTCGCTTGATTAATTTGATGTTCACTTGCTGCGGCAACTTGGCGCGCAGTCTTGGCTTCCGTCAGAGCCAGCCGCAAGCCATCCAGGCCGGCACCACTTTTGGCACTCAGAAAAACGCGGGAGATTCTACCATATTCATCACGCTCCACGCTGGGCGGCACATCCAGCAAATCGATTTTATTGCATACCAATACCTGAGGGATATCCGCCGCGTCGATCTCAGACAGCACCTTGTTCACCTCGGCGATCTGATCGTCACGCATGGGATTACTGGCATCCACCACATGCAGCAACAGATCGGCCTGTACCGTCTCTTCCAGTGTGCTGCGGAACGCGGCAACCAACGAGTGTGGCAGATGGCGGATGAAACCTACCGTATCCGACACCACGATCTCGCCCGTATCCTCGGTGTACATGCGGCGCGACGTGGTATCCAATGTGGCAAACAATTGATCAGCCACATATACATTGGCACGGGTCAGTTTGTTGAATAGCGTGGATTTTCCCGCATTGGTATAGCCGACGATAGAGACCGACAGCACATCGTGGCGGTTGCGTGCACGGCGCCGTACTTCGCGCTGACGCGTGAGTTGTTCCAAGCGCTCTTTCAGCAGATGAACACGTTTGTCCAGTTTGCGCCTGTCCAGCTCCAATTTGGTTTCACCGGGACCGCGCGCACCCACGGCATGCTTCTGTTGTCCCATGTCCTGGTTCATCCCAACCAGGCGGGTGGCCAGATACTTGAGCTGCGCGATCTCGACCTGAACCTTGCCTTCGTGGCTTTGTGCACGCTGCGCGAAGATATCCAGGATCAGCATGGTCCGGTCGATCACGCGCGTATTCAGTTTGGCGGTCAGGTTGCGCATCTGCGCGGGCGTGAGGTCGTGATTGAAAATGACCAGCGGAGCTTCCAATCGTTCTACCAGCTCGGCAATTTCCTGTACCTTGCCGCTACCTGCAAACAACGCGGCATCCGGGCGTTGTCGTCTGGCTTCGACGATAGCCAAGGTTCGCACACCGGCAGTTTCGGCCAGCAAGCGCAGCTCCTGCAAACTTTCGCTGTGATCGCTGTTGCCGAAATCAATACTGACCAGAATTGCGGCTTCAGTATCGCCTGAAGGCTGTTGCATTACTCGGCTGCGTCGTGCGGGATGCTGACCGAGCGTGCCGGAACGATAGTCGAAATAGCGTGCTTATATACCATCTGGGTGATCGTGTTCTTCAGCAAGATCACATACTGATCGAACGACTCGACCTGACCTTGCAACTTGATGCCATTCACCAGATAGATCGCGACCTGCACATGTTCTTTGCGCAATGCATTGAGAAACGGGTCTTGCAGTTGTTGTCCTTTTTCACTCATGTTATTGCTCTTATCGGTTAGGAAGGGAATAGTACTTTACTGGATTCCGGCGCGGCTGGAAACCTAAAATCGAAATCCAATGGTAAAACGGGTCTGATCCTCGGTGGAGAAATTGACTTTCTGGTCATATGCAAACCGGAAAAACGCTTCCCTGTAATCATATGTCAGCGAAAGTGCTTTGCCGGATACGGCTTCGTCATAGGCAGTTGCGCTGCCATGCTTGCTTGATAAATCCACCGTCCAGCGCTGATGCTCATCCGGCAACATGCGCCAAATTGTGTGAGTGACCGTTTGGCCGGTATGCAGACGATTATCCTTGACAGTAAACAGCGACAGGGTTGATTGGGGCAGCAGGCGAGTTCCGAGACCATATTCGATGGAATCGTTAGGATCAAAATTGAGGTTGTAATAATCTCTCATGTTGGTACGGCCAAAACCGAGCAGCGCATAGATCGAGTCGCCGATCTGAGCGTTGATGGATCCCCCGGCAAAACCGCGCGTAGCCAGTTGCAACGACGGCACCAGTTGGCCGAATGGCATTTGTGCCGTATATTCATAGCCGGTACGAACCTGTTCGAACTCGCTGTCGCGCCGGTAGTAACCCAGCCAAACAGCATGCGGGCCATGCTTCGCACGCAGATTAAGATCCGTCGCATCTTTTTCATGGGTGGTGACATAGTAGGATGGCGTGAACTTGAAAGCCCATGCTTCTGCCGAAATAGACTCACCCGTATCTGCATGCACTGCGGGTATCCCCAATAAGACTCCACACCCTCCCAGTCCAATGATGATGTTCTTCAATTTGCCAATTGACACTGCATCTCCAATTTATTTCCGGCAAACATAACCACCACTGCCGATTGCAAGTTCATATCAGGCTGGAAGCAATATTAATGGTCAAAGCCACTAAGGTGGTATTGAAAAAAAATGCCAGGACACAGTGCACCAGACCGGTTCGGCGCATCGCCCTGCTGGTGAAACTGACGTCAGCGGTCTGGCCGGAGGTTCCTATCACACAGGAAAAATAAAGGAAATCGCCATAGTCCGGCGCTGGCGCATTGGGAAATTCCAACCCGCCTGGATTACCGCGCTCCTTGGCAGCATAGAAGTCATGCGCATAATGCAGCGCAAACATCACTTGGGTAAAGGCCCACGAGGACAGGATAGTCATCACGGCAAGGGCAATGTGTTCGTACCGGAGCATGCCATGCATGTCCTTGGCCACCCCAAGCTCGGCGACGATTGCACCGATAGCCACGATGGCAGCAACGATCACCATCCCCAGCACGACATATCTTCCGTCATCCTGCTTGATGGCGCGAACCCGTATTTTTTCATGGGTGGTCCAGAACATCATGCGGGCAGCCAACATCAAATAAAGCCACGCCCCGATATTCCATCCGACGATCGCCCGCGTGACATCGTGCAATGCCCAGGATTCCGGCAAGAGGAATGCCGCCAGCGCCCCGACCAGAACCGAGCTGAATAACCTCGGCCTTGAAAGCACCATACGTATAAAGGTTGGGCGGTACGCTGAATCAGTAAGATAGGTCATGTCATCCTAAATTTATGCGGTTATTTTATGTTGAGCTGTCACTCGCAGCGGTTAAAGCATCACTGCGATGCAGCAATAAATAAAAATATTACGCGGCAAAATCTACCATCCCCAGAAAGATCGCGAATCTAATTTCCAGGCGGAATGTCCTGTATCGGCGGAAAAATCACACGGATCAATGCCCCGCCCAAACTTGGCCCTTTTTCAATCGTTATCGATGCCTGATGGTTAAAGACAATTTCGCGCACTATGGCCAAGCCAAGCCCGCACCCATCCACACCGGTTGTGTCGAGCCGGTAAAAACGCTCGAATATGCGCTGGTGTTCTTCTTTGGGGATTCCCGGCCCGCTATCCTCGACCTCCCAGCTTGTCTGGCTGGCGGTGCCGCCGCAACGCACTGTGACGACACCACCGACAGGTGTATAACGAATCGCGTTGTCGATCAGGTTGTTGGCCAACTCTTCAAGCCAGATGGGATCTCCCCTTACCATGGCCGGACTCAACTCGAAGCCGAGATCGATATTGCGCGCGAGCGCCAAGGGCATCCAGCGTTCTGCTGCATCCTTGGTCAGCTCGGCAAGATCGATAATCATACTCGGGTGTATTTGTTGCGGCTCAAGACGGCTCAATGTCAAAAGCTGGCGAGCCAGATGGGTAACACGGCGTGTTCCCGCAACTATCTTTTTAAGGGATACGCCCGGGTCGGCAGAACGCAGTGCCATCTCGGCCTCGGCCTGCAGTGCTGCGATCGGCGTGCGCAACTGGTGCGACGCATCTGCGATAAAACGCCGGTTGGCATCCAAGGCATGCGAGAGCCGTTCCAGCAATTCATTTACCTCGGTAAATATCGGGTAAATCTCTTCCGGAATATCTTTCAAGGGCAATTGGCTCAAGTCGGTATGCGTTCGCCGCACCAATTCTTCCCGCATAGGCTGAATGGATGCAAGGCCATGCCGGACACCTCTGCGTATCATGAAGATGGCCGCGATAATCAGCAAGCCCTCGGGTATCAACATGGCCAATACGATTTCACCAACCAGCCAATCGCGCTTTAATTCCGTCTCGGCGGAAAGAACCGTGAATGGCCTGCCATTGCGATCGCCCAGCAGGGCCGCGACTCGCACTGTTTTGCCGTTGAGCTTGCCATCGTAATAGAGTTTGCCATCCTCGAAGGGTCTGGCGGGACGGGGCAACTCGACATTACCCGCAATTGTTTTCCCGTTCAGATCGACAACTTCATAAAACAATTTGTCATAACCGTCGACCAGCAAAACCTTTTCGGCAATTGCGGGTAGCTGCAGGTATAAACCATTGTCCACGACTTCGACCTGACTGGCGAGCGCCAGGGATACGTCCATCAGCGCCCTGTCGTAAGCCACGGTGGCCTCCCTGTGCGCAACAAAATAAACCACGCCGCCGCCTGTGACAATGATCACCGCCATCAGCGGCAGCAATTGCCGGAGCAGTTGCCGTGCGAGGCTAGGCTGGCGGATCTTCATCTGTTCCCAAGCTATACCCGAGACCGCGTACTGTCCGAATCATCACTCCCGATCCCTCCAGCTTGGCACGTAATCTCGAAATTACTTTTTCCACGGCATTGACCGAATTGATATCGTCTTGCCAACCATAAAGCGCTTGCAATAATTGCTCTTTGGTAACAATGCGGCGGGCGCGGTTGGCAATGTATTCCAGCGCCGCCAGCTCTCTGGAACTTAATTCGAGCGGCCTGTCATTCACCAAAGCGCGCTGACCGACAGTATCGATGCGTAACGAGCCTATGCTTATTTCCGGATCTGCATTGCCATGACTACGGCGTACCAGGGAACGAATACGTGCTTCCAGTTCGTTGAGCGCTATCGGTTTGACCACATAGTCGTCCGCACCCAGGTCAAGTAGGCGAACCCGTTCGTCCACCGCCTCACGAGCCGATAATACAAGAACTGGCGCCCGATTGCCGGTTGCGCGCAAACGGCGCAGCACGTCCGATCCATCTGCATCCGGCAAGCCCAGATCCAGCAGCACGACATCATAGCTTTGGCCCAACAGCCAACCATTCGCCTCGTTACTATTTTTGGCCCAATCGATGACATATCCATCCTGCCGGAGCGAGCGACAAATGACGTCAGCTAGGGGGTGGTTGTCTTCAACTAACAGTAGGCGCATGCGGTCAGGAAATGGTCAGATAGAGTTTTCATAATACCCCACTTAATTTTTTAAGTGGCGCGCAAACTTCATTGACTTGAACTCTGTTTTCTCCATCTTAGGTATAACACCTAAGTTCATCGGGGCAGGCGACTGCTCCGTTTTTTTGTAGCACTTTACTTGCGAAGTACCGCAAGAGATACCGTATGTTTGCTATCTGTCCGGAACAGTTACATCGAATAACGTTGATTAGACTTAGTGTTCATCACCCCAATATCTGTGTCAAACAATAAATTATATTTAACAACCCTGCTGCTTGCAGCGGCACTGGCCGGTTGTGCCGCAGGCCCGGATTTCAAGCGCCCGCCTGCACCCACCGCCAACGGCTATCTGCCCGGTGGCGGGGTAACGGAGGCAACCGTATCAGCACCTGTGCCAGCGGGGGAAGCGCAACGATTTAACCCGGCAGCGGATATTCCATTTGATTGGTGGACACTGTTCCAGTCGCCGCAAATAAATTCTTTGGTCAAGCGCGCGTTCAAGGAAAATCCCGGTATCGAGTCGGCTCAAGCAGCATTGCATCAGGCCCAGCAATATGCTCAAGCCCAAGAGGGATTTTTCTATCCCACCGTCGGCGCCAATTATTCGGCATCGCGTAACAAGCTGGCAGGGAACATGGGTAGTAGCGCCCCCGGAATACAGGGTAACGGCCAATTGATCCAAGCCCCGCCCGGCCCGGCAAGTCCGGTCTACTACAATTTCCATGTCGCGCAATTGACCGTCGGCTATGTGCCGGATGTGTTTGGCCTCAACCGCAGGCAGGCGGAATCCGCACAAGCACAGGTGAATGCACAACAACTGCAGCTGGAAGCCACCTATATCACCTTGGCCTCCAATGTGGTTGCCGCTGCCATACAGGAAGCTTCATTGCGTGCCCAGCTTGCGGCGCTGGAGAAAATCATCGCGAGCAACACAGAGACCATGACCATCTTGCGTAACCAGTTCAAGCTAGGTTACGTATCCGGCATGGAGGTGGCGGCGCAGGAATCCGCGTTGGCACTCGCCGAACAATCGGCCATCCCGTTGCGCAAACAACTGGAACAAACTCGTGACCTGATCCGCGCGCTGGCAGGCAATATGCCCAATGAAGATGTGGAAGAGAAGTTTGAGCTTGCCGCATTGCATTTGCCACAGGAACTGCCACTTAGCCTGCCTTCCAAAATCGTCGAGCAACGTCCCGATGTTCGTGCCGCCGAGGAACAATTGCATTTTGCCAGTGCACAGACAGGCGTGGCCATTGCCAATACCTTGCCGCAATTTTCTATTTCGGCAGCAGTGGGCGGCATGGCATCAACGCCGGGCTGGATGTTCCGCAGCGGCGGTGGCTTCTTCGATTTGACTGCGGATGTCGCCTATACGATTTTTGACGGCGGAGCCTTGCGTGCCAAATCGCGTGCCGCACAGCAGGCCCTGATCCAGGCTGGCGCACAATATCGCGGTACCGTGATTACAGCGTTGCAAAATGTGGCGGATGCGCTGCATATCATCCAGTCAGACGCTAATGCGCTTAAGGCGGCTGACACGTCCGAGCGTGCCGCACAGACCGCAGCAACCCTGACCCGCAAACAATATGAAGCTGGCTACGTCAATTACCAGACGCTGCTCGCCGCCGAGCAGAGCCATCAACTCTCCGTGATCAACCTGATCCAGGCACAAACCAATCGCCTTGGTGATACGGCAGCGCTTTATCAGGCTCTCGGTGGCGGCTGGTGGAATCGCCCAACTGCATCAAAAACGCAAGGTACGGAATCCGCAACTGTACAACCACACACATTGGCACAAGGAGAATCGGCCAGATGATTAAAATTGATTTACACATACGCACCACTGCCAAACTTTGTATTGCCGCGTATGCAATCCTGCTGACCGCCTGCGCCAAGACCCCTGCCCCGTTGCCGGCCGATGAGCCGGCCATTTCAGGCCGCATCATCAGTTTTCCTGCCAATTCATCGATGGTGCAACGTTTGCTCACCGCACCTGTCGTATCCGCACAAGAGAGCGTGCTTAGCCTACCTGCCCATATCGTCTGGGACGAAGATCATACCAGCCGCATTACGCCGCCCATAGCTGGGCGCCTTGAAGACATCGCGGTGCAGCCTGGATCTCAGGTCGAAGCCAGCCAGCCTCTGGCGTATTTGAGTTCACCCGAACTTGGTAGCGCGCAGACCGAATCGGCGCGCGCGCAGGCAGAGTTGGCGCAAGCCGAGCGTAGCCTGGCACGCACCAGGGATTTGCTCGCCGTCAGCGGTGTGGCAACCAAGGATATGGAGCAGGCACAACTGGATATGGAACGCGCCCGCGCCGAAGCCGAACGCACCCGGTTGCGACTCAAAATATTGGGTGCAAGCAGCTCAGTGGATCAACGCTACACACTGCGCAGCCCGATTGCCGGTGTAGTGGTCGAACGCAATACCAATCCCGGCATGGAATGGCGACCAGACCAGCCTGGCTCACCGCTGTTCGTGGTCAGCGATCCTACCTATCTGTGGTGCTGGATCGACGCACCCGAACGCGCACTCAACATGCTGCATCCAGGCATGAAAGTGACCTTGCACGCCAGCGCATGGCCGCAAGAATCGTTTAAGGCACAGATCGACTATATCGGCGACGCGCTGGACGCCACCAGCCGGACCATAAAAGTGCGCGCAAAGTTGCGCAACCCCGAACGGCATTTAAAAGGGGAAATGTACGTGACCGCAGAATTGACCAGCCAGGCGCACGGCGCACTGGACGTACCGGCAAAGGCGGTGTTTCTGAACCATGAAGAACAGCAGGTCTTCGTCAAGACCGCAGAAGGACAATACACCCTCAAGACCATAGTTCCGGTGGCAAGCAATGAAACATGGGTGTCGATCGCACAAGGATTGAACAAGGGTGACGAAGTCGTGGTGGACGGGGCACTGTATCTGCAAAAACTGCTCGACGAAAATCCACCGTCTGGAGCAATTACCCCATCCCAAGGCACACCCACCGACAAGATGTCCGCCAAATAAACAGGGACTGCCAACGTGATCAACCGTATCGTCCGTTTTGCCCTGACCCAGCCTTTGTTTGTGGTACTGGGCACAGTGTTCTTCATTCTGGGTGGTATTCTCGCCTTCCAGAATCTGCCCATCGAAGCATTTCCGGATGTATCTGACATCCAGGTGAATGTGGTCGCCTTGTACCCCGGTCATGCCGCCGAGGAAGTGGAAAAGCAGGTCACCATCCCGATCGAGGTGGCCATGTCGGGTATGCCGAACACCGTGCGTATGTTCACCCATACGCAGTTCGGCCTGTCGTTCATGATGATCACGTTCAATGACAAATCCACCGACAAGGAAGCACGTCAACTGGTGTTTGAACGGCTGCGCGGCATCGATCTGCCGCCGGACGTGGAACCTGATGTGGAGCCCTTATCCACTTCCATAGGCGAGATCTTCCGTTTCCGCGTCCAGGGTGATCACCTGAATTCGCGTCAGCTGCGCGAAATCGAGGAATGGGTCGTGGAAAAGGCGCTCAAAAAAGTGCCCGGTGTGGCCGATGTCGTATCGATGGGCGGGGCCATCAAGCAATATGAGGTCAACCCTGATCTAGCGCGCATGCGCGATGCGAAACTCACACTAAGCCAATTATTCGGTGCCCTGTCGCGCGCCAACGCAAATGCTGGCGGCGGTGCCGTGGAACAAGGCCGCCAGCAGTTCCTGGTACGCTCCCTGGGTTTGTTCAAGACATCGGCTGACATCGAGCGGGTAGTGGTAGGTGATAACGGCAAGGGCGTGCCGATTCTGGTGCGTGACGTCGCCAAGGTGAGCGAGGCCAGCGCCCCGGTGCAAGGCCTGGTCGGGCAGGATAACGACGACGACATCGTCAACGGCCTGGTGCTGATGCGCAAAGGAGACAATCCTTCCGAAGTGCTCAGGGGCATCAAGCAGACCGTTGCCGAATTGAATGCCCACGGGCTGCCGGTGGGCGTACAGCTGAAGCCCTACTACGACCGGCAATGGCTGATCGACAAGACCCTGCACACGGTGTTCGGCAATTTGCTGGAAGGCGCATTGCTGGTAACAACGATATTACTGTTGTTCCTGGGAAATTTGCGCGCTGCATTGATCGTGGCCAGCATCATTCCACTGGCTGTGCTGTCCACGTTTATCGGCCTGACGTTTCTCGGCATGCCCGCCAATCTGCTGTCTCTGGGCGCGATGGACTTCGGCATCATCGTCGACGGTGCCGTGATCGTGGTGGAAAACGTGTTCCTGCGACTGGGCAGTTTAAGTGATACGGCACAGCAGGATTTCAAGCAGCGCATGCGCACTATTTACAATGCCGTGATCGAAGTCGGTCGCCCGACATTGTTTTCGATGCTGGTAATCATCGCGGCACACATCCCCATCTTCACGCTGCAACGCGCCGAGGGCCGTATCTTCGCGCCCATGGCGTTTTCGGTCACTTCGGCATTGATCGGTTCGCTGATCCTGTCGCTGACGCTGGTGCCGCTGCTTTGCCTGTGGTTGCTGCGCGACCGCATCCCTCACCACGATAACCGCTTGCTGTTATGGTTCAAGCGCATCTATGAACCGGCTTTCAAATGGGCGGTAGCCAGCCCGGGCAAGGTGATGAGTGTGGCGCTATTGCTATTGGTGGCGGCCCTCGTTCTGGGTAGCCGTCTTGGCACAGAATTCCTCCCCGAACTCGATGAAGGGTCGATCTGGGTCAACGTATCGCTACCCCCTTCTGTTTCGCAATCAGAAGCACAGCTGGCGGCGCGGCGCATACGCGAGGCCTTGCACAGCGTACCCGAGGTCAACACCGTGATTTCCAAGTTCGGGCGCCCCGATGACGGAACCGATCCGAAGATATTCAACTCCGGTGAATTTTTTGTTGAACTCAAGCCCGAACAAACCTGGCGGCCAGGATTCAACAAAGAGAAAATCATCGAGCAAATGGACCAGGCCGCATCGTCATTACCCGGCATCGAAACCTCTTTCTCGCAACCCATACGCGACAATGTGCTGGAAAGCATCTCCCAAATCGACGGGCAAATCGTCATCAAGATCCACGGGGATGATTTGGTGCAACTGCGCGCCATCGGGCGTTCCATCGTCGAGCAAGTTTCCACGGTGCCCGGTGTTTCGCGCGCATATATCGACCGCGATGGCGATCTGCCGCAGCAGGTCATCGATATAGACCGCGATGCGGCGGCACGTTACGGCATCAATATCGGTGACATTCAAGATACGGTGGAAGCCGCACTGGCCGGCAAAGCCACGACCGAATTATGGGAAGGCGAGCGGCATTTCTCTGTGGTTGTGCGCTTGAGCGAGCATCAGCGCGCACTCGACAAGCTGGGCAGCCTGCTGATAGCCGCCCCGAGCGGCGCGCAGATTCCGATCAGCGAGCTTGCCCACTTCAAACAGACTCTCGGTGCACTGGACATCGCACGCGAGAACGGACAGCGTGTGGTTTCAATCGGCATCTTCATCCAGGGACGGGACATGGGCAGCGTCGTGTCGGACATGAAGGCGCGGGTCGCAGCGAATATCAAAATTCCAAACGACGTCTCATTGAGCTGGTCCGGTGAATTCGAAAATCAGGAACGCGCCATGGCGCGACTGGCCGTGGTCGTACCGCTATCGATTTTGCTGATCTTTGTGTTGCTGTTCGATGCCTTTGGCTCCTTCAGAAGCGCGTTGCTGATTGTGGCGAATATCCCCTTTGCATTGATAGGCGGCATCGTGGCGCTATTTGTCACCGGCATCCCGTTGTCGGTCTCCGCTGCCATCGGCTTCATCGCACTATTCGGTCAAGCGGTGCTCAACGGTGTCGTGATGGTCACGGTATTCAATCAGCTGATTGAAGCGGGACACACTCCCGAACAGGCCGTGCATGACGGAGCGATGTCGCGCTTGCGGACAGTGCTGATGACCGCGCTGCTGGCGATGTTCGGGCTGCTGCCCATGGCGCTGTCGCACAGCATAGGCGCAGAAACGCAGCGCCCGCTCGCAGTCGTTGTTATCGGCGGACTGATCAGCGCCACATTGTTGACCCTGCTGGTATTACCGTCGGCGTATTTGTGGGTCGCAAGGCGATATGGTGCGCCCAAGAATTCCTCACATGAGCGCGAACTGGGCTTGGATTAGAAGATATTCTACATACGACCTGAAAATAATTTTTCTCTATCGGTGAAACATGATTGAACTGATTGCTGGCGAACACGCCGTCCTGTTAATTCACGGTTTGCAGGGTGTGCCCACCGAAATGCTGCCGCTGGCCAAGCGCCTGCACAAGGCGGGCTACAGCGTGCGCGTGCCGCATTTCAAGGGCTATGGCTATACGGAGGGCGACACGCCGTATTCCGTCACGCCGTGGCGCGACTGGCGCGGCCAGGTCATGCTTGAACTGCGCGACTTGAAACGGCAATACAAGACCGTCTCCGTCGGCGGACTCTGTATAGGTGCCGTGCTGGCGCTGAGCATAGCGGAAGAAGCCAGCGCTGAAATCAACGGCCTGGCGCTGCTCGCCACGACCCTGTTTTACGACGGCTGGAGTATCCCCTGGTACCGCTTCATGTTGCCGCTCGGTTATTACACTCCGTTCCGTTATCTCTATACCTACAAGGAACGCGAACCATTCGGCCTGAAAAATCAGCAATTGCGCCGCTGGGTGGCGCGCGAAATGAAACACCGGACCTCATCCATCGCCGGCGCTTCCAACCTGACTCTGCCCGCCATCCACCAAGCCGAGTTGCTGATCAAATCGGTCAAGCGTAACCTGCACAAGGTAACAGCACCTGCGCTCATCATCCACGCTATCGAGGATGACGTCTCGACACCGCGCAGTGCCGATTTCGTGGTCACGCACATAGCTTCAGCCAAGGTGGTCAAGATCATGCTGCACAACAGCTATCACATCATCACCATGGATAACGAGCGCGAACAGGTTGCAGACGAAACCATTAAGTTTTTTGACAGCATCAATGGGAGGCCGGCTGCCGGCATGAACGACTCCACAGATCGAGATGGTGCACCGGTGATACATCCCACGCGCCTGAGCCTGGTGCATACCGCATGAACCCAACACAATCAGAAGCCAATATGAATACACTGCAGACCATCCAGCACATGCTCGTGGAGCAATTCGAGCTGAACAGTGAAGAAATAACTCCCGATGCCCAGCTTGAAACATTGGGTCTGGATTCGCTATCGATCATCGAGTTCATGTTCAACCTCGAAGACAAGTTTCATATCAAGTTGCCCGACGAGAGAGTGGAAATCAAGACCGTTCGGGATATAGCCGGCATCGTCGAACGCCTGCTCGCAGAGCAAAGAGCTGTCTCCTGAGCGTCTGAATATCATGGCACGCCGTGTCGTCATCACCGGACTGGGTATCATTTCTCCGATCGGTAAAAATCCTACGGAGTTCTTCGACAACTTGATGGCGGGCCGCTGCGGCGTCTGCCGTCTGCAAACGGACTTCGCCGAAAAGCTTTCCGTACGCATCGGTGCGCCCGTGCAGGGATACGATGCTGCCGATTATTTTTCCAAAATAAAATTGTCCGGCATCGAGCGTTTCGGCCAATTTGCGCTAATCGCAGCCGAACAAGCCATGCAAGATGCGCGACTCGAACTGACCGCGCACGAAAGACCGCGCGCCGGGGTTTCCATAGGTTCTTGCATGGGCGGCGCCGGTACGCTGGAAGAAGGCTACATAGAAATATTCCAACGCGACAACCCGCGCGTCAAACCTTTAAGCGTGCTACTGACGATGAACAATGCCGCCGCTTCGCATGTTTCTATTGCCTACCAATTGCAAGGGCCCAACCTCACCTATTCCACAGCCTGTTCATCTTCCGCCATTGCGGTCGGCGAGGCATACCGGCAAATCAAGAATGGCTACAGCGACATCATGCTGGCCGGCGGTTCGGAGGCCATGCTCACCCATGGTGTGATGAAGGCCTGGGAAGCCTTGCGCACGCTGGCTCTGGAAGATGCCCATGATCCGGCGGCATCGTGCAAACCATTTGCCAAAGACCGCAGCGGGCTGGTATTAGGTGAGGGAGCAGCGATGCTGGTGCTGGAAGAGGCTGAACGTGCCGTCCGGCGCGGTGCGCATATCTATGCCGAAATCGCGGGCTACGACAGCTCCTCCGATGCCAGCCACATCACCAAACCGGATGCAGCCGGACAGACGCGCGCAATACTCAATGCGCTGCGCGATGCCCGTATGCAACCGCAGGATATCCATTACATCAATGCGCACGGCACGGCCACGCCGGCTGGCGACATCGAGGAGACCAAAGCGATCAAGCAGGCGTTCGGCGACCACGCTTACCATGTGCCGGTCAGCTCAACCAAGTCCATGCACGGTCATCTGATGGGAGCAACCGGTGCGGTAGAATTCATGGCAGCCGTCATGGCGCTGCATCACAACGCCATTCCACCCACCATTAATCTGTATAAAGCCGACCCCGAATGCGATCTCGACTATGTACCAAACGAGGGCAGGCGCAATGTCGAGTTGAATGCGGTCATGTCCAATTCGTTCGCTTTCGGCGGCAGCAATGCAGTTCTGATTGCGCGCCGCTTCAATGCGGTATGATAATAACCAGACTTAATGAATTCGGTCACAATCTGGAGCTGCCAAAATGAATATCCTCAGCCGGAAAAACAAAAACAGTTTCTTGCCCATCCGCTCAGTTGCCCTTGTGTGTGCATTTATCTTTACCGGATTCTCGTCAGGTGGTGTCAGCGCAGCTCCGGAAGAAGTGCAGGTCTATCTCGATGACTTCGCAGACGTTGGAAAATATGGCCTTGATCTGCATACCAATTATGTGCCTTCCGGACAGCAGTCCACGAATCATCAATTTCGCGTCACGCCCGAGTTCAGCTATGGCGTCAATACCAATTGGGAGGTGGCTGCATACTGGCTGACTGTCAAGGATCCCGGCGGTTCGCCCCAAACAGATGGCATGAAACTCCGCACCCGATGGCGCCCCAAAGCGCCTTCAGCAGATTCACTTTTTTACTGGGCGGTGAATTTTGAAGCCGGACAACTTTCCAAGCGGTTCTACCAGGATCAATCGAGCGGTGAAATCAAATTGATAGGCGTTTGGAAAACCGATCCCTGGACGCTGGGTTGCAACTTGAATTTTGACCGTGCATTGAAGAGCCACCCGGTTCAGGCGGCCACCTCGGAGTTTGACACCAAGATTGCCTATCAGCTCAGGGAAGGCTTACAGATCGGCATCGAAAATTATTCTTTTCTGGGAGCGATCCATGATGACCCGAACCAACCCCAGAGCAGCCATGCCAATTATTTGGCCGCAGATTTCAATTTGGGAAAATGGGATTTTAATGCCGGAATCGGGCATGTATCGGGACAGTGGGTCGTCGAGCGATAGTTTTCCCGACTCGGCCAACAGCAGGACTGCGGTAGCGGTGAACTGCTTGGATACCGAGGCGATGTCGAACACCGTGTCAGTCGTGATCCTGGCGCCGGTTGTCAAGATC
>CAIOKY010000047.1 GCA_903858965.1 uncultured Nitrosomonadales bacterium | reverse complement strand
GCCAAAAAGCCAGCAGCCAAGAAAGCCGCAGCTAAGAAGCCAGCCGCAAAAAAAGCGGCAGCCAAAAAGCCAGCAGCCAAAAAAGCCGCAGCTAAAAAACCGGCAGCTAAAAAGGCAGCCGGCAAGGGTATCCTGGGCGCGTAGTTTTGCCTCGCAAGGGGCGTGGTTTGCTTCCTCGCCCTTTTTCGTTTCTTCGGAAGTTTACATAACCACTCGCGTTTCAGCGCGGGGTGTTGTGCTTTCCCCTCAAAAAACAACAGCTATAGAATTCCGGATTTATTCGGATGACGTGCATGTGACGCAGGTTTTTCGTGGATAAAAATCCATATTAGAGTGAGCGGCGATATGTGTGGAAGTGCCGGTAGAATGGCATTAGCGTCCCGCCCCGCAGAAAAGTCCCTAGATCAGGAAGATCGTCGCCAATCCCAGGAAAATGAAGAACCCGCCGCTGTCAGTGATAGCGGTGAGCATTACGCTGGAGCCAATGGCCGGATCTCGTCCGAGCTTGTGCATGAGAAGTGGAATAGCCAAGCCTACGATTGCCCCTACCATCAGGTTAAGCAACATCGCACTGGTCATCACGATTCCCAATGCGATGCTGTGATACAGGAAGTAGGCAAATAATCCCGCAACTCCCCCCCATACCAGGCCGTTCAAGGCGCTGATCGCCAACTCCTTCATCAACAACCTGCGTGCGTTATCCTGGGTGATCTGTCCCAGCGCCAGCGAGCGTATGATGATGGTGGTGGTCTGATTCGCCGAGTTTCCGGCAATGCCCGCGACAATCGGCATCAGCGTGGCAAGCGCGACGAATTTTTCTATCGTCCCCTCAAAATTGCCGATCACACGCGACGCGAAGAAGGCGGTGCAAAGATTGAGCGCCAGCCATTTCCAGCGGTTCTGCGCGCTTTTCCACACCGAGGCGAAAATATCCTCTTCCTCGCGCAAGCCGGCCTGGTTCAACAGGTCGTTTTCCGATTCGGTGCGGATGAAATCCACCACCACGTTGACCGTTACCCGGCCGACCAGCTTGCCGTCCTCGTCAATCACCGGAGCGGAAACCAGGTCGTAACGCTCAAATGCCTGGGCTGCCTGCTCTGCCTTGTCTTCCGGATATAGTTGTATGGTTTCCGTGATCATCAATGAGCTGACCAGTGCTTCCGGCTCGTTCACCACGATACGGTTGAGC
Organism: uncultured Nitrosomonadales bacterium; assembly: GCA_903858965.1. Lineage (GTDB taxonomy): Bacteria > Pseudomonadota > Gammaproteobacteria > Burkholderiales > Gallionellaceae > Gallionella. Next base: position 3,160 of record CAIOKY010000047.1, on the reverse strand, counting down.
GGCAAAACTCCCTTGAAGCGATCATCGCGATCGACCACGAATAGCTGGTCGGTGTGGTCGGGGAGTTCGTCGAAACGGCGCAAGTAGCGGGATACCACTTCAAGCGTGACATCGTCGCGGATATGGATCATGTTGAAATCCATCAGCGCACCTACCGAATCCTGAGCATAGGAGATCGCGGCACGCAACTGTTCGCGTTCTTCGATGGACAGCGACTTGAACACGTCGCGCATCACGTTCTGCGGCAAGTCCGGCGCCAAATCGGCGATCTCGTCGGCATCGAGCTGCCCGGCCGCGGCACTCAGTTCCTCGCGGTTCATGCTGGCGATCAGCGATTCGCGCACCGCTTCCGATACCTCTATCAGTATTTCGCCATCGCGTTCTGCCTTGACCAGGTCCCATACCAGCAGGCGCTGTTCTATGGGCAGGGCTTCCAGGATGTAAGCGATATCTGCCGGGTGCAGGCTGTCGAGCTTCTGCCGCAGTTCGGCAAGATGTTGCTTGTGAATCAGCGTGTCGACCAGGTCGTGGCGATCCTCGCGCGGCAGTTCCTGCCGGTGTATGACCTCTTCCAGCAGGGCGTGTTTGTGCAGCAGCGACTCGACCTGCTTGAGGTTGTCCTGCACATTCTCGGTGTAATGGTGGTCCGGGTTGGTATCGGTCATGGCACGGTGCCTGTAAACGCGCGCTATTGTAAAGAAAACCCCGCTGTGCCGCCCAAAGAATTTATTTACGGAATTTCCGCATCGTTCATGCGCGCCAGGATGATGTCGGTCTTGCGCAACAGGCCGCGCGCCTCACGGTGCCTGTCATAGTAGCGCGGGTTGGGTACCATCGCGGCCAGTCGCGCAGCCTGGTCCGCCGAAAGTTGTGACGCACCGGTCTGGTAGTAATGCCGCGCCGCCGCTTCCGCGCCGAACACGCCGTCGCCCCATTCGATGACATTCAAATAGATTTCGAAGATGCGCTGCTTGTCCATCACCGCTTCCAGCATCAAGGTGATCGCCGCTTCCTCGATCTTGCGCCAGGGCGTGCGTTTGGTGGAGAGGAACAGGTTCTTGGCAAGCTGCTGGCTGATCGTCGAGCCGCCCGCGACGATCTTGCCTTTCTTGAGGTTTTTTTCGTAAGCCTTCGCGATGCCGTCCCAGTCGAAGCCTTCGTGGTCGACAAAACTCGCGTCCTCGGCGGCGATCAGTGCGCGCTTCAGGTTGTCGGAGATCTTCGCGTAGGGCACCCATTGATATTGCAGCGCGGCCTTGGGGTTCTTGTCCTGCATGATCTCCAGGCGCGTATCCATGAACGCGCTGGTGGAAGGATTGTATTTCACCCACCAGCAGATGTGCGCGAACAGCCACACTTGATACAAGACCAGCAAGGCGAGGAATATCATCACGCTGCGCCAGGTCCAGCGCAACAGCCAGCCCTGGAATTTTTTCATTGCTGTTTCCGCAATGCCGCGATGACCGGTGCGGTCTCGGGACGCACGCCGCGCCAGATGAAGAAGGATTCCGCGGCTTGTTCGACCAGCATGCCAAGGCCATCGGAAACCACGGCAGCGCCGTGTTCGCGCGCGAATTTCATGAACGGCGTTTCGCGTCCGTACATCATGTCGTAGGCCAGCGAGCTTGGGGCAAAAATACTTTCTGGTATATCTGGCATCTCATCGGACAGCCCACTGGAAGTTGCATTAATAACGATATCGAATTTTTTACTGACAAGCTCTTCATAACTACACCCGGACACAATGAACCGCTTGGCAAGCGCAAGCGCTTTGTCTGCCGTACGATTGGTAATGATGACATTTGCTCCAGTACGGCGTAATGGCAATATTACCCCTCTGGCCGCACCACCCGCTCCCACCAGCAAAAGTCTTTTACCTCTCAAATCCACGCCCAGATTTTCTGTTAGATCACGCACAAGGCCTGTACCGTCTGTATTTTCGAGCTGTATACCACCATTCAGAAATTTTAATGTGTTGGCTGCCATGGCATGAGTAACATCTTCGGAAAGCGAAATAGTTAACCCGATAATGCCTAATTGAAATGCATGCTGTTTAAACGGCACTGTGACGTTGCAGCCCTTGTAGCCATCTTTGCGCAGCCCTATGATTTCGGCGGTAAAGTCGTCAGGGCCTGAAGCCACTAAGATGGCTTCATAGCTGATGTCCTGCCCGGTCTGTTCGGCGAACATCTTGTGTATCTGCGGCGATTTGCTGTGCGCGATAGGATTGCCGATCACGGCGTATTTATCAGTCATTGATTTAAATGCACTAGAAATTTATTCCCTGCATTGTAAAGATTAAACACTGATTAAAGAAGTCGTTCGTTCTGAGCGTAAGTATTTGTAAACTTCTCGTTACATTGCCAAGGCAGTAAGCGAACTATCACTTGGCTACTTGACTTGCAATCGAATGACCATCACCTCAATAGAGGCGACTGGTTTCCCTTCTTTTATTGCCGGAATGAATTTCCAATTTTTCAGTGTATCCAGCAGCAGCCTGTTAAGGCGGGGGTTTTGCGTCGGTTTGACAAGCTCTACGGCAGCGCTGCCATCCACGGCAATTTGAAAGCGTGCCATAGCAGCTTCGTTCATAGCGTCTTCCCGCAATTCGTCCGGTATCGCCGGCAATGGCTGAACCAGCGCTTGCGCACCGCGATTCACATTCATTGCGACAGCAGGTTTGCTTGGCGGTGGTGTTGTAACAAGGGGAACGATCTGTGGTGGCGGTGGAGTCACGACACTGGGCTGTTGTTTTTGTTGAACTGCTGGCTCAATTTTTGGCTGCTCAATAATTTTCTGGTGGACTTGCGGCTGCGATGGTTCGGGAGGAGGCAGCTCTACCAGCTCGGCAGTGACAGGCAACGGATCGGGCGAGTGAATCATCGGGCGCCACATCGAATAGGCAAACAGGCTGAAGGTGACCGCGCAGATCAGCAGCGCCAGCGGCAGCGTCCAGTGCAGTCGCCGCCAGGGTGAATCAAGCCTCGCCTCTGTAATCCAGGGCAATATGCTAGTCGACATGCTTGACCGCAATCAGAAAATGTTGCGCACCCGCGGTGCGCGCCTTGAGCATGGCTTGCACCGTGATGCCATTCGGGGCACTGCTGTCTGCCGCGACGATGATGCTGGCATCCGGGCCGGTCAGCATCGGTTTCAGCGT
>CAIOKY010000046.1 GCA_903858965.1 uncultured Nitrosomonadales bacterium | reverse complement strand
GACGTGGGCGTTTTGGCGTCTACACGCACCCCGAGCGACAAGATCGCGGTGATTGCGATCGACGAGCAAAGCATCGCGAATCTGGGGCGCTGGCCTTGGCCGCGGGAAATACATGCCAGGATGATAGATGTCCTGGCGGCGGGTCATGCCAAGGTGATAGGTTATACCGTTTTTTTCTCTGAACCGCAGGTAGACGCAGGCCTGAATTACATCTACAAAATTGCCGAATTGATCGGCAATTCGACGCTTAAAAATTCCACTGACCCTGTACATCAAGCCGAGTTGGGACAACTGAATGCGTTGCTCCAAGAAGCCGCGACAAATCTCGATAACGACCAGAAGCTGAGCGACAGTATGGCCAAGGCGAACGACGTATTACTGTCGATGTTTTTCGAGCTGGGCGAACCGCAAGGGAAGCCGGATCAAGCCTTGCCGGACTATGTGTTGCGCAATAATCTGTTGAACGTGAAAGATGCCGGCGGTTCCGGCGAACTGCCGTTATTATCGCAAGGTGTTTTACCGCCCATCCCGTTGTTGGGCAGCAAGGCACTGGCCATCGGCCATCTGAACAGTGATCCCGATGTGGACGGCGCAGTACGCACGGAACCGCTGGTGGTAAGTTATTACGATCAATATTACCCATCACTATCACTGATGCTGGCTGCCAAGAGCCTTAATCTCGAGCCCAAAGACATACATGTCAATCTGGGCGAAGGTGTGCAGTTGGGTAGCCAGAAAATCGCTACCGACCCGGCCTTGCGCATGCACACTTATTTTTACAAGGACAAGGATGGGCGGCCAGCGTTTCCGGTTGATTCCTTCTATGATGTTTTAACCGGCAAGATCCCCGCCGAAAAATACCGCGACAAGATCGTGCTGATCGGTGCATCGGCAGCGGGAGTCGGGTCGCTGCACAGGTAACGCCTATCTCCTCCAGCATGCCTCCTGCGGTGATACTGGCGCATTCGGTCTCCAGTATCCTCAAGGGCGATTTTTTCGTTGCACCGAGCTGGGCTGATTGGGCGCAAACCGGGGTGTTCCTGTTGATAGCGCTTTATCTGATCCTGCTGTTACCGCGACTGAAAGCGGCAATCGGCGCGCTAGTCACTGGCGCGTTGTTCACGGCATTGCTGGTTACGCATTTTGTATTGATGACCACGCAGGCGCTGTGGTTGCAGCTGATGTTGCCTGCCTCCTTGCTACTGGTTGGACATTTGCTGCTGACCACCAAACGTTTCCTGATGACCGAGAAGGGCAAGCAGAAATCCGATGCCGAGTCTGCCGAAAGCAACCGCATGCTCGGTCTGGCTTTTCAGGGGCAGGGTCAATTGGATATGGCTTTTGACAAGTTCCGCAAGGTGCAAATCGACGATAGCCTGATGGAAGTGCTATATAACTTGGGGCTGGACTTCGAGCGCAAACGGCAGTTCAACAAAGCGGAGTCCGTATTCAAATATATGTCGGAATTCAACCCGAAATTCCGCGACCTGAGTGCACGTCTTGCCCAGTCGAAGGCGATGTCGGAAACGGTGATGCTCGGCGGCGGTTCCACCAGGAGCAATGCCAGCACGCTGGTGCTGGACAAGGCCGGCGTGTCCAAGCCGATGCTGGGCCGCTATGAAATAGAAAAAGAACTGGGTAAGGGTGCGATGGGCGTGGTTTATCTCGGCAAAGATCCGAAGATCGGTCGCATCGTCGCGATCAAGACCATGGCGCTGGCGCAGGAGTTCGAGGCTGACGAACTGGAGGATGTGAAAGCGCGATTCTTTCGCGAGGCTGAAACCGCGGGCCGCCTGAATCATCCGAACATCGTGACCATGTATGACGCGGGCGAAGAGCATGACCTTGCCTACATCGCGATGGAGTTCCTCAAGGGCCGGGACTTGGTTCCCCATACCAAGCCGGATAATCTGTTGCCCTTGCCAAAGGTGATGAATATCATTGCGCGTGTCGCCGATGCACTGGATTATGCGCATAAACAGAGCGTGGTGCACCGGGACATCAAGCCGGCCAACATCATGTACGATCCGGAGACCGACACGCCCAAGGTGACCGATTTCGGTATCGCGCGCATTACTGATTCGAGCAAAACCAAGACCGGCATGGTATTGGGTACGCCTTCGTTCATGTCACCCGAGCAATTGGCAGGCAAGAAGATCGAGGGAGCTTCCGACCTGTTTTCATTAGGGGTGAGTTTGTATCAAATGGCTTGTGGTAAGCTTCCGTTCGAGGGGGATTCGATGGCGCAGTTGATGTACCGTATCGCCAATGAACCGCACACCGATATCCTGAGCATCAAGCCGGATTTGCCGCAATGCCTGGTGGCGATCATTAACCGCTCATTGGCGAAACAGGTTGCTGATCGTTATCCTAATGGTGCGGAAATGGCCGATGCACTGCGGCAATGCGCTGCGCGCTTACAGGGGTAGGACATGAAGATTACGGAGGCATTGGAAATAATCAGTCAGACTCATCCCGGCATGGTGCGTTCGCACAATGAGGATAGCGTTGCTTGCCAGCCAGCTTGTGGTTTGGTGGTGCTGGCTGACGGGATGGGTGGCTACAATGCGGGCGAGGTGGCAAGCGGCATCGCTGTTTCGGTGGTGGTGACGGAAGTAAGCCATCGTTTGAAGGAGGCCAGCCCGATAGATAGAGATGAGGCAAGCGGGGAGGAATTGGCCGTGATGTTGTTGCGTGACAACATTCAGAAGGCGAATGCCTCGATCTTTCATGCCGCGGAAAGTCAGCCGCAGTATTCGGGGATGGGTACGACCATTGTTTCCGGATTGTTTTATGACAACCGCGTGGCGACCGGGCATGTCGGCGATTCGCGCATGTACCGGTTGCGCGGGGAGGTGCTGGAAACGATCACCCGCGATCATTCATTGCTTCAGGAGCAGATTGATGGCGGAATAATCAGTATTGAGGATGCGCGTTTGTCCAAGAACAAGAATCTGGTGACGCGCGCTGTCGGTATCGATGCCGAGGTGGCGCCGGAAATTCATGTACATGATGTGCTGGTCGGTGATATTTACCTGCTGTGTTCGGATGGTTTGAATGACATGGTGGAGGATGATGACATTCAGTCCACACTATATGCATTGCAGAATAATTTGCCGCTTGCGGCGGGTCAGTTAATACAAATGGCAAATGATAATGGTGGTCGCGACAATGTTTCGGTGATTTTGGTAAAGGTAAAAGGCAAATTTCCGGTGTCGCGTGGCTGGTTGGCGAGGCTGCGCGCCTGGTTTGAGAAATAATTAGTAAGAGGATTACGACAATGGCTGCAAAATTGATACTTAGCATGGATGGGGCGGTAATCAAGGAATACCCCCTTAACAAAGAGCGCATGACTATCGGCCGTAGGGAGCACAATGACATCGCCATCGACAATCTTGCCGTGAGCGGCGAGCATGCTGCGATCGTGACCATCCTGCACGACTCCTTCCTTGAAGACCTGGACAGCACCAACGGGCTGGAAGTCAACGGCACGCCGACCAAAAAACATTTCCTGCAAAATAACGATGTGATCGGGATAGGCAAGTACAAGCTGAAATACATCAGCGATCAAGTCAGCCAGACCACGCCCGCCGATTTCGAAAAAACCATGGTGTTACGCGGTCCAGTCAAACAGGCAGCACCGGTTACGGCTCCGCCGGCCATAAATAAACCGGCGCAGGTGGAGGCGGTAGAGAAGACCGGTAAATTTGAAGCGCAAAAGCCTGCCGTTCCGGCTGCGCCTGCAAATCAGGTTGCTTCTCCAGCAACAGCGCCGTCGGCTGCTTCTTCTGCGCCAGTTCTAAAAACCCCTGCGCCGCAAACCGCCGCACCACAACAAGTTGCAGTGGTGCAGGTCTTGACTGGCCCCAACGCGGGCAAAGAGCTGGAGCTGGTAAAAAACCTCACCACTTTGGGCAAGCTGGGTCTGCAAGTGGCCGTTCTGACCAAGCGTCCGCAAGGTTTTTTCATCACCCATGTCGAGGGGGAGAGCTTCCCGTTGGTGAATGGCCAGCCACTGACAAATCAGGCGCATCAATTGAAGGAACATGATGTGATTGAGTTGGCTGGTGTCAAGATGGAATTTTATTTCAAGGGATAGTAGTGGGCAGAGTACAGAAGACATCGGTTCGAACATTGAATTATTGTTGTGGCTGCGCCACGTCTTCGTCTTTAATGT
>CAIOKY010000045.1 GCA_903858965.1 uncultured Nitrosomonadales bacterium | reverse complement strand
TCCGAGTTCAATACTGTTGCCAGCATAGGGTGGATTGATGGTGCGGAAGTCCGCCGAGAACGCCAGTTGGGCCAGATAGGTCAACACAACTTCAAGGCCGAAGGTAATCAGCAGCGTGTTGAACATCGGTGCACGGACAACCAGATTCAGCAGCCCCCGCTGCAACGCGTAGCCGAAGACAAACATCACCAATGCCGTAATCGGCAATCCCAGGAAGGGATCGATATGCGCATAAGTGTAGAGATGCCATGACACATAAGCGCCGAGCATGATGAAAGCACCGTGCGCGAGATTCACGATGTTCAGCACGCCCCAAACCAGAGCAAGACCGAGCGCCATCACAGCGTACAATCCGCCTAGCAGCACGCCATTAATCAGAATTTGCGCAAGCAGATCCACGTTGCCCCACTCCGTCGCCCGAGCGCGCTAGTTGCCTAACGCGCGTTCCAGGCCGGCATCGGATACTTCGCTGGCTTGATCGGTCCGCTGGCACCGTGAATTGCAACCAGCGCATCTCCCTGCACCTGGATCACAGTCTGCGGCAGATCGATCTGGCCATTTTCAGCAAACGCGATTGGCCCGTAAAGGCTGTCAAACTTCACCTTGGCCAGTGCATCACGCACCTTCGCCGGCTCAAGCGCGCCCGCGTCTTCAATTGCCTGCACGAATGCCTCGACGTCGGCGACGCCCGACGCTGAGTGATAGTCGGGCTCGTAGCCGAACTTTGCCTTATAGGCTTTCTCGAATTGCGCGGCGTCGCCGAACCAGCGATCTTTCTGGGTCTCGGAAGGCAGCCATGCAGTCATGCCGAACGCGTACTCCGCGTCTTTGCCCAACGCCTTGCGGAAATCTTCGCTCGGCACACCCACCGTAAACGAATACATCTTCGGCGCGACGGCAAGGCTCTTGGCCTGACGCACGAAATTCAGAATTTCAGTTTCGTGGCCAGCAACCAGCACGGCATCAACGCCTTTGCTTTTGACTTGCGAAAGCAACGAATTGAAATCGGTGGCATTGGTGCTGTAGCGCTCATCCATCGATACCGTGAATCCAGCTTGCTTAAGCAACGGCCGCGTACCGTCCGCCACCGAGACGTCAAAGGCATCATCGGCATATAGAAGCGCCACAGATTTCGGAGCCGGGTTCAGCCCTTTCAGCATCTCGATCGTAGAACCGAAGTAGTTGCTGGCCGGCGCCAGTGTTCCGAAAATATATTTGAACTTGCGTGAGAAAATCTGATCGGACGCGCCACCGCCCTGCACCATCGGAATTTGATACTTCTCGGATACAGCCGAATCCGCTAGGGCAAAATTGCTGGCAAACGGCCCGAGAAGGAAATTGACCTTGTCTTGCGAAACCAATTGCGTGTATTGGCGCACGCTCAAGTTAACGTCGGACTGGTTGTCGTAAAGCTTGAGAACGAGATTATACTTTTCGTTGCCGACCTTGACCCCACCCGCGGCATTGATCTTGTCGATCGCAAGTTCATAAGCATCGCGATAATAACGGCCGGTGTTGGCAACCGGTCCCGTCAACTGAACGGAAGCCCCAAGCACAATGTCTTTTGCCTGTGCCGGCATAGCCGAGATGGCGACGACGGCTGTGGCGACAGCGGCAAGCGAACACGCATTCATTTTCGACATGAACATTTTTGACATGAGTTTCATCCCGGTTAGCGGCGTATTTGATTTTGTAAATGCGGCAGCATCGCAAAATTTAATGGACACTCGGCATTTGAGCCGCCGTGCCTTTTGCCTCAGAAAACTCCCGCTCTCTTTTGTTCTTAGGTCACAGTCTTCCAAGTCCAGACCATAGTAGAACTCAATATCGGGGGGTATGCCACCGGTAAATTGCGCAGCATATTACGAAAAATTCAGAATCGGGAAAACAGGGAGACGGACGC
>CAIOKY010000044.1 GCA_903858965.1 uncultured Nitrosomonadales bacterium | reverse complement strand
ATGACCACCACGGAAGTGGATAACTGGCCTGCCGATGCCATGGGCGTCCAAGGTCCCGAGTTGATGGCGCGTTTCCAGCAACACGCGGAACGCTTCAATACACAGATCATTTCCGACCATATCCATACTGCCAAGCTACAACAAAAACCGTTCCTGCTGACCGGCGATGCGGGCAGTTACACTTGCGACGCGCTGATCATCGCCACCGGAGCTTCTGCGCAATATCTCGGCCTTCCTTCTGAAGAGGCCTTCATGGGACGCGGCGTTTCCGGTTGCGCCACCTGCGACGGATTCTTTTATCGCGGCCAGGATGTCGCCGTCGTTGGCGGTGGCAATACCGCCGTGGAAGAAGCCCTGTATCTGTCCAATATCGCCAAACATGTCACGCTGGTACACCGGCGTGATACTTTCCGCGCCGAACGCATCATGGTCGATCATCTGATGAAAAAAGTGAATGAGGGGAAAATCGCGCTGCAACTGAACAGCACGCTGGATGAAGTGCTCGGCGATGCCAGCGGCGTGACCGGCATGCGCGTCAAGCTTGCGCAGAACGGCGACAAGAAGGATATCCCGCTGTCCGGTGTATTCATCGCCATCGGCCACAAGCCGAACACCGATATTTTCGCCGGGCAGCTGGAGATGATCAACGGTTATATCCAGACGCACGGCGGCTCGAATGGCAATGCCACGGCGACCAGTATTTCCGGGGTGTTTGCCGCGGGTGATGTGCAGGACCAGATCTACCGCCAGGCAGTCACCAGTGCGGCGACAGGCTGCATGGCAGCTTTGGATGCGGACAAGTACCTTGCTGCACTTGGCAAAATTTAAAAATATTTTGCTGCGGTACAAATGACGCTGTGAAGAAACATCCGGCAAAACAGCCAGACGATGTTGCACCCGACGACGCCGCGCTGTTCCGTGCGGCAGTCGGCACGGTGAAGCCGTTGCCGGAGCAAGGCCGCATCACCTCGCAACACGCTCCGCGCAAGATTTCGCGTCGCCCCGGTGTCTCGCCACCAGCCCTGCCAGACACGCTTTCCGATTTCGCGGCCGAAAATGCCCCGGATGAATACTTGAGCAACGGTTTGTCGCGCATGGCCTTGCGCAAGTTGCGGCGCGGCACTTGGCCGGTGCAAGACAGCCTCGACCTGCATGGCAACAACAGCGATGCGGCGCGAAAACTGTTGCAGGGATTTTTGCATGAAGCGATGCAACGGGAGCTGCGCTGCGTATTGGTGATACATGGCAAAGGTCTGAACAGCCAGGGCGGTGAGGCGGTATTGCGCAAGCTCACACGTCACTGGCTCACTCAACATCCGCGTGTATTGGGTTATTGTGATGCACCGCCTCAGGAAGGTGGCAGCGGCGCGGTACTGGTGCTGCTAAAAACTGGTACTTAGGATTTCTTTCCCATTACGTACTTCATGTACTCGAAGAACATCTCGCACCAATCCTGATCGTTGTCTTTTAGCGAATGGAGCAGCTTCTGGACTTCTGTAACCGGCCACTTGGGATTGTAAGCCACCAGCATACTCTCAGGATAAAGCTCAAGTGACGTGCTGAGGCGGCTCGCCATTTTGCTGATCCCGTTGAGCATCACCGCGATATCCTTGTCGGATTCAATCTCGGCTGTCAAATCCCCGTATATCTTGGGATTCTGTTTGGTGAAATCGATGAACTTGGTGAGGATATAAAAAAATTCACCCTTGTTCTCCTTGCCCACCGCATCACCCATCATGAACGGCATCACTGATAACTCCAGCCAGTAGTAGCCCAGCTTCGGGTTGCGGTGTTTGGACACACTGATGTAGCCGTTGCGTTCCTTGGCACGCTGAATGCAATCGTCCAGCAACAGCTTCTCCGAACCGCGCGTGGCAATCTCCTTGCCTTCCAGCACGCCGGGTTTGAACATAAAGAAACTGGGAGTATCGTCGTAGAGTTTACCTGCATGATTGTGATCGCGGTAATAGGCATTGAAGAGTTTCAATACCATTCCGGCATTTTTTTCCACATCATAAAAGTCTTTATTGGCAGCGGCGCCAGCATTGCTGTCCGTCATAACATCCCTCTCTGCTTCATTAATCCGGCACGTCTAATCGAGTTGCAATCATACCTCTACATGCTAGACTTGTCAGCGCATTTGACCGGTTTTATCCGGGCAGGTTTGATCCCGACCAAAAAACTAAACAACAGGAATTCTTGCCATGAAAAAGTACCTGCTACTATTGTTGATCTTGACCAGCACAAACGCCCTTGCCGACATCAACAAATGGGTGGACGCCAATGGCAAAGTACATTATTCCGATCAACCGCCGCCTCCCGATGCCAAGCCTAAAACCCTACGTTCATTTTCCGACAATCCTGATTCCGCAAGCAGCAGCGTGGCCGCGCCGAAAACCCTCGCGGAACGCGAAGCGGATTTGAAAAAAGCACAAAAGGAAAAAAATGAAGCCGCCGACAAAGCCGCGCAGAAACAGGCTGCCAAAGATGTCCAGCAAGCAAGTTGCGATGCTGCACAACAGAATCTGCGATCATTGCAGAATGGCGGGCGCATGGTGGAGATCGATGCAAAAGGCGAGCGTTCCTATATAGATGATGCCCAACGCGAACAACGCATTGCAAAAGCACAAAAAGACATCAGCACCTATTGCAAGTGACCATGCATATCACAGCGCTTCGGCAGTAGAGCCGCTACTCGTTCAAATCACGGGGTAACTCCGCCCACAGATCATGTTCATCCGAGTCGGTGATCCGCACCTCGACAAAATCGCCCGCACATAACTGCTGGCCGTTGTCGACGTATACCACGCCATCGATCTCCGGCGCATCAGCGGAACTGCGCGCGACCGCGCCATCCTCATCCACTTCATCAACCAGCACGGTGATGGTCTTGCCGATCTTGCGCTGGAGCCGTTCCACGCTAATCTCTTCCTGCAATAACATCAAACGCGCCAGACGTTCCTGTTGCACCTCGGGCGGAATGTGATCGGGCAAGGCGTTGGCTACTGCGCCATCGACCGGCGAATAGGCGAACGCGCCGACACGATCCAGTTGCGCTTCCTCCAGAAAATCCAGCAGCTCTTCGAATTCCTCTTCGGTCTCGCCGGGAAAGCCGACGATGAAGGTGCTGCGCAGCGTCAGGTCGGGACAAATCTCGCGCCACTGCCGGATGCGCGCCAGCACGTTCTCGCTACTGGCCGGACGCTTCATCAATTTCAGGATGCGCTGGTTGGCATGCTGGAACGGGATGTCCAGATAGGGCAATATCTTGCCCTGTGCCATCAGTGGTATCACTTCATCCACATGCGGGTACGGGTACACATAATGCAATCGCACCCATGCGCCCAACTCCCCCATCGCCGCGGCCAACTCGGTCATGCGGCTCTTCAACGGCTTGCCGCCCCAGAAGCCGGTGCGGTATTTGATGTCAACACCGTAGGCGCTGGTGTCTTGCGAGATCACCAGCAATTCCCTGACGCCCGCATTGACCAGATTCTGCGCTTCCTGCATCACATCGCCGACCGGACGGCTGACCAGATCGCCACGCATGCTGGGGATGATGCAGAAGGTGCAGCGGTGATTACAGCCCTCGGAAATTTTCACATAGGCAAAATGCTTCGGTGTGAGACGGATGCCTTGCGGCGGCACAAGATCGGTGTATGGATCGTGCAGACGCGGCAAGTGTTGATGCACCGCCGCCATCACCTCATCGGTCGCGTGGGGTCCGGTGACGGCAAGCACGCTGGGATGCGCCTGCTTCACCACGTCGCCTTTCGCGCCCAGGCAACCGGTCACAATGACCTTGCCGTTTTTCACCAGCGCCTCGCCGATCGCATCCAGCGACTCGACTACCGCACTGTCGATAAAACCGCAGGTGTTGACCACCACCAGATCGGCATCCTGATAGCTGCCGGAAATCAGATAGCCCTCGGCACGCAAACGCGTCAGGATGTGTTCGGAGTCCACGGTAGCCTTGGGACAACCGAGAGAGACAAAGCCGACTTTCGGAATTGAATTATTACTCATCGCATACTTTCATTGCTTATTCGGATACCAGGAATTGAACCACAACAATCGAAGAGATACCCAATGCGATCAACACGACCTGCTCCAGCGTATCGCGCAAGGTAGTGCGTTTATGCAATCCCGGGATCAGGTCGGCAACCGCCACGTAGATCATGCTCGACGCAGCCAAGGCCAATAAGATCGGGACAGCGCCCTGCATCGACCGCAATGCGTAGTAGGCCAGCACGCCGCCCAGCATTGTAGCCAGGCTGGACAACAGGTTGAACAACAAGGCCTGCGCCTTGGTGTAACCGGAATGCAGCAAAATCATGAAGTCGCCCACCTCTTGCGGGATCTCATGCGCGATGATCGCCAGTGCAGTCACGATACCCAGATGCACATCGGCCAGGAATGCAGCGGCGATGATGATGCCATCGACAAAGTTGTGAAAGGTATTACCCACCATGATCATGGTGCCGCTGCGCCCATGATCGCCGGGGTTTCCGGACTTGGCGGGTTCGTCAGGATCATGCGCTTCGCAATGGTCATGGTGGCAATGCCGCCACAACAACAGTTTTTCCAGTGTGAAGAACAACAGGATGCCGCCCAGCACCGTACCACTGACTACGGTAACACTGGCACTTGATTTGAATGCCTCGGGCAATATCTCGAGAAATGCCGCACCCAGCAAGGCACCGATGGCGTAACTGACCAGCGAATTCACCCAATGCGCGCGCGCATTCAACGCGAACAGCGCGGCACACGACACACTCAACACGCCGCCAAAAATACTGACGGCGACAATCCACAGCAAAACTGTCATGGGGATTATTCGGAAAATTACGGGCGCGGATTATACCACCCCCGACGTCAACCCCGATTATTCCAACCAGATGAAAGTGCCCATCCGTCCGGTCACACCATCGCGACGATAGGAATAGAAGCGTTCGTGTTCACGGTAAGTGCAAAATCCTCCGCCATAGATATGCGTGATGCCCAGCGCATTCAGGCGCATGCGGGCCAATGCATACAGGTCGGCCATCCACTTCCCTTGCCGGCCAGGAACGAATGCCGCTGTGGCCTGCGGGTCGGCATCCACAAAAACAGCGCGTACTTCCGCACCCACTTCAAACGCTTGCTGGCTGATCGCCGGACCCAGCCACGCCATCAGGTTTTGTGGCGCGACATCCATTACCTGCACGGCGGCTTCGACAACCCCGGCAGCCAGGCCTTTCCATCCGGCGTGTGCCGCACCAACCACACTGCCCTGTGTATCGCACAACAGCACCGGCAAACAGTCGGCTGTCATCACTACACACACCGCATCGCGATAGCGTGCGATGCAGGCGTCGGCCTGCGGCAAGCAGTCGGCCACATCTGCATTGGCGACAAAAGTGCCATGAACTTGTTCCAGCCATACCGGTTCGCCGGGCAACAGGCTATTGAGCAACATGCGGTTGCGCGCCACCACCAGCGGCGCATCGCCGACATGGTCGCCTAGGTTGAGGCTATCGTAAGGTGCACTGCTGACGCCACCCAGACGGGTAGTCTGCAAAGACTTGACGTTGGCAGGAGCAGGCCAGTCGGGGATGATCAAATGTTCAGGCGGGAGCATTCACGATCGCCTGGATTTTTTGCAATAAGTGCACCATGTCTTGCGGCAACGGTGCATGCCATTCCATCATCTCGCCGCTGACCGGATGCACCAGTGCCAAACGGGTGGCATGCAACGCTTGGCGCGGAAAACTGCTCAACAATTCACGCAGCTGAGGCACGCATTTTTGCGGGCCTTTGAGATACACGCTGTCACCCACCAGCGGATGACCGATCTGTGCCATATGCACGCGGATCTGGTGGGTGCGCCCGGTTTCCAGGCGGCAGCGTAGCAGCGTACAGCTGGTGAATTTTTTTTCGACTTGATAATGAGTGATTGCGGGTTTTCCATTTTCCACCACGGCCATCTTGACGCGCTGGGTAGGATGGCGACCAAGCGGAGCATCCACCTTGCCATTTCTGGTAACTTCACCGTGCACCAGCGCCAGATATTCGCGCTGCACACTGCGCGCTTCCAGCTGCCGCACCAGAGCGGTTTGCGCGGCGATGGTCTTGGCAACCACCAGCAGGCCGCTGGTGTCCTTGTCCAGCCTGTGCACGATGCCGGCGCGCGGCACTTCTTCTAACTGGGGTGCATGATGCAGCAGAGCATTGAGCAAGGTGCCTTCCCAGTTACCGCTGCCCGGATGCACTACCAACCCGGCCGGCTTGTTGATCACCAGCAACGTATCGTCTTCATACAGGATTTCGAGCGCGATGTCCTCGGCCAGATAGGGTTGCTCGGCAGGATGGGATTGCGGCAGCACCTCCAGCCTTTCTCCACCCCATACTTTTTGCTTGGATGTCGCATAGGCGCCATCCACCCTGACCTGCTGCTGGTTGATCCATTCCTGCAGGCGGCTGCGCGAATACTCGGGGAAAAACTTGACCAGGGCCTGGTCGAGGCGCAATCCGGCATATTCATCGGGAACACTGAAATGCACCGGTTCGGAGAGTGTGGTGTTTGCGTTATAATCACGCAAATTATTTTCTGGATTTGTCATGCGCCCATTTATTGGTTTTATCATGCGCCCGTCTTCTGGTTTTATCATAAGCCATAGTTTAGCCGTATTCCTGCTAGTTACGTTAACCGCTTGTGGCGCGCTGAACTCAAAGCCTGATGCAGATGATCCGTCGAAGAAGTCCGCCGAAGTACTGTATCACGATGCCAAGAAAAACCTGAACGACGGCGGCTACGAAGAAGCCCTCAAACAGTTTGAGACCCTGCAATCGCACTATCCATACGGACGTTATGCACAGCAGGCACAGATCGAGATCGCTTATGCCTACTACAAACAGAATGAGGCCGACTCGGCCATCACAGCGGCCGATACCTTCATCAAGCAGTACCCGAACAATCCGCATGTGGACTATGCCTATTATGTGAAAGGGCTGGCCAATTTCACTGCCGATGTCGGCCTGTTCGGTTTTACTTTCGGGCAGGACCCTACCGAACGCGACCCCAAAGCCGCCCAGGATTCCTTTGCCGCCTTCAAGGATCTGGGCACGCGTTTCCCCTCCAGCAAATATGCGCCCGATGCAAGATTACGCATGCAATATCTGCTCAATGCGCTGGCCAAATATGATATTCATGTCGCCAGTTACTACCAGCGCCGCGGTGCGCACATCGCCGCGGTAAACCGCGCCAAGGAAGTGCTGACGCTTTATCCGAATACGCCTGCAACACGGGATGCGCTGCTGATACTGGTGCAAGGCTATGACGCGATGGGCATGAAAGAACTGCGCGACGATGCACAGCGTGTGCTGGACAGGAATTTCCCCCAGACCGGCGCCGCGCCTACCGCCCAGTCGGCCAACCAGGATATCGAGAAGCCCCGGTAGCAGTTATGGAAACGAATACCGGTTCCCTGACATGAAATATTGCAGCATATGCGGAGCTCCCGTTGAACTGCGCCTCCCGCCGGATGACAGCCGTTCGCGCCATGTATGCACTGCCTGCGGCGAGATCCATTATCAGAATCCCAAGCTGATCGTCGGCGCCATCCCGGAATGGCAGGATAAAATCTTGCTGTGCCGCCGCGCCATCGAACCACGCCACGGCCTATGGACTCTGCCTGCCGGCTTCATGGAAAATGGCGAGACGACTGTCGAAGCCGCGGCACGCGAAACGCTGGAAGAAGCCAATGCGCAAGTGGACATCGGCGAGCTATACACCCTGTACAACCTGCCTTACATCAATCAAGTACACCTGCTGTTCCGCGCCAGGTTGCTGAATCTCTCTTTCTCGCCCGGCGTGGAAAGCTTGGAAGTAAGCCTGTTTGCCGAAGAAGACATCCCCTGGGACACACTGGCATTCCGTCCGGTACGCTTTACTTTGCAGCACTACTTTGCCGACCGCAAGACCGGAGATTTCCGGTTTCGCATCGGCGACCTGCTACCGCCCGGGAAAACCAGTTAGAAAGGTTGCGTCAACTTTCATTCCAACTATAATTCGTACCGTCAATCCGGCCCATACAATAATAATGCATCGAACGCGCCCTATTCTTCTGACGACAGCCCTGCTGGTTGTACCCATGCTCCTCATCGGCTGTGCGAATGCACACAACCCGAACGATCCGCTCGAACCGCTCAACCGAAGCGTGTACAAATTCAACGATACCGTGGACAAGGCCGTTATCAAGCCGGTCGCGCAGGGATACAACACTGTGATGCCGGCGGTTGGCAAAACCATGCTGTCGAATTTCTTTTCCAATCTGGACGATGTTGTCGTCACCGCCAACGATTTGCTGCAATTCAAATTCGTCCAGGGCTTTTCAGATGGCATGCGTGTCCTGGTTAATACCACCATCGGCGTTTTCGGCTTGATCGATGTTGCATCAACCGGTGAACTGAAAAAACACAATGAAGATTTTGGCCAGACCATGGGCAAATGGGGGGTCGGCAACGGCCCCTATCTCGTGCTGCCCATTCTGGGGCCCAGCACGTTACGCGACAGCGCGGGACTGTATATCGACGGCTATCCCAGCCCGATGTACCAGATTAAACACATGCGCACACGCAACCAGGCTTACCTGGTCAGGGGACTCAACCGGCGCGCCGAGCTTCTGGATCAGGAAAAGGTTCTGGATGAGGCGATGCTGGACCCGTACGAATTCATGCGTGACAGCTATCTGCTGTACCGGAGAAATCTGGTCTATGACGGCAACCCGCCGCGTACCCGCTACGACGACGATGAGGATACGTCAAAACCTTAACCTGGCGAAGCACAGCCGAAGCAATATACCTTCCTGACATCAGTCCCCGAATAAAAAGGCCTGCAATGCAGGCCTTTTTATTTCTGTCGTTTTCGGCAGCACTCAAGCCCCGTTGCGCAACGCGGCGATCCGTTCGTCCAATGGCGGATGGGTCATGAATATTTTTGCGAAAGCATGTCCACCGGAGATGCCGAACGCAGCCATCTTTTCCGGCAGCAAGGCCTGCTCGTGGTTGCTCTTCAACTTTTCCAGCGCGGCGATCAACTTGTTGCGTCCGGCCAGATTGGCGCCGCCCGCATCGGCGCGGAATTCGCGCTGGCGCGAGAACCACATCACGATGATGCTGGCGAGTATGCCCAGCACCAGTTGCGCCGCGATCTCCGCAACGAATGCACCTATACCGGGACCATTGCGTCCATCATTCTTGAGCAGCACGCGATCCACAAAGAAGCCGAACAACTTGGCAAAAAATATCACAAAGGTATTCACCACGCCCTGGATCAGCGCCAATGTCACCATGTCGCCATTGGCGACGTGACTCATTTCATGTCCCAGCACCGCCTCTATTTCATCCTTGCTCATGTTATGCAGCAGGCCGGTGCTCACCGCCACCAGTGCATCATTACGATTCCATCCGGTGGCGAATGCATTCACGTCCGGCGCATCGTAAATCGCCACTTCCGGCATGCCTATGCCGGCGGCTTGCGCCTGCCTGCTTACCGTTTCCATCAACCAGCGCTCGGTCGGGTCTATCGGGTTTTCGATGACCTGCGCACCGACCATACGTTTGGCGGACCATTTGGACATCGCCAGTGAAACCAGCGAGCCGGCGAATCCGATCACGGCAGACAACACCAGCAACGCGCTGAAGTTGATACCACCGGCTTCGTTCAGCCAGCGATCCACGCCGAGCAGCCGCAAAGTGATATTGATCACAAATACCACGGCCAAGTTAGTCACAACAAACAGAAAGATTCTCTTCATAAACCCGTAGCCTCCAATGTCAAATTGCACCGCACAGTTTACCATTACTGCCCTAGCGCCCCGCAGACATGGGGGGCCATAACCGGATTTCAAGGTCCCGTTCAATAATGGTAAACTCGCCGCACTTCGATTACCTGCCGGAGGTTAAGTTGCAAGAACTGCTCAATCATCCCGCCGTGCAAGCCGGCTTCGCACCCTTTTTGGTCGCGCTTATCACCGCCGAATTATTCCAGCGCATCAGGTTGAGCGGCTTGGCCATCATCGCCGGATTTGCCGTCACTGTTTATCTGGCCAGTGACTTCACCATCGAGCCGTTGACCGCCTCGCGCAAGATCGTGCTGCTGGGATTGGTCAGCGCAGCGCTCGGCCTGCTGCTCAGTCTATTGCAATCACGCTGGCTGGCCATGCTGCTACCTTTGCTCGGCGGTGCCGCAGCCGTTTGGACTGCACAACGCATCCTCCAGCAACACCCGGCCCAGACAGCGCTGCTATGGGGCGCAGCTTGTGCGGCTTATGTCGCGGTACTGGTATGGGGTATGGACAAACTGGAAAATGAACCTCTGCGCGCCGCGAGTGCCGCTACCGCGCTGGGCATGGGCACAGGTGGTGCGGCACTGGTCGGCGCATCGGCGCTGCTCGGTCAATTCGGATTGGCGCTCGGTTCAGCGGCTGCCGCCCATTTATTGATCCACATGCTCAGTAACCAGACCCTGCCGGGCGGACGTGCATTCACACTGCCCCTCGCGCTGATCGCCGGATTGACCGGCTGCATAGCCGTGCTGAGCGCAAAACTTCCCTGGTATGCGCTGCCCATTCTTGCCGCCATTCCGCTGGTTGCCTGGTTGGTGCCGCTACCCAAACAATCGGCCCGGATACAAAGTCTGTTGCTTACACTGTTAACCTTCACCTTCGCCGCTGGCGCGATTTATGTGACATGGCGCGTGGCCGGAGACGTACCCTTTTAGTTTTAAGAATTCCGGTCCGGTGGCTTTCAAGTGCCGGCAGGATGAACTGCCCTATAATCCGCGCAATGATTATTCGTCCACCTCGAACGTAACATGCTTGCCTACCTGCTGCGCCGTATCCTTTACGCTGTACCCATCCTGATCGGGGTGAACCTGCTCACCTTCGCGCTGTTTTTTGTGGTGAACACGCCGGACGATATGGCGCGCATGCAGCTGGGTATCAAGCGTGTCACGCCTGATGCAATCGAAAAATGGAAGCAGCAGCACGGCTATGACAAGCCGTTGTTGCTGAACAATACCGCCAGCGGCACTGAAAAAATCACCAATACGATCTTCTGGCAGAAGTCCGCCAGCATGTTCGCGCTCGATTTCGGGTACTCGGATGACGGGCGCAATATCAGCCGCGAGATCGCCACGCGCATGGGGCCCAGCCTGGCGATCGCACTGCCGACCTTTCTGATCGGACTGGTGGCGTACGTCAGCTTCGCGCTGCTGATGACGCTGTTTCGCGCCACCGCACTGGACATGGCGGGTGTGGCGTTGTGCGTGGTGCTGATGTCTATCTCTTTTTTGTTCTATATCATCAGCGGTCAGTTCGTCGTGAGCAAGTTGTGGCATCTCGTGCCAATTTCTGGATATGACGGCGGCACGGGCGGCTTCAAGTTTGTGGTGCTGCCTATCGTGATCGGTGTGATCGGCAGCGTCGGTTCGAGCAGCCGCTGGTATCGCACCATCTTCCTCGAAGAGATCGGCAAGGACTACGTGCGCACCGCACGTTCCAAGGGTTTGTCGGAATTGGCGGTGCTGTTTCGCCATGTGTTGAAGAACGCGATGATCCCCGTCCTCACCGGCGTGGTGGTGGTCATCCCGCTGCTGTTCATGGGCAGCCTGCTCACCGAATCGTTCTTCGGCATTCCCGGCCTGGGCAGCTATACGATAGATGCGATCAATGCGCAGGATTTCAGCGTGGTGCGCGCGATGGTGTTTCTCGGCTCGCTGCTGTACATCGTCGGGCTGATCCTCACCGATATTTCGTACACCATCGTCGACCCGCGGGTGAGATTGTCATGAGTTTCATGCCGGTCATCTTGTGGAGCGACGCACTGGTATTTTTGTTACTGTTATCAGGCATTGCCTGTGCATGGTATGTGCGGCGGCACGAGCATCTGCTGCTGCCGTGGAGGCGCGTGGCGCAGAGCGCGACAGCGATGGTATCACTGCTGGTACTGTCGCTGTTTCTGCTGGCGGGGCTATTGGATACGCTGCACTATCAAGTCGCATTGCCGGAAAAGAATGGCGGCGAGACGGTGTACTCGCCGGAAGTATTGAGCGTGTTCGACAAACTGCTCACGCCGCTGCGCACGCACACCGAGAAAACCTATTCCGCGCCGTTGGCAGTGACGCTGTATACCAAGGAAAGCATCAGTGATGTTCATGGCAATGTACTGCGCGAGTACCCGCGTTTGCGCTACGGTGGCGCGCAGCTGGCCGATATACAGCAACAGGGCAATGATGTGCTGCGGCGCGGACTGTCAGGTGCATTGGCGGGTCTGGCGGCAGGATTATTGATTGCACTGGGCGCCAGGCGCCGGTTGGCAAAGCGCGGCTGGCCGCTGCGCGCCCTGCTGATCGCCACGCTGCTGATTTCCGCCATCATCGGCATGTTCATCGATCTGGCTACCTCATATCACGTGCTTGGCACCGACAAGGTCGGTCAGGATGTGCTGTACCTTTCGCTGAAAAGCATACGCACCGGCCTGATCATCGGCACGGTCACCACGCTGGTCACGTTGCCGCTGGCATTACTTCTTGGCATCGCCGCGGGGTACTTTCGCGGCTGGATAGATGACGTAATCCAGTACATCTACACCGTGCTGAGTTCGATACCCAGTGTGCTATTGATCGCGGCGGCGGTGTTGATGATGCAAGTGACCATCGATACCCATCCGCAATGGTTCAATAACTCTGCATCGCGCGCCGATCTGCGCCTGGTTTTTCTGTGTTTGATCCTGGGTGTAACCAGCTGGACCGGGTTGTGCCGCTTGTTGCGCGGTGAGACACTCAAGCTGCGCGAAATGGAATACATCCAGGCTGCACAATCGTTCGGCGTGTCTTCATTGCGCATCCTGACACGCCACATCATGCCTAACGTGATGCACATCGTACTGATCTCGCTGGTAATGGATTTCAGCGCACTGGTACTGGCCGAAGCCGTACTGTCTTATGTCGGCGTGGGTGTCGATCCATCGATGATCAGCTTCGGCACGATGATCAATGCGGCCCGGTTGGAAATGGGGCGCGAGCCGATGGTGTGGTGGGCGCTGGCCTCCGCGTTCGGCTTCATGCTGGTGCTGGTGCTGGCGGCCAACCTGTTTGCCGACGCGGTGCGCGATGCATTCGATCCGCGCCTGAACCGCACCGAGGTGGCGGCATAATGGGTGACATCCTTAACGTCTCCGGACTGGTCACACAGTTGCGCAACGGCGCGCGCATCGTGGACGACATTTCCTTCAGCATCAAAGCAGGCGAAACCTACGCTTTGCTCGGCGAATCGGGCTGCGGCAAATCGATGACTGCATTATCGCTGCTGCGCCTGTTGCCGGATGGCGTGGTACGCACTAGCGGCAAGGCGCAACTGGATGGCGTTGATATGTTCGATTTGCACGAGCGTGAGATGCGTGCGGTACGCGGTGGTACTGCGGCAATGATCTTTCAGGAACCCGGACTGAGCCTGAATCCGGTAATGACGGTCGGTGCACAAATCGCCGAGGTATTGGAATTGCATCAAGGCATGCGCGGCGCGCTTGTGCGACAGCGCAGTGTTGAATTGCTGGGTAAAGTTGGCATCCCGGATGCGGCACGGCGCGTAACGGAATACCCGTTGCAACTTTCCGGCGGAATGAAACAGCGCGTGATGATCGCGATGGCCCTGGCAGGACAGCCCAAACTCTTGATAGCCGATGAACCGACCACCGCACTGGATGTCACCACGCAGGCACAGGTATTGCAGTTGTTGCGCGATACCCAATCCGCCAACGGCATGTCGCTGTTGCTGATCACACACGACCTCGGTGTTGTTGCGGAAATGGCGCATCAGGTCGGCGTGATGTATGCCGGACAGATCGTCGAGCAGGCCAGTCGCACGCAATTGTTGGCCCGTCCATTACACCCTTACACGCAAAAATTAATTGCCGCGTTGCCCGACCAGAGACGGCGCAATCAGCCTCTTGCCGCAATTCCCGGTAGCGTACCGCCGCTGGGCAGTGTCATGCAAGGGTGCCGCTTTGCGGCACGTTGCGATCAGGCTTGGTCGCTGTGCAGCGAAAAAATGCCTGATTGGGCAATATTGGATAACGGGCAGGGTGTACGGTGTCATCTGTATCAGGATCGGGGAACGCTAACCGGCGAGAAGGTCAACGCGCTGAAAGGCCAGGATGACGCCACCTCCGATTCCACCCCGCACCGCGAATCCATTATCCTGCAAGTATCCGACTTGCGTGTCCACTTTCCGATCCGCACAGGCATCCTGCAGCGCGTGGTCGGGCAGGTAAAGGCGGTGGATGGCGTGTCGCTGGATATTCCACAGGGAAGGACGCTGGCACTGGTTGGCGAATCCGGATGCGGTAAAACTACGCTGGGCAAGGCATTGCTGCAATTGATCCCGCCCACCGCTGGCCATGTGCAATTTTCCGGGCACGAATTGATCGGGCTTGCCGGTGGCGAATTGCGTACCAAACGCGCCGCGATGCAGATGGTGTTCCAGGATCCCTATGCATCACTGAACCCGAAGATGCGTGTCGCCGAAATCCTCGAAGAGGGTATGACCGCGCTGAATATCGAACGCGATAGTGCTGCACGCCAAGCACATATAGACACTTTGCTCGACCAAGTCGGTTTGGCGCACAGCTTCAAGTGGCGCTATCCGCACGAGTTCTCCGGTGGGCAACGACAGCGTATTGCGATCGCACGCGCGCTTGCGGTATCGCCGCAACTGTTGATTTGCGACGAACCGACCAGTGCGCTGGATGTGTCGGTTCAGGCGCAGATTTTGAACTTGTTGAAATCGCTGCAGGAGAAATTGAACCTGAGTTATTTGTTCATCACCCACAACCTGGCGGTGGTGGAATATCTCGCCCATGAAGTGTGCGTGATGTATCTCGGCCGTATCGTGGAACGCGGAACAGCGGCAGAGGTTTTAGGCATGCCCAGACATCCTTATACTCAAGCACTGTTGTCGGCTGTACCGCGCATCGCTGGGCAAGGTGTTGAACGAATCCGGCTGGAAGGCGACTTGCCGTCGCCGGCCAACCCGCCACAGGGCTGCCATTTTGCGCCGCGTTGTGCGCACACCAAAGATATCTGCCGTGCCGGTTATCCTCCGGCCACCAAGCTATCGTCAACTCACATCGTGCATTGCTATTTGTATGGTGAAGGATAGGTCCCATTTTTACTCTGGAACCAGCCCCGATAGAAGTGCAATTATCGTCGCAGGAAGAAGCTAGATTCCTCGCTGGGAAATGTTCTTGCTCGCGCTATTTTGCGCCACCTTGGGCGTGTGATCGCTGGACTTTCTTCTATGCCCAGAGGTTCTCCGCACCCCGGTTTCCGCCACGGCAATGGTCTGACCAGGCCTGATGATGTTCAATGGACCATTCCACTGCTTCAGTCTGGCAACGCTGACATGGTAACGATGTGCGATACCCGACAAAGTGTCACCTCTGCGCACTTTGTAGCGGATAGAACGCAGGCGGTCGTCGGCGGCAAGTTGCATGTTGAAGGCTTCGAATGCGTTGTCGGATTCCTCCCCGTTAAGCGGCACCAGCAGGGTTTGTCCCGTACTGATATTACCGCGCTGGGAAAGGCCATTCACTGATTTGAGATTTTCCAGCGACAGCCCGAAGCGCGGCGCCAGCTTGTCGAGACGCTCACCCTTTTTGGGTTGATAGGATTGCCAGCTAACCAGCGGTTTGTTGTAGCTCTCAAGGTTGGCACGGAACGTCTCCATCTTGGCTATCGGCAGCAAAATCAGATCGCTGCTGCCCTGCAAGATCACAGGACGGTTGTGTGCGGGATTGAGTGCGATAAATTCTTCTTCGGATATATCCGCCAGTTGTGCGGCCAATTTTACGTCTATGTGCTTGGTGGTGGCGACAGCGGCAAAATAGGGTTCATTGGGAATGTCCTGCAGCGTCAGACCGAAACTGGTGGGATCGGCAATGATGTTCTTTATCGCCAGCAGCTTGGGCACGTAATTGCGGGTCTCTTTCAACAATTTCAGATTTGCATAATTGGTCGGCAAATGGCGCTTGCGATTGTGCGCCTGTGCGCGCTGAATCGCCCCTTCGCCGCAATTGTAGGCCGCCAAGGCCAGTTCCCAGTCGCCGAACATATCATGCAGTTTTTGCAGATAATCAAGTGCGCCGTTTGTCGCGCTGATGATATCGCGCCGACCGTCATACCACCAGTTCTGTTGCATGCCGAATTTCTTGCCGGTGGATGGCATGAATTGCCAGATACCCGAAGCCCGGCTGGTTGAATATGCGCCAGGATTAAAAGCGCTTTCGATCATCGGTAGCAATGCAATTTCGCTGGGCATTCCGCGCCGCTCGACTTCCTCGGTGATGTAATACAAGTACAGGCGCGCACGTTCCGTCATGCGCGCTACATATTCCGGATTACTGGCGTACCATTTCTCATGCTTGGCAACCAGCTTGGAATTGAGTTCATTCATCGCAAAACCACCGCGTATGCGAGTCCACAGGTCACGCGTCGCCACATCGGCTTGCTGCGATGCCGGTGATAGCGGGATGAGTTCAATCCTGATGTCGCGAGCTGACGGCAGCCATTCCGGCACAACTTCGCTGGCCGAAGGACTGTTAAGCGCAAGCGTTTCTTCTGCGTAAGAAAATGAAAAAAAGGCGCCAGCGCTAATGGCAAGCAGGGCTAAAACAATCTGTCTAATCAATGGCACGTAGGCCCTTCAATAGGAAAAAAGCTGCGCGATGGTAGCCGAGGTGCCACTACTAGGTCAATCTAAACGGACGGACGGTCAATCAAAACGGATGGGCGTGTTGCAGAAAAACAACAGCGCGAGGCATATCTCTCATTGATTGAAGTTTTTATCTTATGGCGTTTTTAAGTTGTTCCAAAATCGCCGGATTCTCCAGTGTCGAGACATCTTGCGTGATTTCCTCGCCATTGGCGATGGCACGCAGCAGTCGGCGCATTATTTTTCCGGAACGTGTTTTGGGCAGGTTGTCGCCAAACCGTATTTCATCCGGTTTGGCAATCGGGCCGATAGTTTTGCTCACCCAGGCACGCAGGGATTCTGCGACTTCCTTGGCCCTTTCTGCATTGTCAGGACGGGCACCTTTCAGCACGACATAAGCAACAATCGCTTCGCCTTTGATATCGTGCGGCTTGCCGACTACAGCGGCTTCGGCTACCAAAGGATTAGCGACCAGCGCAGATTCTATCTCCATCGTCCCAAGTCGGTGACCGGACACCTTGAGCACGTCGTCTATGCGTCCCATGATCCAGAAATAGCCGTCCTCATCTCGGTGCGCGGAATCCCCCGCCAGATAATAGCCGCGCATTTCTTCCGGGAAGTAGCCCTTTTTGTAGCGCTCCGGGTCACCCCAGATGGTGCGGATCTGTGACGGGAATGGTCGTTTGATGACAAGGAATCCGCCATGCTTATCATGCACCTCATCGCCCGCTTCATTGACAATGGATGCGATGATACCGGGCAGCGGCAGGGTGCAGGAACCCGGCTTGATCGGCATTGCGCCGGGCAGCGGCGCAATCATGTGACAACCGGTTTCAGTCTGCCACCAGGTATCCACAATCGGGCAGCGCGCCTGACCGACAGTGTTGTAGTACCACATCCACGCCTCAGGATTGATCGGTTCTCCGACCGTACCGAGCAGGCGCAGCGAAGAAAGATCATACTGTTTTGGCAATTCGCCACCGAGCTTGATCAACGAACGTATCGCCGTCGGCGCGGTATAAAAAGTCGTCACCTTGTGGTTCTGGATCATCTTCCAGAAACGTCCGGCATCGGGGTAAGTCGGGATGCCTTCGAACACAACCTGGGTCGCACCCATAGCAAGCGGTCCGTATGCAACATAGGTATGACCGGTGACCCAGCCCACGTCTGCGGTACACCAGAAAATATCGCTGGTTTTGTAATCGAATACCCATTGCATCGATAACATCGCGCCGAGCAGATAGCCGCCGCTGGAATGCTGTACGCCCTTGGGCCTGCCGGTGGAACCGGAAGTGTAGAGGATGAACAATGGATGTTCAGATCCGACCCATTCCGGTTCACAAGTCATGCTTTGTTTTGCCACCAAATCATGCCACCAGACATCGTGCTTTGTGTTCCAGGCAGTATCGACTTTTGCGCGCTGATATACGATGACGCTGTGTACCATTTCGCATCCGCCTGCCGCCAACGCCTCGTCTACCACCGGTTTCAGGGGCATCACCTTGCCGCCGCGCATTTGCGCATCAGCAGTGATCACGGCACAAGCTTGCGCATCGGTGATGCGCTCATGAAGGCTTTTCGCCGAAAAACCGCCGAACACCACCGAATGTATCGCGCCGATACGCGCGCAAGCCTGCATCGTCACCACAGCTTCGATACTCATCGGCATATAGATGATGACACGATCGCCTTTCTTGATACCGCGAGCCTTCAGACCGTTGGCGAACTGGCATACGCGCGCGTGCAAATCGCGATAATTGATTTTTGAGACGGTGCCGTCGTCTGCTTCAAAAATAATGGCTGTCTTTTCTGCCTGCGTGGCGAGATGCCTGTCTAGACAATTGTAAGAGACATTCAGTTCACCATCTTCAAACCACTTGAAGAACGGCGCATCGCTCTCGTCGAGTGATTTGGTGAAAGGTTTTTTCCACTGTAAAGTTTCCCGCGCCAGCTTGGCCCAAAAACCCGGATAGTCCTGTTCAGCAGCCTTGCACAAAGCTTGATAGCCCGCCATGCCAGATACATTTGCGCGCCTGACGAATTCAGCGGATGGCTCGAAAACGCGAATTTCATTCAAAACTGATTCGATGTTAGGCATACGGTCTCCCAAGTAACGATCTATGAGTTACGATTATTGTTGAATGGGTATTATTCAATCCAAGGCATTGAAAAGCAATTTTTCCAATTATCAAATATGGTTGCATCCCGATCCTGTATCGGCAATCAGCGGATTCCGGCGGCATCAGGATTGACCATGATTCGAATCAGCGTATCTGCAGCGCTATCCGGGTGCATATTTGAAAAAGTCAGCTGCCCCTCGTTTTTATAGAAAACTTCCGTACGCTGCGTATCCCCACCGAAGTAAAACGGTTGGAACTGTTTGCCTGTGATACGGCTATCCGTATTGTTCGGTCGCCCGATTAAATTTTCGACTTGTCCCAGCGTCATGCCAATTTGCAACTGGGAGAATTTACTATCCGGTGCGGGTGTGCCGACGATTTCCCCACTGATCAACCCATCCGCAGATTTTACAACCCGGACAGCTGCTGCAGGCTTCGCCTTAGCAGCTTTAATTGGCTCGGCCGCAGATTTCATTGTGTCGACTTTCTGCCGTGACACGCAACCAAACAGGCAGACAAAGCAAACAACGGGTATTAACCAGTTATTACGGTACATAACATCAGCCTCATAAGACTCCATACCAAGATATAACAGTTCACTCGCAAGCGGACTGGAGGAATGCTTCTTCAGCCCGCCTTGTGAACCCTTCCTGATGCACTAAGAAGCTGCTCGTGATTCTACTCCGAAAGGAGACCGATACCAATCTCGAAAGTGAAAGTTTGTTATTGAGCTGCGGGATGTATAATCATGCCTAGTAAACTACGCGTCATGCCAATGCATCGTATTGCCTGCCGATCGTTCTCTGCTCTATCAGCTTCGCATGTGTCAAGAGACTTGGCACATGCATTGAACAGGCCAAGCATGGCGGCGCTGCACAACGCATCTGTAATCTGCTTACGGCACTCTGAAGCCGCATCATGTCTGGATAGAGATCGTTATCGTGTGATATGAACATTTCTGACCATACAAAACTGGGTATAGGCTTTAAGCTCGGCTTCTTGCTCGCCGTATTCGGCATCCTGGCAACCAGCCTGACCGGATATTATTTTTATTCGTCCAGCCGGAATATGTTGACCAGGGCTGCAGAGCGCGATCTGCTGACCGCCACTCAGGTGGTGGGCAGAAATATGAAAATCATCATCGACGTGATTGCCGAAGACGCACAGTTGCTGGCGGCAATTCCGATGACCAGCAATATTTTTAACCAATCGGATGGACTTACCGCGGAGTATGACAAAAAGGTGTTGGCCGATACCTTCACTGCAATGTTATCGGCACATCCGGAATATTTCCAGATCCGGTTGATCAGCACGGGCCAGGATGGCCAAGAACTGGTTCGCGTCGACCGAAATGGCAAGGCACTGATCAGAGTACCGGCTGCCGGTTTGCGACCACGACAACATTACCCCTATGTTACCGGCACACTGAGACTGGCTCGGGGAGATATCTATTTATCCGATATCACCATCAATCACGAGCAGGGTACGCATTCCGCGCTGAATAAACCGACCGTGACGGTTTCTACTCCAGTGTTTTCGCACGGTGGCAAAAGGCTGGGGCTCATTGTGATCAATATCGACCTGAACGGCCTGGCCCGTCTATTAAAAAGTAATCTGCCGAGCGCCTATCAGCTCTATCTCAGCAACCAATGGGGTGACTTTCTGATTCACCCCGATGAAGCCCAGACCTTCGGCTTCGACCGGGGCAAGCGAATTCTCATTCAGGATTCCTTTGCGTCTGTTTTGCCCCTGATCCAGGGCAAGAGCATGAGCGTGGTGATGAATGTCGATACCATACCGCAAAAACAGGACGGCCACGTCGCGGCCTTTATCCGCCTGCCTTTCGGCGACACCATTGAGAGGCGTTTCGTGATCCTCGGCTTGTCCCAGCCGATAGAAAATATTACGCAAGAGACCAGCAGACTCAGTTGGAACACCATTCAGATTATTCTCGTTTTCAGCGGTCTCGCGCTCATTCTCTCCGCACTGGTTTCCCGCATCGTTACCGGCCCATTGAACGCCATGGTCAAGTCGATCAACCTTTTCTCGAAAGAACACGTCACCAGCACTTTGCCGCTTACGCGCCATGATGAACTCGGTGTGCTTTCGCGCAGTTTCCATGACATGCAAACGGAGATCATGGCACATCTATCCGAACTGAACGATAGCCGCAAGGCTCTCGATCATCTGGCCCGGCACGACACGCTGACCGGACTGCCCAACCGCAGGATGTTCTACGACCGTCTGGAACACGCCATCGCCAATTCACGGCGCAATGGCAAGCAGCTTGCCGTTCTGTTTGTCGACATGGATCGTTTCAAGGAAATCAACGATACTTTTGGCCATGCTGTTGGCGACAGTGTTTTGATAAACATTGCGACGCTGCTAAAATCGTCGGTGCGGGAGGTTGACACCGTGGCACGACTGGGTGGCGACGAGTTCGTCATTTTGCTTGATATGATAGGTGATCCACAACACGCCAGGACCATCGCACAAAAATTACACGATCTACTCCAGCCTGCCATGCAAATCGATGGGCGCGAATTAATTGTCCATGTCAGCATCGGGATCGGTATCTTTCCGGAAGATGGCAAGGATGCCGACGAACTGATGCAAAATGCCGATCGAGCCATGTACAGAGCAAAAAGCCAGGGGAGAAATGCGTTCGGTTTCCACGACAGCAAGTCGGAAGGATAAGCTGCAAATTAAGCGGCTGTGTGCTTTCATAAAACGGGCAAAGACGAAAATGGATTCATTTCCGTCAACCGTTACTGAATGCTTGGCCGATGGCTTTGACAACATCACCAATCTGGGTAATACCGCCTGCATCACAGGAATGTTCCCAACTGCAATCCCAATAGCAAAAAAAACCTGATTATGAATTCGGAATCAAAAATTTGGTGGCTTAAGGAACATTACAATTTTGTATACTAGGATACGGTGGCACACTCTCCACTTTTCCTATCGTGAGGTTTGTATTTGGTTGGTCAATCGCAATTGATATTTCATAGATGAAATCGTCACACCTCCTCCGCATACCGCAATTCGCACCTCTCGCACTTGTATTGGCAAGCGCAATATTAGCCATCGCCGCCTACTTCCAGGCGATTGACTACCCGTTTATTTATGACGATATCACTTACATCACCGACAACGAAAAGCTGGCTGGCCTGAACCTGAGCGGACTGTGGCACCTCTTTACCGTACCTTACAACGGATATGCCGAGTTCCTTCCAATAAGAGAATTGTCCTACTGGATCGACCTGAGCCTGTTCGGGCCCAACCCGGCGGCGTTCCGGATACACAGCATTCTCCT
>CAIOKY010000043.1 GCA_903858965.1 uncultured Nitrosomonadales bacterium | reverse complement strand
TGTCCGGTTGCTCCTTGCCGGTGATCATGCGGAACAAGGTGGATTTACCCGCGCCGTTCGGGCCGATGATGCCGACGATGGCACCGGGCGGGATCTTGAAACTGAGGTTGTCGATCAGTAAGCGGTCGCCATAGGCTTTGCTCACGCCGTCGAACTCGATGACTTCGTTACCCAGACGTTCGCCGACCGGGATGAAAATCTCCTGCGTTTCGTTGCGCGCCTGATGTTCCTGTGAATTCAATTCTTCGAAGCGGGCGATACGCGCCTTGGATTTGGCCTGACGTCCTTTCGGATTTTGGCGTACCCATTCCAACTCCTGCTTCATTGCTTTGGAATGCGCGTCGAGTTGCTTCTGCTCCTGCGCTAGGCGCTCGCCCTTTTGTTCCAGCCAGCTTGAGTAGTTGCCCTTCCACGGTATGCCATGACCACGGTCGAGTTCCAAAATCCATTCGGCGGCGTTGTCGAGGAAGTAGCGATCATGGGTGACGGCGACCACGGTGCCGGGGAAGCGCACCAGGAATTGTTCCAGCCATTCCACCGATTCGGCATCGAGGTGGTTGGTCGGTTCGTCGAGCAACAGCATGTCGGGCTTCTCGAGCAGCAGCTTGCACAACGCGACGCGGCGCTTCTCGCCGCCGGAAAGATTCTTGATCGGCGCATCCCACGGCGGCAACCTTAATGCATCAGCCGCGA
Organism: uncultured Nitrosomonadales bacterium; assembly: GCA_903858965.1. GTDB lineage: Bacteria > Pseudomonadota > Gammaproteobacteria > Burkholderiales > Gallionellaceae > Gallionella. The sequence goes on along the minus strand of CAIOKY010000043.1, from coordinate 14,828 downwards.
TCTCCATCTGGTGCGCGGCATCGGAACCTCCTGCGGCGATGATGTTTTCCAGGCGCGCTTGCTCGGCGGCGAGCGCGTCGAAGTCGGCGTTCTCTTCGGCATAGGCGGCATACACTTCGTCGAGTTTCTTCTGCGCCTGCATCACTTCGCCGAGCGAGGATTCGACTTCCTGCTTGACGGTGTTGGCCGGATCGAGCTGCGGCTCCTGCGGCAGGTAGCCGATCTTGATGTTGGGCAGGTGCTGCACCTCGCCCTCGTATTCCTTGTCCACGCCCGCCATGATGCGCAGCACGGTGGATTTACCCGAGCCGTTCAGGCCAAGCAGGCCGATCTTCGCGCCGGGGAAGAAGCTGAGGGAGATGTCCTTGATGATTTGACGCTTGGGGGGAACGATCTTGCTCACGCGGAGCATAGACATTACGTATTGGGCCATTTATCCAGTCCTATTTCATTGGTGAAACTGCGTTGGCTTCCTCACTCACTCCTGATGGAACAACTAGCCATTCGACTAGGCTATCAAAATACGAAAGCCAAGTCGCTGGTTATAGCCGTACTATTTCGTACTGTCAGCGTCGCTCGCTCGTCGCCGCCTTGTTTGACCTTCGAAATAGAACTGGAATGGTTCGGTTGCAAAGGGCGTAGCTTACCGCAAGCGACCTGAACTAGAAATACCGTTGCCTGAATAAGGCCTATCTTTGCGATGTCCAGCCTTTGTCTGATAAAGTATCGCTGTATTGAATGCCCTGACCTGCAGGGGCTTATCGCAAACGCAACATCGCTCGCATAAGGAATCCGGTTACATGAAAATCCATCACAGGTATGCCCATCTTTTATTTTCGCTGATCATGTCGATGATCGTTGCAGGCATCGTGACTTGCGCATTGACGCTGGTCAATCACGGCCTGGAGGGCTTTTTCGGGAACTGGGGACACAGTTTCATCATCGCTTGGGTGATCGCTTTCACCTCGGTACTTTTGTTTGCGCCCCAGGTGCGCAAGCTGGTGCAGCATCTGACGGCGCAGTGACGCGCGCATAGCCCGTGCGCGGGCGGGCACAATCCGGCTTGATTGACCGCAGCCGCAATTGCTGGAACACTGCGCGCTGATCGAATCAGGATGATGAAGATGAAGTTAGGCAGAAACGACCCGTGCAGTTGCGGGAGCGGAAAGAAATACAAGCATTGTTGCCAGGATAAACTTGAAGCGCGATCTGCGGCTCAGCCGGTGAAGAAAGATTCCGGAGTCGCCGCATCCAACTATTCCCCAGCCGCAAATAACCCGTCCTCCGCCGAGTGTGATCAGCTGGCCGCGTTGTTTCAGGCTGCACGTTACGCGGAGCTGGAGAGCCGCTCCCGTGCGCTATTGCAGCGTTACCCGGACTCCGGTTTTGTGTGGAAGGCGCTGGGATTGACGCTGCGGATATCGGGCAAGGACTGTTTGCATGCCTTGCAGATGGCTGCGAATCTCCTGCCGGGCGACGCCGAAGTTCACAATAATCTGGGCAGCGTACTCAGGGAACGCGGACAGCCCGGCGCGGCTGAAACCAGCTACCGCCGCGCCTTGCTGGTCGAGCCGAATTTCGCCGAGGCACACATCAATCTCGCCCTGCTGCTCAGCGCACAGGGCAAGCACATGCAGGCTTTGGACAGCGTGATCCAGTCGCTGCAGATCAGGGCGATGCCGTCCAACAAGAATCTCTTTGTCACCTGCGTCAAGCATATGCAGTTCGGCACCAACGCAGCCTTCGTCCGGAGTAATCTGGTGCACGCGCTGTCGGAACCGTGGGGCCGGCCGGCCGATCTGGCCGAGGCGAGCGCGATGTTGATCAAGCTCGATCCGGTGATCGAGGGCTGCGTGATCCAGGCGCTCCGCGCATTGCCCGAGCAGTTGACGGCACATGACCTGATCGCATCCGGTGGCCTCGCCGCGGCCGCCAACGACCCTTTGTTCCGCACCCTGATCAGCACCACGGCGATCTGCGACGTCGAGCTGGAGCGTTTCCTGACCACCTGCCGGCAGGCATTGCTGGATGCGGCTGTCGCTCAACAAACAGCCGATGCCGGAAAAGAAAATATCGATGAATATATCCTGCGCTTCTACAGCAAGCTGGCGCGCCAGTGCTTCATCAATGAATATGTGTTCAACCTGAGCGATGATGAAATGCAAAGAGTGGCGGCGCTGCGCGACTCGCTGGTTGCGGCACTGGAGACCAGCGCCCGGGTGCCGCTGCTCTGGCCGGTGGCAGTGGCGGCCTATTTTCCGCTCTATTCAATTCCGCATGCCGACCGGCTTCTTGATATGCCGTGGCCTGATGCAGTGATGGCGGTGCTGATACAACAGATCCGCGAGCCGCAACAGGAACAGCAGGAGCGTGACGGTATTCCGCGGCTGACCGATATCGACGGCGAAGTGTCTCTGCTGGTGCAAAACCAGTATGAGGAAAATCCTTATCCGCGCTGGGCCAATATGGCGCCTCCCGGCAAGGCCATGACGATCGACGCCAAGCTGCGCCAGTTGTTTCCTCTGGTGTCATTCAAGCCGATCGGCAATCGTGATGCGCCGAAGATACTGGTGGCGGGCTGCGGCACCGGCCAGCATTCGATCAGCGCGTCACAGAAATTTCTCGGCGCCAAAACATTGGCGATCGACCTGAGCATGAGCAGCCTGAGTTACGCCAAGCGCAAGACGCGCGAGATGGGCATCACTGCTATCGAGTATGCGCAGGCGGACATCATGAAGCTGGGTGCGCTGGAACGCCGTTTCGATGTCATCGAGTCTTGCGGCGTGCTGCATCATCTTGCCGACCCGTGGGCCGGCTGGCGTGTGCTGTTGTCCCTGTTGCGTCCCGGCGGATTCATGCGGCTGGGGTTTTACAGCGAGCTGGCGCGCCGTGACATCGTGCGGACGCGGGCTTTCATCGCCGCCCAGGGCTATGGTTCAAGCGCCGCAGAGATACGCCGCTGCCGCCAGGATGTGATCGCTGCAACCCGGGATGCCAGTCTGGCCAGGATGTTGCGTATCACGGATTTTTTCAGCACCAGCGAATGCCGCGACCTGCTGTTCCATGTTCAGGAGCATCGCATGACACTGACTGCGATCGATGCGTTCCTGCGCGAAAATAAATTGGCGTTCCTCGGATTCGAGATCAACCCGAATGCGCTGCGTGCATACAGGCAGCGTTTTCCCGATGATGCCGCCGCGACGAATCTGCAGCAGTGGCAGATCTTCGAGCACGAGAATCCGGATACGTTCATCGGCATGTATAACTTCTGGATACAAAAGCCCGCTTAGTTCGTGGCTTCGATAAATTTTTAGTACCCGATAAAAAAACCGCAGGGAATGCCTGCGGTTTTTTTCGGTGGCACAACCAGCCTAGTGATTCTTGCGGCTCAGTTCGTGCACCGCTTTGACCAATGCCGACACGTGTTCGGGATTGGTATGCTGCGAGATGCCGTGGCCCAAGTTGAACACGTGGCCGCTGCCGTAACCGTAACTGCCGAGGATCTGTTCCACTTCCTTGCGGATCGCATCGGGCGAAGCGAATAGCACGGCGGGATCCATGTTGCCTTGCAGCGCGACCTTGTTACCGATGCGCTGGCGCGCGATGCCGATGTCTATCGTCCAGTCCAGACCGACCGCGTCGCAGCCGGTGTTGGCGATGCTCTCCAGCCACAGCCCGCCACCCTTGGTGAACACGATATTCGGGATCTTCACGCCGTCTTTTTCCTTGATCAGGCCATCCACGATGCGATGCGTGTAGGCCAGCGAGAATTCGTGGAATGCAGCATGCGACAACACGCCACCCCATGAGTCGAAGATCATCACGGCTTGCGCGCCGGCTTCGATCTGCGCATTCAGGTAATTGATCACCGCCTGGGTGGTCACTTCGAGGATGTGGTGCATCAGCTTGGGCTCGTTGTACATCAGGGTCTTCACCTTGGCGTAATCGTCGCTGCCGCCGCCTTCCACCATGTAGCACGACAGCGTGAACGGGCTGCCGGAGAAACCGATCAGCGGCACACGGCCATCGAGTGTCTTGCGTATCTGCGACACTGCGTCGGTCACATATTTCAGATCTTTTTCGATGTTCGGAACGCGCAATGCCTTGATCGCGGCTTCATCGCGCAGCGGACGCTCGAACTTCGGACCTTCACCATCGGAGAAATACAGTCCCAGACCCATCGCATCCGGCACGGTCAGGATGTCGGAGAACAGGATGGCGGCATCCAGCGGATAGCGGTCCAACGGTTGCATCGTGACTTCGGTGGCGAAATCCGGGTTCTTGCACAAGCCGAGAAAGCTGCCCGCGCGCTTGCGCGTCTCGCGGTACTCCGGCAGGAAACGGCCAGCCTGGCGCATCATCCACATCGGGGTGTATTCGGTCGGCTGGCGCAACAGTGCACGCAGGAAGGTGTCGTTCTTTAGTTTGAAGTTCATGTTTCTCTCTTTTTAATTAAATTCGAAAGCGGTTTGCAACTCAAACTCTCTCCATCTCCCCTTGCCGGGCGAGACAGGGAGAGGATTGGGGGTTAGCGAGGTAGTACCGATGATCCCATCAGAAACTCGTCGACAGAGCGTGCGCACTGGCGGCCTTCACGTATCGCCCATACCACCAGCGATTGCCCACGACGCATGTCGCCTGCGGCGAACACCTTGTCCTTGTTGGTGCGGTAACTTTCCGTGTCGGCCTTGATGTTGCCGCGCGCGTCTTTTTCCACACCGAAGGCTTCCAGTATCTTCTGCTCCGGATTGACGAAGCCCATTGCCAGCAATACCAGGTCGGCCTTGATCTCGAATTCGCTGCCGGCGATCTCGTGCATCTTGCCGTCTTTCCATTCCACGCGCACCGCGTGCAGTTTCTCGACCTTGCCATTGCTGCCGGTGAATTCCTTGGTGACGATGGCCCAGTCGCGATTCGCGCCTTCTTCATGCGAACTGGAAGTGCGCAGCTTCATCGGCCAGTTTGGCCACACCAGGAATTTGTTTTCCTTTTCCGGCGGGCGCGGCATCACTTCGATCTGTGTGACCGACAGCGCACCGTGGCGGTTCGACGTGCCCACGCAATCGGAGCCGGTATCGCCGCCGCCGATCACCACCACATGCTTACCGTTCGCGCGGATCGGATTGCGCGCATCGCCCGCGATTTCCTTGTTCTGCGGAATCAGGAATTCCAGCGCGTAATGCACGCCCTGCAATTCGCGGCCCGGCACCGGCAAGTCGCGCGCCGTCTCGGCGCCGCCGGACAGGATCACCGCATCGAATTTTTTCAGCAACTCGTCGGGGCTGATGGTCTTCGTGGCATCATTGGTTGTACTCTTGCCAAGCGCCTCCTTGCCGATGAACACCGAGGTTTTGAACTCAACGCCCTCGGCCTGCATCTGCGCCATGCGCCAATCGATCAGCCCTTTGTCGAGCTTGAAGTCGGGTATGCCATAGCGCAGCAGTCCACCGATGCGGCTGTTCTTTTCGAACACCGTGACGCTGTGACCGACGCGCGCGAGTTGCTGTGCGGCAGCCAAACCGGCGGGGCCGGAGCCGACCACGGCAACTTTCTTGCCGGTCTTTTTCTGCGCCGGTTGCGGCACGACCCAGCCATTCTCGCCACCCTTGTCGATGATGGCGTGCTCGATGGACTTGATGCCGACCGCATTGTTGTTGATGTTCAGCGTGCAGGCTGCCTCGCACGGCGCGGGACAGATGCGCCCTGTGAACTCGGGGAAGTTGTTGGTGGAGTGCAGCACGTCCAGCGCTTCGCGCCAGTTGCCGCGATACACCAGATCGTTCCAGTCCGGGATGATGTTGTTGACCGGACAGCCCGTGGTGCAGAATGGGATGCCGCAATCCATGCAGCGCGCACCCTGGATCTTGGCCTGGTCGTCCTTCAGATGCAGCACGAACTCGTGATAGTTCTTGCGCCGGTCCGCCACCGGAAGGCTGGCTTCGTTGACGCGCATGAACTCCATGAAACCGGTTGGCTTACCCATTATGCGGCCTCCTTCTGTGTGACCTGTTGCGCCGCCATTTCCTGCAAGGCGCGCCGGTATTCGGTCGGCATCACCTTGGTGAACTTGGGTAAATACTTGTTCCAGTTATCCAGAATATGCCTGGCGCGCGGGCTGTCGGTGTAGCGCAGATGTTTCTCGATCTGTTCGCGCAGGGCTTGTTCGTCGGCCTGGTCGAGATGGTTGAAATGCACGCGGCCGTGGGTTTCCACTTCGCCGGTCTCGCTGGCTGCGGCCTCGGATGGAACGGGCTCGAGTGCCACCATGGACAAGTTGCAACGCTTTTCGAATCCGCCGTCCTCATCCAGCACATACGCGACGCCGCCTGACATACCCGCCGCAAAATTGCGCCCGGTCTGCCCCAGCACGATCACCATGCCGCCGGTCATGTATTCGCAGCCGTGATCGCCCAGACCCTCGACAACCGCGATCGCGCCGGAATTGCGCACCGCGAAACGCTCGCCCGCGACGCCGGAAAAATAACATTCGCCGGAAGTCGCACCGTACATCACGGTGTTGCCGACGATGATGTTCTCATGCGTAACCAGTTTCGAATCGGCAGGCGGCATGATGGCGATACGTCCGCCGCACAAGCCCTTGCCCACGTAGTCGTTGCCCTCGCCGCTCAACTCGAACGAAATGCCGTGTGACAGGAATGCGCCAAAACTCTGGCCTGCGGTGCCGCTGAATCTCACCTTGATCGTATCAGTCGGCAAACCGGTCTGGCCGTAACGCTTGGCGACTTCATGCGACAGCATCGTGCCGACGGTGCGGTTGACGTTCCTGATCTTGCTGGAGATGACCACAGCCTGCTTGTTGTTCAGCGCGTTCTGCGCCTCGGCGATCAGCTGGTTATCCAGCGCCTTTTCCAGCCCGTGATCCTGCGTCTGCGCATGACGGCGCGCCACGCCGGCTGCAACTTTGGGCTGGTAGAACACCTTGGAGAAGTCCAAGCCGTGCGCCTTCCAGTGTTCGATGCCGTGCTTCACATCGAGCAGATCGCTGCGCCCTATCAGTTCATCGAACTTGCGGATGCCCAGTTGGGCCATGTATTCGCGCACTTCTTCGGCGATGAAAAAGAAATAGTTGACGACGTGTTCCGGCTGTCCGGTGAATTTCTTGCGCAGCTCGGGATCCTGTGTCGCCACACCGACCGGGCAGGTGTTGAGGTGGCACTTGCGCATCATGATGCAGCCTTCCACTACCAGCGGTGCAGTGGCAAAACCGAATTCGTCCGCGCCGAGCAATGCGCCGATCACCACGTCGCGGCCGGTCTTGATCTGGCCATCCACCTGCAAGGTGATGCGGCCGCGCAACTGGTTCAGCACCAGTGTTTGCTGGGCTTCGGCCAAGCCCAACTCCCAGGGCGTACCGGCATGCTTGATCGACGAGATCGGCGATGCGCCGGTGCCGCCATCGTGACCGGATATCGTGATGTGGTCGGCCTTGGCTTTTGATACGCCGGCGGCAACGGTACCCACGCCCACTTCGGAAACCAGCTTGACCGAGATCGATGCGGATGGATTGGAGTTCTTCAGGTCATGGATCAGCTGCGCCAGATCTTCAATGGAATAAATGTCGTGGTGCGGCGGCGGCGAGATCAGGCCCACACCGGGCACCGAGAAACGCAACTGGGCAATGTACTCGGACACCTTGTGGCCGGGCAACTGCCCGCCTTCGCCGGGCTTTGCGCCCTGCGCCATCTTGATCTGGATCTGGTCGGCGCTGGCGAGATATTCCGCCGTCACGCCAAAACGTCCGGATGCACATTGCTTGATCCTGGAGCGCAGCGAGTCTCCCTCTTTCAATACCAGATCGCGTTCGATGCGTCCCTTGCCGATGATCTCGGACAGCTTCTCGCCACCCTTGATCTTCTTGTAGCGATTGGGGTCTTCGCCGCCTTCGCCGGTATTGGACTTGCCGCCGATGCGGTTCATCGCGATCGCCAGCGTGGTATGCGCCTCGGTAGAAATGGAACCCAATGACATCGCGCCGGTGACGAAGCGCTTGACAATCTCCCTGGCCGGTTCGACTTCGGCCAACGGCACGGCTGCACCCGCAGGCTTGATCTCGAACAGGCCGCGCAAGGTCTTCAGCTTGGTGCCCTGTTCGTTGATGAGCTTCGCGTATTCCTTGTAGGTCGTCACATTGTTGGTACGCGTGGCATGCTGCAATTTCGCGATGGAATCGGGCGTCCACATGTGTTCTTCGCCGCGCACGCGCCAGGCATATTCGCCGCCGGCTTCGAGCGCATTGGCCAGCACCGGATCGTTACCGAATGCGTTGTGATGCGTGCGCATCGCTTCTTCGGCCACCACGTTCAAACCGATGCCTTCGATCTGGGTCGCCGTACCGGTGAAATACTCGGCTACGAATCCGGCATTCAGGCCGACCGCCTCGAAGATCTGCGCGCCGCAATACGACTGGTAAGTGGAGATGCCCATCTTGGACATCACTTTCATCAGGCCTTTGTTGATCGCCTTGATGTAGCTCTTCTTGGCCTGCGCGGCATCCGCTTTTGCCGGCAGATTCATCGCCGCGATGGTTTCATAGGCCAGCCACGGACACACTGCTTCGGCGCCGTATCCCGCCAGCAGCGCGAAGTGATGCACCTCGCGCACCGAGCCGGTGTCCACCACCAGGCCGGTGCTGGTGCGCAGTCCGGCGTGCACCAGGTGATGATGCACTTTGGAGCACGCCACCAGCGCGGGAATCGCCACACGCTTGGCCGATATCGCGCGATCCGACAGAATCAGCACGTTGCAGCCTTCGGCCACGGCCTTGTCGGCAGCAGCACACAAGGTTTGCAGCGCTGTTTCACAACCGGACGCGCCTTGCGTGACCGGATACGTGATATCCAGAACCAGCGAGCGATATTGGCCCTTTGTAAGTTGATCGATGTTGCGCAATTTCGCGATGTCATCATTCGACAGCACCGGCTGATGCACTTCCAGACGCAGCATCGGTTTGGTTTCTTCGATGCCGAGCAGGTTGGGTTTGGGACCGATGAACGATGTCAGCGACATCACGATCTCTTCGCGGATCGGGTCGATCGGCGGGTTGGTCACCTGCGCGAACAATTGCTGGAAATAATCGTAGAACGAGCGGTTCTTGTTCGACAACACCGCCAGCGCGGCATCGGTGCCCATCGAGCCGGTCGGCTCTTCGCCGGCGCTCACCATCGGCGCCAGGATGAACTTGAGGTCCTCCTGCGAATAGCCGAACGCCTGCTGGGTATCCAGCAGCGACGCATTCAGTTTCGGCTTGGCCGCCACTTCCGGAAGGTCGCCGAGGAAGTAGCGGGATTTTTCTATCCACTGCCGATACGGTTTTGCCGTGGCAAGTTGATGCTTCAGTTCGGCATCATCAACGATGCGTCCGGCCTGCATGTCGATCAGGAACATCTTGCCCGGCTGCAAGCGCCATTTCTTGACGATCTTGTGCTGGGGTATATCCAGCACGCCCATCTCGGATGCCATCAGCACCATGTCATCGTCGGTGATCAGGTAACGCGCCGGGCGCAAGCCGTTGCGGTCCAGCGTCGCGCCTATCATGCGGCCATCGGTGAATGCCACGGCGGCAGGACCGTCCCACGGCTCCATCAGCGCGGCGTGGTATTCGTAGAAAGCGCGGCGTTCTTCGTCCATCAGCGGATTGCCCGCCCAGGCCTCGGGAATCAGCAGCATCATCGCGTGCGGCAGGGAATAACCGCCCGCCACCAGCAATTCCAGCGCATTGTCGAAACAGGCAGAGTCCGATTGTCCTTCGGTGATCAGCGGCCAGAGTTTTTCCAGATCTTCGCCTAGCAGTTTGGACGACATCGCCGCATGGCGCGCCGCCATCCAGTTCACGTTGCCGCGCACGGTGTTGATCTCGCCGTTGTGCGCGATCATGCGGAACGGGTGCGCCAGGTTCCAGGTCGGGAAAGTATTGGTGGAAAAACGTTGGTGTACCAGCGCCAGCGCGCTGACCACACGCGGGTCCTGCAGATCGAGGTAATATTTGCCGACCTGATCGGCCAACAGCATGCCCTTGTAGACGATGGTGCGCGAAGACAGCGAAGGACAATAGAAGCCTTTACCCTGCGACTTGCCCAGGTTGCTGACCGCGTGTTCCATGGTCTTGCGGATCACGAACAATTTGCGCTCGAACGCATCTGCATCCGCACAATTCTTGCCGCGCGCGATGAATACCTGGCGCACCACAGGCTCGACTTTCTTGACGCTCTCGCCCAAACTGGAGCTGTCCACCGGCACATCGCGCCAGCCCAGCAGTTGCTGGCCCTCGGCAGCGATCTTCTCGGCGACGATCTTCTCGCACGCGGCACGCGCTGCCGCATCGCGCGGCAGGAACAGCATACCGACGCCATACTCGCCGGCAGATGGCAGGCGGATATTGCCCCAGCCCATTTCATCGCGCAAAAATTGATCGGGGATCTGCAACAGGATGCCCGCACCGTCACCGGCAAGGGGATCCGCGCCGACCGCGCCGCGATGAGTCAGATTTTCCAGAATCTGCAGACCCTGGCGTATCATGTCATGGCTTTGTTTGCCCTTGATATGGGCCACAAAGCCCACCCCGCAAGCGTCGCGTTCCTGGCGCGGATCGTACAAACCTTGTTGCAACGGCAAAGAAGAATTGCTCACGTGTTCCTCATCCAAATTCATTAAAGCCAAAAAATGGCAGCACACGCCGCCACGTCAAAAATTCAAAAGCGAAAGGGCGGGAATTTTACCTTGTCTGGGGATGATGGGCAACCGGTAGGGCTTTGATGATTACACGCCCTCTTCCACCGCGAAAATCCTGCGATGTTCGCGAATCGCATAACGGTCGGTCATACCTGCGATGTAGTCGGCGACCGCACGGGCACGGTCTTGCTCTGCGGGATGCTGGAATTGCGGCGGCAACAGGCGGCTGTCGGCCATGAAGATGCCGAACAGGTCGCTGATGATGCGCTGTGCCTTGGCGCTCATGCGCAACACGCGGTAATGGCGATACAGATGAGTACGCAGGAAACCCTTCAGCGCGCGCTGCTGATCGTTGATCTCCGGGCTATAGGTGATCAACACCGGGGCGCTGCGTACCTCATCCAGCGTGGCGGGTGATTGTGTACTGATGTTGGATTCGCTCCGCCGGATCAAGTCCATTACCAGCGTGTTGATCATGCGCCGCACGGTTTCATGTACCACGCGCCGTTCCGGCAGGTCAGGATAGGCATGTCGAACTTCGTTCAGGTGGTTGGCAACCAATGGCACAGTCTCGAGTTGTTCCAGCGTGACCAAGCCCGAACGCAGGCCGTCATCCACGTCGTGGTTGTTGTAGGCGATCTCGTCGGCCAAATTGGCAACCTGCGCTTCCAGCGAGGGGCGGCGATTGTTCAGGAAGCGCTCGCCCACTTCACCCAGCCTTGCAGCATTGTCCGCCGAACAATGTTTGAGGATGCCCTCACGGGTTTCGAAACACAGGTTCAATCCGTCGAACGCGGCATAGCGTTCCTCCAGTTTGTCCACGACGCGCAGTGATTGCAGATTATGTTCGAACCCGCCATAGGTTTTCATGCAGGCATTCAGCGCATCCTGTCCGGCATGGCCGAACGGAGTATGGCCGAGATCGTGTGCCAGCGAGATCGCTTCGGCAAGGTCTTCGTTCAAACACAAATGCCGCGCGATGGAACGCGCGATCTGCGCGACTTCGATGCTATGTGTCAGACGCGTTCGAAACAAATCACCTTCGTGGTTGACGAAAACCTGGGTCTTGTATTCGAGGCGGCGGAACGCGCCGGAATGGATGATGCGGTCGCGGTCGCGCTGGAATTCGCTGCGGCCTTGCGGCGCGTCTTCGATTATTTTCCTGCCACGTGAATTGTTCCCGGTGACGGCGTAAGGTGCGAGGTCAGTCATGCACACAGGCTTCTATACTCTGTTTCAACAGGCTTGGCGGAACATCACCGTAAACCACGGCATGACCAACTTGCTTGAGCAGCACGAAACGCATCTTGCCGCCTTCGACTTTCTTGTCCAGCCCCATGAACTCAAGATATTTGTCGACTCCCAAATCAGGAGCCACCGTAGGTAACCTGGCGCGCTCGAACAGTTTGCGGATACGCACCACATCCTGCGCGCTGATCCAGCCCAGACGCTGCGACAAATCCGCCGCCATCACAGTGCCTGCAGCGACACCCTCACCGTGCAGCCAGTTGCCGTAACCCATGCCGGATTCGATGGCATGCCCGAAGGTATGGCCCAGATTCAGCAGCGCACGTTCGCCGCTCTCGCGCTCGTCCGCGGCGACGACTTCGGCCTTGTTCTGGCAACTGCGTGCGATCGCGTATTGCAGCGCGGCAGTATCGCGCATCATTAGCTTGTCGATATTCTGTTCCAGCCATGCGAGGAAAGGCAGATCGCGGATCAAGCCATACTTGATGACCTCGGCAAGGCCTGCCGACAACTCGTTCTCCGGCAGAGTATTCAGTGTATCGGTATCGGCCAGCACCAGTTGCGGCTGGTAAAACGCGCCTATCATGTTCTTGCCGAGCGGATGGTTGATGCCGGTCTTGCCGCCCACCGAAGAATCCACCTGTGCTAGCAAGGTGGTCGGAATCTGGATGAACGGCACGCCGCGTAAATAGGTCGCTGCGGCATAGCCGGTCATGTCGCCGATCACGCCGCCGCCCAGCGCGATCAGCGGGGTGCTGCGCTCGCAACGATTCTTGAGCAGTGCGTCATAGATCAGGCTCAGCGTTTCAAAGTTTTTATATTCTTCACCGTCCGGCAAAATAATTGCCACACTGGTGACATCGATTGCCTGCAGGGTATGTTGTAGTTTCTCCAGATACAGCGGGGCAACCGTGGTATTGGAGACGATGGCAACGCGCTTGCGCGGCACATGTGCCTGCAGCAATTTCACCTGATCGAGCAGGCCGCTGCCGATGTGTATCGGATAACTGCGTTCGCCCAAACCTACCGTGAGTGTTTGCATAATCTTCCGGTCAATTTTCGTGACATTTTTTTCTGAATGTATCGATCTCGTCCACCAGATGCAACATCAGGGCATGCACACTCTGCTTGCCGCTCTGCACGACGATATCCGACACTTGCTGGTACAGCGGATCGCGCTGCTGGAACAATTCGGTCAGCTTGGCGTGCGGATTGCCGGTCTGCAACAAGGGGCGATTACGATCGTGCCGGGTGCGCTGCCACAAATCATGCACATTCGCCTTCAGGTAAATGACAATACCATTTTGCTGCAACATCGCCCGGTTTTGTTCCGCCACTACAGCACCGCCGCCGGTTGCCAGAACCATGTTATTGCGCTCGACCAGATCGCGGATGGCTGCAATCTCGCGCTGGCGAAATCCGGCTTCGCCTTCGACATCAAATATGTGCGGGATCGTCACGCCGGTACGTTTGGTGATCTCTTCATCGCTGTCCACGAATATGTGGCCGAGGTGTTTGGCCAGCGCACGCCCCATCGTGGTTTTGCCGGAACCCATCATGCCTACCAGAATCAGGTTGCCGGACTGGAGTTTCCGGCTGACTTCGGCGCGGCGGCCATCTGGACGAACATCATCCTCACTGGTATTAGCGCTACTGATTTCCTGGCTGCTTTGCATGCCGCATATTGTAAACGATAAAAATAAAAAGCCCGGACTAGCCGGGCTTTTCAATTCGCAGATTTTCTGCGGTAAGCATCAGCTATTTAAGCTGGCGTGACTTTTTGGATTGCCACACCTAACGGAAGGTGTGCTCATTCCTAAAAAATATCGGAGCATAAGCTATCCACACCCCACGGACTGGATTGTCCGGGTGGTTGGATGCCCGCACTATTGTAGTCGACAGCCGCGCCAACCAAGGGCACCATGACTACTGAAGGAGGGTCGTTGCCCGCAACAGTAGTGCGCGCCTCGAGCTGCATCACGGCCCAATACGCAAAATTCTTACTGTAAGTTATCGTTGCGTTGGCAAAACCGCCCACTGTGGTAGCACTGGCATTCACCAAGGCTGACCCGTAAGGATCCAACTGCGTATTTAAATTGGTATCCTCACCTGGATCGAGGATACCGTTATTATTCGCGTCTTCATTGGGACAGGTGGTTGAAATTGACTGTGTCCAGGCAGTACCGTTGTAGTTGAATTGACCTTTGGCAAAAGCATTTATCTGACTCGTCGGACGCAAGGTGAAATACACCGGGGTACCGTCAGCCACTGGGTGCCCAGCGGAATCGGTTACCGTGGCTTGATACGTCTTGGTATATGTCAGACTGCTAGTGCCTGCACCCTGAACCGTATTGTCGGTCTGCAGCCTTACAAAATCAGTTTGCCCCGCCACGGTCAGCGCTGCGTTGCCAGTTATCGGGCTACCCAGAGCGACGCCATTGACACTATCGACTGATACATTAACTATCACGCCATTTACTCCAGAAAGGCTGCTGCCCGAGAAATAATTTGCCGTCGCAATGCCGTGTATGTCCGTCGTCGCAACTGGTGGCGTCAGTGAGCCTCCACTGGGATCGGCACCAAGATTAAAACTGACGGCGGCGTTCTTGACCAGATTTCCGGCAGTATCCCGCACCACCACCGAAATAACCGATTGATTGGATTGGCTACCACCGGAGTTGATGCCGATTGTAGGGGGAATCGCTTGGGGGGTAACGGTATTGGCGGTATTTGTGACAAACACGACATTGAGGGTAGCTATAGGGCACCTCTAAAAATTGCTTACGAATTCACCTTTTTGTCAGATGGAGGATGTTGGATGGATTCGCAGAGGCTGTAAATGTTGCATCTGCCTTACGTAGAAAGCTGGGTGCCACGTTCCATTGCTGTCC
>CAIOKY010000042.1 GCA_903858965.1 uncultured Nitrosomonadales bacterium | reverse complement strand
GGGGATACGAATTTAAAAGCCGTGGCTATTGGAGCAAATATCATTGACCAGTTTAATACAAACAGCGCCGACCCGACCGATATTAACTATACCAATGCTACTTCCATCATAGAAACGGTGGCTGGGAAAAAACCTCTCCCTTATATTAGTCAGGTTTTTATGGTGTATAATATGACTACTAATACGATTGTGAGTGCGGGCGTCACCAATACAATCAGCACACTCTATTTTTCAGTAATACCGCAGGTCGCAATGGCAACCAACGCGACGAACGCCCCTGATTTTTACACTTATGTTACAGGAGGCTCTTTGACGTTCGGTAATGGCGGCACGACCATTTCTCCGGCCAATTACAATCTCAGCAATCCGACCATTCAGTCCGGTACCAATCCATTTCTCAATCCAAGCGCTCAAAATCCCAACCCCGTTCAAAATGGATATTATGCCACAAGCGTCCAGGTCACCATGCCCGGAACGAATTACCCACCAAGCTTCACGATAGCGATAACAGGACTGTCCTTCGCTTTTGGCAAGAACACGAACGTCTATTCATCCTTCGGGGTGGCCCAGACAAATCCTAATTTCGTTTCAGCCAATCTGACGATACCCAGCACAACCATCACCTTCCTTTCCGGTGATGTTTCCGCTGCCACTCCCCCCCCTTCGACACTTGCCGCTATTGCCATCCAGTCTGTGGACCCAAGAACTTTAAGGGATGCGGGCAACACCAATACCATCCTGGCAGGTCCGACAAATACAGTTCTTGCGACCCCGATCACCCTGACGAATCCTTATAGTGGGCTTAGCGGAACAACTATCACGGATACAAACTCCCAACCGACGCCCGCCAGAATTAATTCCGTGGGAGAGCTCGGGTATGTTTACCGCGAGATTCCGGGACGAACGATCGATTTCGTATCAGGCACCACCAACACGTCTCCGAGCAGTGACTGGAAGTTGCTTGACGTTTTTTCAGCTTTTCCTACGCCACCAAATGGGCTGCGCGCCGGAGTTCTAAACCTCAACACGCGTCAAAGTAATGTCATTGCTGCGGTTCTTTCCGGTGCCAGCATCAATGCGGAGGGGACGGGGACTTTAGCCGCTTCTGATGTGGCAACCTTTGCCAGTCAGATGGTGGCAAATACCTACACCACGAACGCTCTGACAAATCGTTCCCAACTGGTGGATCTCGTGAATAACAATATCATTGCCTCCTCAGCGGTGAGTGATAAGCAAGCCCGCGAAACTGCTATCCGGGCTCTGGCCGAGGTTGGCCAGACACGCACCTGGAACCTCCTGATCGATGTCGTGGCTCAGGCAGGGCATTTTTCACCCAACGCAATGGGTGCAGGCTCCTCGCCAACAGGGAGTCAATTCATCGTCGGGGGAGAGAATCGAGTTTGGGTCAGCACAGCGATTGACCGCTTCACCGGTCAGGTGATCGACCGCCAAGTCGAGCAGGTGAAGTAGTAGCTGGGAGGTAGCTAACCCCGAGGAATAACAACGTGACGAAATCGTCACATTTAATTCTTTGCCTTACAGAAAAAACTGCTTAAGTTAATACGCATCTCCTCGGAGACATAACGCAGCCTTAAGGTATCGGGGGGTATTCTTAAGGCTGCGTTATTTTTTTGCCCATTTGACTTTTGCAGGGCTTTGGCCTTTTCTCAGCATCACGGCGGCCCATTTTCCACGCTTAAGGGTTTTGCAATGCTTGAGGCCCAGCGGGGTAAAAACTTTCAAGATGGCTTGCTCCTCGACGGCCAAGATACCCGAGAGAATGAGGAGGCCTCCGGGCTTTATAGCATCTGCGATCATCGCCGAGGCGGCAGTGAGAATGGTGGAGTAGAGGTTCGCCGCGACAATATTGTAGGTGGTGCCGGTTTGCGCCGAGTACAAATCGAGCCCTGGAGCTGTTTTCGCATTTCGCACGGCATAAAGAGATCCATCGATATAATAATTGAGGGCGATATTCTGTTCTTGACTG
>CAIOKY010000041.1 GCA_903858965.1 uncultured Nitrosomonadales bacterium | reverse complement strand
CAGGACCACGTCGGCCGCCACCGCTGCACCGCCGTGGACGACGCCGTGCGCATTGCAGTCGCTCACCGGGGATCCCAACTGGATCTCGACGCCGAGTCGCTCGAGGGCGGCCTGCGCATAGGCCGACAGATCCGGCGTGAAGCTGGGCAGAATCCGGCGACACGGACCTTTCAAGCTATACGGATTTATCTCAATCAGGAGCTCGAGGAGCTTGCGCGGGTGCTCCCAGAGTGTGTGACGAATTTAAAAACCGGAGGCCGTCTGGTGGTGATCAGCTTCCATTCACTGGAAGACAGGATAGCGAAACATTTCATGCGTGACATGGTTGAAGGAGACAAGCTGCCTCGCAACATACCGATACGCGCCAGAGAAGTGCCGCAGGGAAGACTCCGTTTGATAGGCAAGGCAGTGCGGGTTGGAGATGCAGAGCTGCGGATCAATCCGCGTGCGCGCAGTGCAGTGATGCGCGTGGCGGAGCGTAGTGATGCCGCATAGCAATCCGGCATGAACAGGGCTCATGTGCAAGCCGGGTTCCTTGAACTTGGCAACACTGTTTTAGGCAAGGTAGAGGGCTTTGGTCCGGCCAGAACAGGTTTGTTGTTGGCGGCGGTGGTGATGTGTGCGCTGAGCGTAGTGACTTCGCAGCACAAGGCGCGAAAATTGTTCATTGAGCTGCAAAAAGAAAAAGAATATGCGCAGCAGATGGAAGTGGAATGGGGGCAATTGCAACTGGAGCAGAGCACATGGGCCACACCGGCACGGGTAGAAGAGATTGCCGGAAGGCAATTACAGATGCAGTTGCCCAAGAATGGGCAAGTTCAGTTCATACGGATAAAATCTAACGGCGGAGTGATGCAACAACAATGAACTATGCGGTCAGCGCACATCCAGATATCACGGCAAAATTGCCGGGATGGCGCGCCACCGCGTTATTTGGGTTGTTGCTGATCGGGCTGGCAGGGTTGTTTGGTCGAGGTGTGTATCTGCAAGGGATACATAACGATTTCCTGCAGAAAAAAGGTGATGCACGTTACAGTCGTGTGATCGAAGTCAGTGCGCATCGTGGCAAGATCAGCGACCGGAACGGCGAGCCGCTGGCAGTGAGTACGCCAGTCGAGTCGGTGTGGGCAAGTCCTTCGGATGTGGAGGCTGATAGGCGGCAAGTAAAGAAGTTGGCGCAGATACTCGGCATGGATGTGGAAGATGTAAAAAATCGCCTGTTCGATACTTCGCGTGATTTTGTTTATCTCAAGCGGCAATTGCCTCCCGATCAAGTCGAGAAAGTGGTGGCTCTGAATTTCCCCGGTATTTCATTGCTTCGCGAATATCGTCGCTACTATCCGGCGGGCGAGGAAGCAGCGCAGACGCTGGGTTTTACCGGGCAGGATGACAATGGACAGGAAGGGTTGGAACTGGCCTTGCAGGAACAGCTTGCCGGCAAGCCCGGTAGCCAGCGCGTCATAAAGGACAATCGCGGTTTCATTGTTGAGGATGCCGGCAGTCTGCACGCGTCCAAGCCGGGCAGCGATATTACGCTTAGTCTGGACAGTAATTTGCAACACTTGGCCTATCGTGAACTGGAGAGTGCGGTCAAGCAACATCGTGCCAAAGCCGGTGCGGTGGTGGTTCTCGACGCGCGTACCGGTGAAGTATTGGCACTTGCCAACTACCCTGGATACAACCCGAACAACCGTGGCAACGTCAGTAGCAAGATGATGCGTAACCGTGCCATTGCCGATCTGTTCGAACCCGGTTCGACACTGAAGCCGTTCACTGTGGCGACCGCGATAGAAACGGGCAAAGTGCGACCCAATACAGTCATCAATACCGAACATGGCGTGTTTACGGTGAACAACAGAAAGATTCATGACGCGCATCCGGAGGCGATGATGACCGTGGCACAAGTCATCCAGAAATCCAGCAACGTCGGCGCGGCCAAGATAGCGTTGTCGCTGAAATCCGAAACGATGTGGCAAGGTTTGTCGGATAGCGGATTCGGCGCAGAGACCGGCAGCAATTTTCCGGGCGAAGCGACTGGAAAATTGCGGGATCCGAAAAGTTGGAGACCCATTGAACAGGCAACCATGGCTTATGGCCACGGCATCTCGGTCAACCTGTTGCAGTTGGCGCGAGCCTATACCATTTTCGCCAATGACGGCGAATTGAAACCGGTTTCACTGCTCAAGCTGGATGGTCCTGTAACAGGGAGGAAAGTGTTTTCCGAACACACGTCACGTGAACTGCGCGACATGTTGGAAATGGTGGTGTTGCCAGGCGGTACTGCCCCGCTGGCGCAAATTGCGGGTTATCGCGTGGCGGGTAAAACCGGCACTGCGCATAAGCTGGAGGACGGTCATTACGTCGATCATTATGTGTCATCATTCGTCGGATTCGCACCCGCATCGAACCCGCGCCTGATCGTTGCTGTAATGATAGATGATCCAAGCGGTGCTGATTATTACGGCGGGGAAGTTGCCGCACCGGTGTTCAGCAGAGTAACGGGCGCGGCGTTACACGCGCTCAATGTGCCAAATGACGCACCTCTGGATAACGTTATTGCACCGCCTGCGGATATCGTGAAGGAGGAGGTATGAACACTCCGACTTTTTCCGGGACAGGCTTCCCCCATGAGCAATTGGCTGCTTTGAATGTGACTATCACGCGTCTGGTGACCGATAGCCGGGAGATAAAACGCGGAGATACATTTGTCGCCTATCCGGGGGAGAAATCTGACGGGCGGCAATTCATTGCCGAAGCCATTGCACGTGGCGCAAACGCGGTGATCTGGGAAGCCGGGCACTTTGCCTGGGATGGTGCCTGGCACGTGCCCAACCTTGGTATATCCGATCTGCGCCACAGAGCCGGCTGGCTGGCCGATACCGTGTATGGCGCCCCCTCGGAAAAACTGTGGGTGGTAGGCATCACCGGAACCAATGGCAAAACTTCAACCAGCCACTGGATTGCTCGCGCTTTAAACGAGACAGGCAGGCAATGCGCATTGATAGGCACGCTGGGAAACGGTTTTGTCGATGCATTGCAAGCCAGTGCCAATACCACGCCGGATGCCATTCGTGTACATGGTTTGCTGGCCAACTATTTACATGATGGGGCGCAAGCGGTGGCGATGGAGGTATCTTCACATGCCCTGTCCCAAGGGCGCGTGAACGCTGTGCGTTTTGATGTGGCCATGCTGACCAATCTGAGCCGAGATCATCTCGATTATCACGGCGACATGCAAAGCTATGCTGATGCCAAACGCAAGTTGTTCGATTGGCATCAGCTGGGCTTCGTAGTGCTGAATCTTGACGACGCCTATGGCATGGAACTGGCCGAGCAGTTGCAAGATGGCGATGCGGAAGTAATTGGTTACGGCTTGAGTGATGAAGCGCTGCGACTCGCCGAACGGTTGGGATTGCGTATGGTGTACGGGAACCTGCTGGAAATGACCGGGCAGGGCTCGCGGCTGGCTATCCACTCCAGTTGGGGAGCGGCGGAGTTGAAGAGCGCGCTGGTTGGGCGATTCAATGCGGCAAACCTGTTGGGTGCATTGGCAACATTGCTGGTAAGCGGAACAGCGCTGGGCGATGCCGTACATTCATTGAACAAGGTGCAACCGGTTCCGGGGCGCATGCAGCGCCTGGGCGATGCGCAGCAACCGACGGTGATCGTCGATTACGCGCACACTCCGGACGCGCTGGAAAAAGTATTGCAGGCCTTGCGCGAAATCAACGTGGCAGAAGGCGGAAAATTGATTTGTGTATTCGGCTGCGGAGGGGATCGGGACCGGGGAAAACGCGCCATGATGGGTATGGTTGCGGAGAAATTTTCCGATTTTTGCATTGTCACCTCGGACAATCCCCGTGGCGAAAATCCGCGCGAAATAATCGCGGAAATTGTCGGCGGCATGAATGAGGATAACCACGAGATCATGGTGGACCGTGCTGCCGCGATTCAATGCGCCATCAGGCGTGCACGGCGAAGCGATACCGTGCTGATAGCGGGCAAGGGACATGAGGATTACCAGGAGATCAATGGCGTGAAGCATCCGTTCAGTGATGTGCTGGTAGCGCAACAAGCGCTTAATCATGTTCAAGGCAAGCCCGGAGAAGGCGCATGATGTTGTTGTCACTAGCCGCGCAAGTGCTTGACGGTCGGGTGATCCCCTGCACAGGAGATCATGACGGGAGTGCGGATGTGCGTTTCGCCGCGGTGTCCACTGACAGCCGGAAAATTGTTCGGGGTGATTTGTTCGTCGCGTTGCGCGGAGAAAAATTCGACGGTTACGAATTCGTTGAAAAGGCCACGCAAGCAGGAGCGGCTGCAGCACTGGTGAATGCCGACAGCTATAAAGCGCAGCCGATCTCCAAATCTCGGATACCTATTCTCGCGGTAGCCGACACTCGCCTTGCCCTGGGGCGGTTGGCGGCGTATTGGCGCGGGCAATTTGATATTCCGCTGGTGGCAGTCACCGGCAGTAACGGCAAGACGACAGTGAAGGAAATGCTGGCCAGTGTTTTGCGTGAAGCGGCCGGTAGTCCCGACGCAGTACTCGCCACCCAGGGCAATCTCAACAATGACATCGGGATGCCGCTGACCCTGCTGCAACTGAACTCCACCCACCGCTATGCCGTGATTGAAATGGGCATGAACCATCTGGGCGAGATCGATTATCTGACACGCATTGCTGCACCAGATGTCGCAATTATCAACAATGCCAGCGGCGCGCATCTGGAAGGGTTGGGTTCAGTGGAGGCGGTCGCGCAGGCCAAGGGTGAAATCTTTGCCGGGCTGAAGCCCCATGGTACAGCGGTGATCAATGCCGATGATGAACACGCTGCGCTATGGCGCGAACTGGCCGGGGTAACCCAGTTGCTTGAATTTGGTCTCGATGCCCAAGCCGATGTGAGAGGAACTTGGCATCCCGGTGGGCATCCGCACGATTATGGTTTGCAACTTGAGGTGGCTGCGCCACAAGGAATTTTTACGGTTAATTTACGAGTTCCAGGCGTACACAACGCGCGCAATGCCTTGGCGGCTACGGCGGCGGCGAGTGCACTAAACGTCCCGCTGGAAAAAATCGCTGCCGGCCTGGAAAAGTTCAACGGTGTTGCCGGGCGCTTGCAGCGCAAGGCTGCGCGTCATGGTGCCAGTCTGATAGACGATACCTACAATGCGAATCCTGCTTCGATGCGTGCTGCGATCAGTGTACTGGCCCAAGCTGGCGGCAAGCGCGTGCTGGTGTTGGGTGACATGGGCGAGCTGGGTGATGACGCGGCTGATTTCCATAAAGAGATTGGCGGCGAGGCGCGCCTTGCGGGCATCGAAAAATTATATGCATTGGGAGCGTTGAGCAATTACGCGGTGCGCGAATTCGGCAGCGGCGCACATCATTTTGACCGTATCGAGGATCTGCAGGATGCGCTGGAGAAAGAACTGGACCGGAATACCACGGTGCTGGTGAAAGGTTCGCGCTTCATGAAGATGGAACGGGTGGTGAATTATTTGGAAGCGGTGGCAGTAAATGAATCGTCCGTTATCAAGGGAGGCTTATGAACCCATCCTGCAGGAGAAAAAAATGCTGTTAGCACTCGCCCAGTGGTTGGCTCAGGATGTCAGGTTTTTCAGCGTGTTCAATTACATCACGCTGCGCACGGTGCTGGCGGCGATGACGGCCTTGTTTATCTCATTTCTGGTCGGACCGACGATGATACGCAAATTGGCCGCCTACAAGATCGGCCAGTCAGTACGCAACGATGGGCCGCAGACGCATCTGGTCAAGGCGGGTACGCCGACGATGGGCGGCGCGCTGATCCTGACATCGATCGCGATCACTACGTTGTTGTGGGGCGATTTGCACAACCATTATGTGTGGCTGGTACTGCTCACGACCCTGAGCTTCGGCGTGATCGGCTGGGTGGATGATTATCGCAAGGTGGTGCATCGCAATCCGAAAGGCTTATCAGCGAAAGCCAAGATGGGCTGGCAGTCCATCATCGCACTGGTGGTCGGTTTTTATTTGTGGGATACCGCCAGCTTGCCCGCGCATACCGAACTGATCGTGCCATTTTTCAAGCTCGTGGTACTGCCCTTGTCTGCCGCTGTTTTTATTACCCTCACTTATCTGGTGGTGGTCGGAACCAGCAACGCGGTGAACCTGACCGACGGGCTGGATGGACTTGCCATCATGCCGACCGTGATGGTGAGCGGCGCGTTGGCGATATTCGCCTACGTGGCCGGCAATGCGGTGTTTTCAAAATATCTGGGTATCCCCTTTATTCCGGGCGCGGGCGAATTGGCAGTGTTCTGCGGCGGGATCACCGGGGCCGGGCTGGCCTTCCTGTGGTTCAACGCCTACCCCGCTGAAGTATTCATGGGCGATGTCGGCGCGCTTGCGCTCGGCGCGGCGCTTGGCACGGTGGCGGTGATTGTGCGCCAGGAACTGGTGCTGTTCATCATGGGTGGCGTGTTCGTGGTGGAAGCAGTGTCGGTGATCATCCAGGTGACATCGTTCAAGCTTACCGGCAAACGTGTGTTCCGTATGGCGCCGCTGCATCACCACTATGAATTGAAGGGCTGGAAAGAAACGCAAGTGGTAGTGCGCTTCTGGATCATCACGATGTTGCTGGTGTTGCTGGGTCTGGCGACCCTCAAGCTGAGATGAAACGACACAAGAATAAATCGGTGCTGGTGCTCGGTCTAGGCGAGACCGGACTGTCCATGGTGCGCTGGCTCAGCGACCAGAGCGCACATCTGCGCGTAGCGGACACCCGTAGCGCGCCACCAGGGCTGGCTGAGGTGCGCCAGTATGTCGCCAGTGACCAGATATTTTGCGGGAACTTCAATGATGCATTGTTCGAAGGCATAGAACTGATCGCGATCAGTCCGGGGGTACCGTTGCAGGATCCGATCGTGGCGCGGGCTGTTGCGCGCGGCATCGAAGTGGTGGGCGACATCGAGTTGTTTGCGCAGTCGCTGCCCAATGACAATCGTCCACGCATCCTCGCGATCACCGGATCGAACGGCAAGACCACCGTCACCAGCATGGTGGAACATCTGTGCAAGGCGGCGGGTAAAGACGTTGTTGCGGCGGGCAATATCTCTCCGGCAGTGCTTGATGTCGTGCTGGAGCGTGGCGTGAACCAGCCTGAAGTATGGGTGCTGGAGTTGTCCAGTTTCCAGCTGGAAACCACTTCGAGCCTGAATGCCGATGCGGCGACGGTGCTGAATATCAGCGAAGACCATCTCGATCGCTATGCCGACATCAACGAATACAGCGCCGCGAAGGCGCGCATTCTTTCGGGCTGTGACGTGCAGGTGCTGAACCGCGACGACGAACGCTGCATGAGCATGGCGCGTGCGGAATGCAAAACCATCACGTTCGGTTTGAGCGAGACGGCCTCGGCATCCGATTTCGGGATAGAACGCGCCGACGGGGAAATCTGGTTGAAGCAGGGCAAAAAGCGCTTGCTCAAGGCCAGCGAGTTGCAGTTGGCCGGATTGCATAATGTGGCGAATGCATTGGCTGCATTGGCGCTGAGCCGTGCGATCGATTTTCCGATGCCGGTCTTGCTGGATGCGTTGCGCAGTTTCAAAGGTTTGCCGCATCGTGTGGAGCGTGTGGCAGAACTGGATGGTGTCACTTATTACGATGATTCGAAAGGTACCAACGTCGGCGCGACTGTTGCCGCGTTGCGGGGGTTGGGGCGCAAGGCTGTGCTGATTGCCGGCGGCGAAGGCAAGGGGCAGGATTTTGCGCCGCTTAATCCGGCGGTGGCCCAACATGCACGTGCGGTGGTGCTGATCGGGCGCGATGCGCCATTGATTGCCAATGCCTTGATCGGTAGCGGTGTGCAAGTGGAATGCGCCAAAGATATGGGCAGTGCAGTGCAGCAAGCGGCGCAGTTGGCGCAAAGCGGCGATGCGGTATTGCTGTCGCCGGCCTGTGCCAGCTTCGACATGTTCCGCAATTATGAACATCGCGCCGAGGTGTTCGTTGCGGCGGTAAACGAATTGAAACTGGAGGGCGCATGGCATCACTAGTCAAAACTCATGCGCGTCCACCCCAGGCTCAATTCGACGAATTGTTGATCTGGGTATTGATAGGCCTGCTTGCGCTTGGTTTGGTGATGGTTTATTCCGCCTCGATCGCCACGGCAGAGGCCAACAAATTTACCGGATATCAGCCTACTTATTATTTATTGCGTCATGGCGTATACATAGTCGCCGGACTGCTGGTTGGCGTGTTCGCCTTTCAGGTGCCGGTGCAATTGTGGCAGAGCTATGCGCCATATTTGTTTTTGATCGGCGCGGCATTGCTGGTGCTGGTGCTGATCCCGCATGTCGGCCGCGAAGTGAATGGCAGCCGCCGCTGGCTGTCGCTGTTCGTCATCAATCTGCAACCCTCAGAGTTGATGAAGCTGTTCGCCGTGCTGTATGCCGCCGACTACACGGTGCGCAAGGGCAAGGTTGGCCACTTATTCACCAAGGCTTTCGTGCCGATGCTGGTGGTGATGGTGCTGGTCGGTGGATTGTTGTTGCAGGAGCCGGATATGGGCGCATTCGTGGTGATCCTGTCTATCGCCGTCTGCACGCTGTGGCTGGGTGGTTTCAATCTCAAGGTATTCGCTGCGCTGCTGCTGGCGCTGCCGCTGGCATTCGCCGCATTGATATTTTCATCGCCATACCGGATGCAGCGCGTCATCGGTTTCATGGATCCGTGGTCTGATCCCTATGGCAAGGGCTATCAATTGAGCCATGCGCTGATCGCCTTTGGTCGTGGCGAATGGCTGGGTGTCGGGTTGGGCGGCAGCGTGGAAAAATTATTTTATCTGCCGGAGGCGCACACAGATTTCCTGATGGCGGTGATCGCGGAAGAATTGGGGCTGATCGGTGTGGCGGCAGTGATCGCACTGTTCGCGCTGCTGGTGGTACGTGCGTTCCAGATCGGCCGACATGCCGCGTTTCTCGAGCGCAACTTCTCGGCGCTGGTCGCGCAGGGCATCGGCGTGTGGATAGGTGTGCAGGCAATGATCAACATCGGCGTGAACATGGGCGTGCTGCCGACCAAGGGATTGACCCTGCCGTTCCTGAGTTTCGGCGGCAGCGGCATCGTGGTGAATTGCGTTGCTGCTGCCGTGCTGCTGCGAGTGGACTACGAGAATAGGCGTATTGCACGGGGGTTGCCGGTATGAGTCGTTCAATCCTCATTATGGCAGGTGGCACCGGCGGGCATATCTTCCCGGCACTCGCTGTAGCCGATGTGCTGCGTGCACAGGGTTGGCGCGTGACCTGGCTCGGTGCACCGCGCAGCATGGAGGCCGATCTGGTTCCAAGACACGGCTATGAAGTGGCATGGGTGCGTTTTTCCGGGGTGCGGGGCAAGGGCTTGTTGCGTCTGTTGCAGTTGCCATTCGATTTATTGGTGGCTTTATGGCAAAGCGCGTCCGCGATATTGCGCCATCGCCCCGACGTAGTGCTGGGCATGGGTGGATACATCACATTTCCGGGCGGGATGATGGCGGCATTGTTGCGCCGACCGCTGGTGATACACGAACAAAACTCCATCGCGGGATTGAGCAACAAGGTGCTGGCACGCATTGCGCAAAAAGTACTCAGCGGATTTCCCGATGTACTGCCGCAAGCGGTATGGTGCGGGAACCCAGTGCGCAGCGATATCGCCGGATTGCCCGATCCGCAGCAACGTTATGCCGCGCGCAGTGGCAAGTTGAATGTGCTGGTGGTGGGAGGCAGTTTGGGTGCCAGGGCGATCAACGAAGCGCTGCCGCAAGCACTCGCGCTGCTTGAGCAAGTCGTGCGTCCCAACGTGCTGCATCAAACCGGCAAACAACATTTTGAAGCGGTGAAACAGTTGTACCAACAGGCGGGAGTGCAGGCGGATATCAAGCCGTTCATGGATGAGATGGCTAGGCACTACGGCAACGCCGACTTGGTGATCTGCCGCGCCGGGGCATTGACTGTTGCGGAACTTGCCGCAGCAGGTGTGGCGAGCATATTGATTCCGTTTCCGTTTGCGGTGGACGACCATCAGACGCGCAACGCGCGGTTCCTGAGCGATCACGGTGCGGCGATATTGCTGCCGCAGGGCGAACTCAGTGCGGACAGATTGGCACAGTTAATTATCCAGTTGAGCCGTGAAAAATTATTGGCGATGGCGCAGAAAGCGCGCGGATTGGCCAAGGCCGATGCTGCATTTGCAGTGGCGAAAATATGTGGAGAGATGGCGGCATGAAGCACAAAGTCAAACACCTCCACTTTGTGGGTATCGGCGGTTCCGGCATGAGCGGCATCGCCGAAGTATTGCTCAACCTTGGCTTCCAGGTGAGTGGTTCCGATCTGGGTGAAAGCGCGGTCACGAAACGTCTCAAAAAACTTGGCGCGACGGTGTATCGCGGCCATGCCGAGCAGCACTTGACCAAGGCTGATGTGGTGGTGGTTTCAACAGCGGTCAAGGAAGACAACCCCGAAGTGATGGCGGCACGCGCGCGCCGTATTCCGGTGGTGCCGCGCGCGATGATGCTGACTGAGCTGATGCGCTTGCGCCAGGGCATCGCGGTGGCGGGGACGCACGGCAAGACCACCACCACTTCACTAACCGCAAGTGTTTTGGCCAAGGGCGGTCTCGACCCGACTTTCGTGATCGGCGGAAAACTGAACAGCAGCGGCAGCAACGCCAAGTTGGGCACAGGTGAATTCATCGTGGTCGAGGCCGACGAATCGGATGCCTCGTTCCTGTATCTGCAACCGATACTCGCGGTGATCACCAATATCGATGCCGACCATATGGAAACTTACGGCCACGATTTCGAAAAACTCAAGCAGGCGTTCGTGGATTTCGTTGAGCATCTGCCGTTCTATGGCAGGGCGATGTTGTGTGTCGACGACGCAAATGTACGCGAGATATTGCCGCGCATCAGCAAGCCGGTCACGACATACGGCTTCAGCGAGGATGCGCAGATACGCGCCGTGAATGTGCGCCATCAGGGCGGGCAGATGCGCTTCACCGCACTGTGCAGGCAGAATGGAACGCCCAAGGATATCGACATCACACTGAATCTGGCGGGCATGCACAATGTATTGAATGCCCTTGCCGCGATCGCGATCGCGCTGGAAGTCGGTGTTGCGGAT
This sequence comes from uncultured Nitrosomonadales bacterium, assembly GCA_903858965.1. Classification (GTDB taxonomy): domain Bacteria; phylum Pseudomonadota; class Gammaproteobacteria; order Burkholderiales; family Gallionellaceae; genus Gallionella. The sequence continues at coordinate 8,368 of CAIOKY010000041.1, read as the reverse complement.
GACGCTATCGTTGCGGCACTCGCGGAATTCCAGGGGGTCGGCAGGCGCTTCCAACGGTATGGTGAAATTGCTTTGCCGGATGGTGGCAGATTTACGCTGATCGATGACTACGGGCACCACCCGGTGGAAATGCGCGCCACGCTGGAAGCGGTGCGCGGCGCTTTTCCCGGCCAGCGTCTGGTGCTGGCATTCCAGCCGCATCGCTATACACGGACCCGCGATCTGTTCGAGGACTTTGTGAAGGTGCTGTGCAGCGTCGACGCACTGGTACTGGCGGAAGTCTATGCGGCAGGCGAGCCGCCCATCGTCGCGGCAGACGGGCGCGCACTGATGCACGCCTTGCGCGTGGCGGGGCAGAGTGAAGCAGTGTTCGTCGAGGATATCCAGCAGATGCCGCAGGCGATCATGCAGATGGCGCACGAAGGGGATGTAGTCATCACGATGGGTGCGGGTTCGATCGGCAGCATACCGAACGTATTGCTGGGAAGAGGCGACGCTGATGCCACCGGGAAGATGCCGGCCATCAGTGCGCAGCGTCTGGGTGAGCCATGAACATGACCGAACTGCGACATCTCGTTAACCCGGCATTGCGCGGCAAATTGAGTTGCGATGTGACTATGCACAAGTACACCAGTTGGCGTACGGGCGGCGTGGCCGAACGGATGTATCAACCCGCCGATCTGGACGATCTGTTGGTGTTTCTGCGCAACTTGCCGGCAGACGAGCCGTTGTATGCAGTGGGGCTGGGCAGTAATTTACTGGTGCGCGAGGGCGGATTGCATGGCACGGTATTGATGCTGCACGGCACGATGAGTGCGCTGCATCTCGAACTGGATGGCAGTGTCTATGCTGAAGCCGGAGTGCCCGGGGCAAAGCTGGCACGGTTTGCCGCGGCACATAATCTGCAAGGCGCGGAGTTTTTTGCCGGAATCCCCGGCACGCTGGGAGGCATGTTGGCGATGAATGCCGGTTGCTACGGCAGCGAGACCTGGGAAAAAGTGTTGCGTGTACAGACTGTGAACAGGCGCGGAGGAGTACATGTGCGCACGCCGGCTGATTATGAAATCGGCTACCGGCATGTGGTGAAACATGACATGGAAAATGAACAGGATGAATTTTTCATCGCAGCATGGCTGCAATTTTCCAAAGGTGACGGTGAGTCTGCGCGGCGGGGAATCAAGGCATTGTTGAATAAGCGTATCGCCAGTCAGCCGTTGAATATGCCGAATGCCGGTTCAGTGTTCCGTAATCCCCAAGACGACCATGCGGCGCGGCTGATCGAGCAGAGCGGCTTGAAGGGCAGGCAGCTCGGCGGCGCACAGGTATCGGAGAAACACGCCAACTTTATTGTGAATAGCGGCACTGCGACTGCGGCGGACATAGAAAACCTGATCAATGAAGTACAGGCTGTAGTCGAGAAAAAAACCGGCGTAAAGCTGCAATGCGAGGTACGCATTATTGGAGAGGCGGCATGAACACGGTGCGCGTAGCGGAGGTGCGGGCAATGCCGCCAGCCACCGATGCCTCTGAAAATGGTATGACAGTTGGTTTTGAAGAGGTGGCGGCATGAACACGGCGAGTGCAATAAATAATTTCGGCAAGGTAGCGGTGCTGTTCGGTGGCCGTTCCGCCGAGCGCGAGGTGTCGTTGAAAAGCGGTGCCGCGGTGCTGGCGGCACTGTTGCGCAGTGGCGTGGATGCCTATCCGTTTGATCCTGCCGTGCAGAATCTGCAGGCACTGGTCGACGACGGTTTTGACCGTGCGTTCATCGCGCTGCATGGACGCTACGGCGAAGACGGCACGGTGCAGGGCGCACTGGAATTGCTGGGCATACCTTATACCGGCAGCGGCGTGATGGCTTCCGCGCTGGGCATGGACAAGTGGCGTACCAAGCTGGTGTGGCAGGCGGCGGGATTGCCGGTACCGGATTACGCATTGCTTGATGAGCACAGCGATTGGCAATCTGTCGCGCAACAGTTGGGTTTGCCGCTGTTTGTCAAACCGGCCAACGAGGGTTCCAGCGTCGGTATCAGCAAGGTGAAAGCAGTTGGCGAATTGTCGGCCGCATACCGTGAAGCTGTGAAGTACGACAAGCTGGTGCTCGCGGAAAGTTTCATCGGCGGTGGTGAATATACCGTCGCAATTCTGGGTGAACGGGCTTTGCCGGTGATCAAGATCGAACCGGCCAATGAATTTTATGACTACGAAGCGAAATACTTGCGCAATGACACCCGCTATCTGTGCCCCAGTGACCTGAGTTCCAAGCAGGAAGCCGAGATGCAGCACCTGGCCAAACAGGCTTTTGACCTGATCGGCGGGCAAGGCTGGGGGCGTGTGGATTTTCTGATGGGGGAAAACGGACAAGCGTATTTGCTTGAAGCGAACACCTCGCCGGGGATGACCGACCACAGCCTGGTGCCGATGGCGGCGCGCCAGGCCGGGATGAGCTTTGAGCAGCTGGCGCTGCACATACTGGAGTTGGCTCATGTGGGATAACGCGCCATTGTTGCGCAGCATTGCCAACACGCTGATCGTTTTGAGTGTCTGCGCGGCGTTGTACGGTGCGGCTTTTTATGCAACGCATCTGCCGGGATTGTTCCCGTTGCAGAGCGTACGCCTGAGTGACATTCCGCAGCGGGTCGATGCGGAAGAGGTGTTGCAGGTGGTGCGCAACGAAGTGCAGGGTAATTTTTTTACCGTGGATATCGAACGTTTGCGGCAGTCGTTGGAAAAGTTATCGTGGGTGCGCAACGTCAGCATACGCCGTGAATTCCCGCACCGTTTGGTGGTGCAATTGGAAGAACATCAGGCATTGGCGCGCTGGAATAATAGCGGGCTGGTAAATCAACAGGGCGAGGTTTTTTCCGTGGGGAATGACCGGGTTGCGAACAGCAAACAAGTATTGCCGGGTTTTATCGGGCAGGACGGGACAGCGGCTGAAGTGACGCAGCGATATACGCAATTCAGCCAGCAGCTGGCGGCACTGGATCTGCAAGTGCAACAGCTTGCCTTGTCGCCGCGTCATGCGTGGCAATTGCGTTTGAGCAACGGCATGCTGCTGGAACTGGGCCGCGATGATATGCAGCAAAGATTGGAGAGGTTCGTGGAAGTTTATCCCTACAGTCTTGCAGCAATACAAAACAGGGTGAAGTACGTGGACTTGCGTTACCGCAACGGATTTGCGGTGAGCGGGCTGGCCAATGGCGGATTGGCCAAACAAGGTTAACAGGCAGCAATGGAGAACAAACGATGAGCAGAAACAAGGAAACCAAGAACCTGGTAGTCGGACTGGATATCGGCACGTCCAAGATCGTCGTCATCGTCGGCGAAGTCAGGCAGGACGGCATGCTGGAAGTGATCGGTATGGGCATGCACCAATCGTCCGGGATGAAGAAAGGCATGGTGGTCAACATCGAAGCCACCGTGGGCGCGATTCAGCGCGCGCTGGAAGAGGCGGAGCTGATGGCTGATTGCAAGATACACGAGGTCTATACCGGCATCGCAGGCAGCCACATTCGCAGCATCAATTCGCGCGGCATGGTGAAGATCAAGGAAAAGGAAGTCGCCGCTGCCGACATCGAACGCGTGATCGAGACAGCGAGCTCGATCAGTCTGCCGGGCGACCAGCAGATATTGCACATCCTTGAACAGGAATTCAGCATCGACGGGCAGGATGGCATCAAGAAGCCGTTGGGCATGAGCGGCATGCGCCTGGACGTGGAGGTGCACATCATCAGCGGTGCGGTATCCGCGGTGCAGAATATCATGAAGTGCATCCACCGCTGCGGTCTGGAGGTCAACGAGTTGATCCTGCAACCGCTGGCATCCAGCAAGGCGGTGCTTGCCGACGATGAAAAAGAGCTGGGCGTGTGCCTGGTCGACATCGGCGGCGGTACCACCGACATCGCGGTGTTCACCGGTGGCGCGATCCGCCATACCGCCGTGATACCCATCGCCGGCGACCAGATCACCAATGACATCGCGATGGCGTTGCGCACCCCGACGCAGGATGCGGAAGACATCAAGATCAAGCACGGCTGTGCGCTGCGCCAACTGGCCGATGGCGGTGTGATCGAGGTGCCCGGTGTGGGCGAGCGCGGGCCGCGCATGTTGTCCAGCCAGACGCTGGCGGAAGTGATCGAGCCGCGCGTAGAGGAATTGTATTCGCTGGTGCAGCAGGAGCTGCGCCGCAGCGGCTTCGAGGAATTGTTGTCGTCGGGGATCGTGATCACCGGCGGCAGCAGTGCGATGCACGGGATGGTCGAGTTGGGCGAAGAGATATTCCATCTGCCGGTGCGCCTGGGTATTCCGAAATATATCGGCGGCTTGTCCGACGTGGTGAAAACACCGCGCATGGCGACCGGCGTGGGGCTGCTGTTGTATGGCCTGGAACATCATCAACGCACTGCGGAGACGCGCATGCAATCGAATTCATTTGGCGACGTGCTGGCAAGGATGAAAACCTGGTTGCAGGGGAATTTTTAGCGGTTTTTTGGGGTTAGTTGTTCAGGTAATTTTTGGTTGGTTTTTTGGTGATTATTTTTTAAGGAGACGGCGATGTTTGAAATCATGGAAGCGGAATCTCAGGATGCGGTGATCAAGGTGATCGGTGTGGGCGGCTGCGGCGGTAATGCAGTCGATCATATGATCGAGCAGGGTGTGCAGGGAGTCGAATTCATCGTCATCAACACCGATGCGCAGGCGCTCAAACGCAGCAAGGCACAGACCCAGTTGCAGATCGGGGCGCATATCACCAAGGGTCTGGGTGCGGGTGCTAAGCCCGCAGTCGGCCAGGCCGCAGCAGAAGAGGATCGCGAGCGTATCAAGGAGATGCTCAGCGGTGCGCACATGGTGTTTATCACTGCCGGCATGGGCGGCGGCACCGGAACCGGAGCGGCGCCCATCGTTGCGCAAATTGCCAAGGAGATGGACATCCTGACCGTGGCGGTGGTCACCAAGCCGTTCGCTTACGAAGGCAACCGGATGCGTTTTGCCAAGGCCGGCATCGAGGTGCTGACCGAGTACGTCGATTCATTGATTATCGTGCCTAATTCCAAATTGATGGAAGTGCTGGGCCATGATGTTACCGTGCCGGAAGCCTTCAAGGCGGCCAATGGCGTACTGCAGGGTGCAGTGGCGGGTATCGCCGAAGTCATCAATGTGCCCGGTTTGATCAATGTGGATTTCGCCGACGTGCGCACCGTGATGTCGGAAAATGGCATGGCGATGATGGGTTCGGCGATCGCCTCCGGACAGGATCGTGCGCGGGTCGCGGCGGAACGTGCGATCGCCAGTCCGTTGCTGGAAGACGTGGACATGTCGGGCGCGCGTGGCGTGCTGGTCAACATCACGTCAAGCAGCAGCCTGAAGCTGAAGGAGATCGACGATGTGATGGAGTGCGTGCAATTTGCCGCCGAAGAGGCAACCGTGATCGTCGGCTCGGTGTTCGACGAAACGATGGGCGACGAAATGCGCGTAACGGTCGTCGCCACAGGGCTGGGCGCACCACAGGCACGCAAGCAGGTCAAGCCGGAGATCGTTTACCAGAATCAGGATTTCCAAAGGACCGGCACGCATGATGAGCCGGTGGCCAATGTGAATTACGGGGAACTGGAAACGCCGACCATCATGAGGAGCGGGCGCAGGGCAGCGGTCGATGCGATGGAAAAGTCCGGCGTGGATACTTATGACATCCCGTCGTTCTTGCGTAAACAGGCCGATTAATTAAGGGTTGGGATATATCCTGTTGCAGGGACTGTGTTAAAATGAAATCATGATTTCAATGAATAGGATAGCGATGGTCAAGCAACGCACCTTGAAAAATTCCGTCAGCGTGACGGGAGTCGGCTTGCACAGCGGCGAAAAAGTCACGCTCGGATTGCGTCCGGCTTCGGTCAATAGCGGTATCGTATTTCGCCGCGTGGACGTGAAACCGGTCGAGGAGTTTCGCGCGCATGCCGCGCTGGTGCATGACACGCGCTTGTCTACTTGCATGGAACAGAATGGCGTGCGTGTCGCCACCATCGAGCATCTGATGTCGGCGTTCGCCGGGTTGGGCATAGACAACGCATACGTCGATCTGGATAGCGCGGAAGTGCCGATCATGGATGGCAGCGCGGGCACGTTTGTGTTTCTGCTGCAATCGGCTGGTATTGTTGAGCAATCGGCTGCCAAGAAGTTTATCCGCATCAAAAAGACCGTGGAAGTAAAGCAGGGCGATAAATGGGTGCGCTTTGAGCCGCACCACGGCTACAAGTTGACCTTCACGATCAATTTTACCCATCCGGTATTTGCCAATACCAAACAGCACGTCACGATCGATCTGGACGACGAATCATATGTGCGCGACATCAGCCGGGCGCGCACCTTCGGCTTCATGCAGGATGTCGAGTACATGCGCTCGCAGGGCTTGGCATTGGGCGGCAGCCTGGACAACGCCATTGTGATGGATGACTATCGTGTGCTGAATGCCGATGGATTGCGTTTCGAGGACGAGTTCGTCAAGCACAAGGTACTCGACGCGATAGGCGACCTTTACCTGCTGGGCCACCCGTTGATCGGCGCATTCTCTGGCTACAAGTCCGGACATGCCTTGAATAACGCCCTGTTGCGTGAACTGCTTGCCGACGAGCAGTCGTGGGAGTTCGTAACATTCAATAGTATGGAAGAAGCGCCCGCATTTCTCCGCCTGCAACTACAGGCGGCCTGATCAAAGCGTGAATATGGCGGGTTTATGTTGATCCTGCGCCTGTTCATCGTGCTGGTCACATTGCTGCTGGTATTGAGCGGCGGGATGTACATCTTTACGCGCAATCGGCGCTATCTGGTATTCGCGTGGCAGACACTGCGCTTTGCCGTGCTGTTGTTATTGGTCTTTGCCTTGTTGTTCGTGCTGGAGCGCTACGTATTAGTCGGATGGCGGATTCTGCTTTAGTTTCTTGGCCATCTTTTCCAACGCAAGTTTGAGCGGTGAGTCGTGCAGACTCGCGCTGAGTTCCTGCAATGCATTTTGTGCCTTTTTACTGAGTTTGTGCGGGGCAGGTTTGGGCTGCAGGCGGTCGAAGGAAACTTGCACCTTGACGCGGATTCCGCTAACCTCACAGCCCCTGTTTTGCATCAAAACGACCAGTTCCGGTGCGAGCTGGCGCAGTTTCGCGGCGACAGTGGCATTGGCAACGGCGACACTGAGCGTGCCCAGTTGCAGGCCCAATATCTGGACGGACTGGGTAAGATGGGGCGGGGCAACAGCCGCGAAGTGGCGTTGCAGGTCTGACAAAGCTTGAACCTTGGTCAGCAGAGGACGCAGTTCCTGGTTGCCGCTTAACAGTGTTTTCAGATTTTGCGACACAAGTTTCAGATTATTTGAGAAGGAGGAAGCATGAATATTATTCTAGTTTCCAATCGCCTGACAAAGACGCGCAGTGTTTCATTGCGTGGCTGGCAGATTACACTATTACTGATGCTGTTGTCCGGTTTGATGCTGGGGGCGGCCATGACCCTGCAATATTTGCTGGTGCGCTTTGCTCCGGAAGGATCGAACGATGAGATACGCGTTCTGCTATCCAAGGTGCAGAACGACGAGCAGCAAAAGCAGCAGTTTTACATGCATAGCAGTCTGGATGCCATGGCGGTCAGGGTCGGGCAGATGCAGGCCCAGGTACAGCGCTTGGATGCGCTTGGTGCGCGCCTGGCCAAATTGACCGGCATGAAACCGGAAGAGTTTCAGTTTGCCAAGCCGCCAGCACAGGGCGGGCCGCTGGTGATTCCCACCTCACAGGAAATGTCGGAGAATGGTTTGGAACAGCAATTGGACAGGCTGGGCCACGTGGTCAATGACCGCAGCGACAAGTTGCTGGCACTCGAAACCATGCTGTTGCAGAACCAGTTGAGCCGCAAGTTGCTGCCCTCCATTCCGCCTGTCCACGAGGGCTTTTATTCCTCTAATTTTGGCTGGCGCATCGATCCGTTCACCGGCCAAAACGCCATGCACGAAGGTGTGGACTTTGTGGCGGATGCAGGAACGCCGATTTATGCCTCGGCAGGGGGCGTGGTGGCCTATGCGAGTATGCATCCCCAGTATGGTAATATGGTCGAGATTGATCACGGCAATGACATCATTACGCGGTACGCGCATACATCGAAATTATTCGTGAAGGTCGGTCAGGTAGTGCGGAGAGGCGAGAAGATCGCCGAGGTTGGCAGCACCGGGCGTTCTACCGGCAACCATCTGCACTTTGAAGTTCGCTATAAAGGTATCGCTCAGAATCCCGTGCGCTTTTTGGAAAAAGCCGCCAGTTAACAGTGATGGTATTGGTGAGGGTGAGGTGATGGGTTGCCTCACCCTTTAATTTTTTGTCCTTTGTTTTTT
>CAIOKY010000040.1 GCA_903858965.1 uncultured Nitrosomonadales bacterium | reverse complement strand
TGTTCATTGCACAACGGTCAAAGAGGACAATTACAGATATTCATGGCGGAAAAGCGATAACCCAACCCCTGTTTAGCCCGCTTATGCTGGCAGCCAGCGAACAAGCAGAAGGGAAATATCTGAAGGTCACGGGTACCGTGTCTGACATCATTGAACAAAGCGCCCTGTCATTGGCGGCGACTTCTCACCGGGTGGATCAACTAAACAAGAATACCCAGATTGCCACAAAGCAATCCGAAGATATTACTCATGCCGCCCAGGCCATCCTTGCCACTACCCGATTGGCATCCGAAAACGCGAATCATGCCGCTCGATTCGCTGTTCAAACCAAGGAGGACAGTACCCGCGGAAGGATGGCCTTACAGCAGGCCATCAACGACCTCCACATAATGAAAGATCGAACACGGGAAACTTCCGGGCTGGTCTCACGGCTCACCGAAAGTTCCGGGCGTATCCAGGAAATCACCCAAGTCATCGACACGATTGCCAAGCAGATTAATTTGTTATCCCTGAATGCAGCGATCGAAGCGGCGCGCGCGGGCGAATATGGCCGGGGTTTTGCCGTGGTGGCGGATGAAGTGCGCAAGCTCTCCGAAAAAACTTCGGCAGCCACCGGCCAGATCGGTGGGATGATCAACGAAATCGGCGATGAAACCATTGCTGCGGCGAATACGATCGCTTCCCTTGCCGAAGAAGTCGAGCATGGGGTCAACAGCATTGGTGAAGTCGGTGTTCAACTCGATGAGATATTGCTGCATGCATCCGCACTGGAAGACCAGGTGCGAGCCATAGCCAAAGGCGCCGAGGATACTCATCAGCAGGTCGATCAAATTTCAACATCGACAGGCACGATACATGAGGAATTATTAAATATTGAAGGTGAAATGAAAGGTGTATCGGAGCAAACCATGGTTCTTTCCGACTTGAGCGAGGGAATATATGAATCACTCGCCGAACTGAATCTTGACACGATGCACAACCGGCTGTTCAAGATTGCCCGAAGCGCTGCGGACCAGATCGAGCAGGCTTTTGAACAAGCAGTGCGTTCCGGTCAAATCAGCATGGAGGATTTGTTCGACAAGACGTATCAGCCGTTGCCCAATACCAACCCGACGAAATATGCAACCCGGTACGACAAATTTGCAGATCGGGTGCTCCCTGACATCCAGGAAAAAGCCCTGCAGGAAAACTCCAGCCTGGTATTTTCAGTAGCCGTTGATTTGAACGGCTACATCCCGACACACAATCTGAAATTCACCAAGCCGCTCACAGGCAACTTTGAAATTGACATGGCCAACAACCGGACCAAGCGGCTCTTTAACGACCGCACCGGCTCGCGATGTGGCAGCCACACGAAAAAAATGCTGATCCAGACGTACAAGCGGGATACGGGGGAAATCATGCATGACATTTCCGTGCCCATCATGGTGCAAGGAAGGCATTGGGGCGGATTCAGGATGGGGTATGTCGCAAAGTAATCCGGAAAAGTTAATCCGGCAGTCGGAGCTCCATCCGGTCAGAGGACATTTAGTGAGCCCCGTTCTGTAGCACTCCATCCACCAACCGCAGGCTGCGTTGCATGCGTCCTGCCAGTTCCATGTCATGTGTTACGACGATGAAGCTGGTGTTGAGCTTCTCATTGAGTTGTTGCATCAGGTCGAACAGTGCCCGGGCACTAACGTGGTCGAGGTTGCCGGTAGGTTCGTCGGCCAGCACACAGGCCGGTTCCGTCACCAGCGCACGCGCTACTGCAGTGCGCTGGCGTTCGCCGCCGGACAACTCCGAGGGATGATGTTCCAGGCGTTGCGCCAGTCCCACTTGTTCCAGCATCGCGGCAGCGCGTGGCGCGGCTTCCGCGCGTTTCATGCCGCGTATCAACAATGGCATCGCGACATTTTCCAGCGCGGTGAATTCCGGCAGCAGATGATGGAACTGGTATACGAAGCCGAGCGAGCGGTTGCGCATTTCGCCGCGCTGCGTCTCATCCATCTGCTGCATATCCTGCCCGAGTATCTGTACGCTGCCGCTGCCGGCCTGGTCCAACCCGCCGAGCAGATGCAGCAAGGTGCTTTTGCCGGAACCCGACGCGCCGACGATGGCAATGCGCTCGCCGCGCCGCACATCGAGGTTGATGCCTTTGAGCACCGGCACATCCACATTGCCGATCGTGAAAGTCTTGCGCAGATCACGGCAGGAGAGAATGACATCATTCATAGCGTAAAGCCTCCGCCGGCTGGGTTTGCGACGCGCGATAGCTCGGATACAGCGTCGCCAGCAGGCTGATCAAAAAGGAAATGCCCGTCACCAGCAGTACTTCGTGGTAGTGCAGATCGGAGGGCAGTTCGCTGATGTAATACACATCCTTGGCGAGGAACTGCACACCGAACAGGTGTTCGATGAACGGCACAACCACATCCAGATTAAGTGCAAGGGCTATGCCACTGACAGAACCGAGCAGTGTGCCGATCAGGCCTATCACCACGCCCTGCACGATGAATATCTTCATGATGCTGCGCGGCGAGGCACCCAGCGTGCGCAGGATCGCGATGTCGGCCTGCTTGTCGGTAACGGCCATCACCAGCGTGGAGACGATGTTGAACGCGGCCACCGCGACGATCAGCGACAGGATGATGAACATCATTTTCTTTTCCATCTGCACTGCGCGGAAATAATTGCTGTTCTGGTGCGTCCAGTCGTTGGCATACAACTCGGTCGGCAGCTGGCGCTGCAGCTCGCGTGACACTTGCGGCGCAAGGTCGACATCGCGCAATTTGGCGCTGATGCCGGTTACCGCATCGCCGAGCTGGAACAGCTTTTGCGCATCGACTATGTTGATCAATGCGAGGTTGTTGTCGTAGGGCGACATGCCGATTTCGAAGATGCCCACCACGCGAAATTGCTTGAGGCGCGGCATCATTCCGGCAGGGGTGATCTGTCCTTGCGGGGCGATCAGCATGATTTTGTCGCCGGTATGCACGCCGAGGGCGCGCGCCAGATCGACGCCGAGCACGATACCGAATTCGCCGCTGCGCAGATCGCTCAATGCACCGGCCTTGATCTTGTTGGCGAGCTCGGTGATCGCGGTTTCTTTGGCCGGATCGATGCCACGCACCATCACGCCTTGCACGCTCTGCCCGAACGACAGCATGCCCTGTCCGCCCACATAAGGGGCGGCGGCGGCGACTTGCGGGTGTTGCACGACTTTATCCAGAACAGGCTGCCAGTCATTCATCCGGCCGCCATCCGCGACCACTTCCAGATGCGGCGACGCGCCCAGCATGCGCGCGCGGATTTCCTTCTGGAAGCCATTCATCACCGACAGCACGACGATCAGAGCCATTACCCCCAGCGCCATGCCCAGCATGGAGATCAGCGAGATGAATGAGATGAAGTGGTTGCGCCGCTTGGCACGGGTGTAACGCAGACCGATGAATAATTCGTAAGGTTGCAAGGTGGCCGAATGAGTATGTTTTGAACGGATGTAAGTGTGCCACAAAGCAGCATGGCTATGGCAGTAAACTGATTGTGTTTTTGGTCAAGGCTATTATTTGATGGTTGTTCATGGCGATATTTTTTAAGATGTATACTTATGCCGACTGGTTAGGCCACTCGCATTCATCACCTGTGCAGAGACCAACCCTTCCCAGCGTTCGTTATCCAGTATCTATCGGTTTCTATTTAGCTGTCCATTCAAGGAGGAGTTTAATATGAATACTTTCGATCAGAATCGCCGCCGTCTCCTGCAGGCAACCGCAGCGGCTGTCCCGCTGGCGCTCTTTGGCAGCAGGGCATTTGCGGATACCGGCTCAGCCCTGAAAATCTCCCACCAGTTCCCTGCCGGTACGCTCACCGAGGGGGATTTTCGCGACCGCTTGTGCCGCAAGTTTGCAGCCGAGGTGGAGAAGCGCACCAGCGGCGCGCTCAAGTTCGAGATCTATGCAGGCTCTTCGCTGATGAAGACCAAAGCCCAGTTTTCATCGATGCGCAAAGGCGCGCTGGATCTGAGCCTGGTGCCGCTTTCCTACGCGGGCGGCGAAGTGGCCGAGACCAACATCGGCTTGATGCCGGGATTGGTTCCTTCCTATACCCAGGGCGCGGCGTGGAAAAATGCCGAGGTGGGCAAGTTGCTCACCCAAGTGCTCAACGAAAAAGGCATTGTCGTGGTGAGCTGGATATGGCAGGCCGGCGGCATCGCCAGCCGCACCACACAACTGGTTGCGCCCGAAGATGCCAAAGGTATGAAAGTGCGCGGCGGCAGTCGTGAGATGGACATGGTGCTCAAGGAGGCGGGCGCGTCCGTGCTCGATCTGCCCTCCAACGAGATATATGCGGCGATGCAGACCGGCGCGATAGATGCCGCGATCACATCTTCCACCAGCCTGATCTCGTTCCGCCTCGAAGAGATATCCAAGCACCTGACCACCGGGCGCGGCAAGTCCTACTGGTTCATGCTCGAGCCGCTGCTGATGTCCAAGGATATCTTCGATAAACTGCCCAAGGCGCAGCAGGACGCCATCATGGCGGTAGGCGAGGAAATGGAAAAATTCGCCATCGATGGCGCGATGGCGGACGATAAAGCTGTCGCGGATATCTATGTCAAGGCGGGCGCCAAGGTTTACGATCTGGACGAGGCGATGGTCAAACGCTGGCAGGAGATCGCTCGTAAAACGGCGTGGAAAGATTTCGCGGACAAGAGCGAGACCTGCGCAAAACTGCTCAAGGCCGCCGAGAAGTTTGCATGAGTGTGGAGTTCGACCCTTACCCGCCACAGCAAAAAATCGTACCAGCCAGCGGCACTTTGGGGTCGGTGCTGCGTCTGGTCACCGCGCTGAATGGCTGGATCATGCGCCTGGGCATGCTGGCACTACTGGCTGCTGCGCTGATCCTTACCTATAGCGTGTTCTCGCGTTATTTTTTCAAGGCCTCCACCAACTGGCAGGATGAGGCCGCCGTGTTCTGTCTGGTGGGCGCTACATTTTTGTGTGGCGGCTATGTGCAGTCTTTTCGCGGCCATATCGGCATCGAGGCAGTAGCTGGGTATCTTTCGCTGCGGGTGAATCATTACCGGCTGTTGTTCATCGACTTCCTGTCCGCGCTGTTCTGCACTTTCTTTGCTTGGAAATCATGGACGCTCTGGCATGAGGCGTGGGCCGAAGGGCAGACCACATCCTCATCCTGGGCGCCGCCGCTGTGGGTCCCATACTTCCTGATGGCCGCAGGCGTGACGCTGCTCTCGTTGCAGATCGTGTTGCAAGTCGCCGCGCGGATCAAGCCCGCGAAGATAGCCGAATGAGTTTGCTGGTTATCGGCCTGCTGTTTGGCGGCTCGACGCTGGTCGTGCTGTTTTCCGGGATGCCGATCGCTTTTGCGTTGGGCGGAGTCGCGGTGACCTTCATGTATTTTTTCATGCCTGCAGCCTCGCTCGATACCGTCACTCAGAACGTCTACGAAGAGTTGGCCAGCATCACGCTGCTGTCGATCCCGTTGTTCATCCTGAAGGGCGCAGCCATCGGAAAATCGCCCGCCGGTCGCGACCTGTATGCGGCGATGCATGCATGGATGAGCCGCATACCGGGCGGCCTGGGTATCGCCAATGTATTTGCCTGCGCGCTGTTCGCGGCGATGGCCGGTTCCAGTCCCGCGACCTGTTCGGCGATTGGCAGTGCGGGGATACCGGAGATGCGCAAACGCGGTTATTCGCCGGGATTTGCGGCGGGCATCATCGCGGCGGGCGGCACGCTAGGCATCCTGTTGCCGCCTTCGATTACGATGATCCTGTATGCGGTTGCCGCGGAACAGTCGCTGGGCCGCTTGTTTCTGGCAGGCATCGGTCCGGGCATTCTGTTGGTCACGCTTTTTTCCGGCTATGCGATGTGGCGCTTCCGTCGTGAATATCGCGATGCCAAAGAAAACTTTGCACACGACGGCACACGCTCCGCCTATCTGGAACAGGAACGACTCACGCTGAAACAGAAGGTCGAGATGCTGCCGCGCGTGATACCGTTCGTGACACTGCTCATCGGCGTGATGGTCGCGCTCTACGGCGGATTTGCCACGCCGTCCGAAACCGCCGGGCTGGGCGCGGTGCTTGCGCTGCTGTTGATTGCCGTGGTGTACAAAGTTTGGCGTCCGCACGATGTGGCTCCGATACTGAGTTCCACGCTGAAAGAATCGACCATGCTGATGTTCATCATCGGTATGTCGCTGCTTTATTCCTATGTGATGAGCTATTTGCACATCAGCCAGGGTGCGGCGGAATGGATCGTTGCTCTGTCCTTGTCGAAATGGATGCTGCTTGCGACCATCATCGTGATGGTGATCGTGCTGGGATTCTTCCTGCCACCGGTGAGTATCATCCTGATGACTGCGCCCATCATCCTGACTCCGCTCCGGGCAGCCGGATTCGACCTGATCTGGTTCGGCGTGCTGATGACTATCGTGATGGAGATGGGTCTCATCCATCCGCCGGTCGGACTCAACCTGTTCGTCATCAAGAATATCGCACCCGATATCCCGCTCAAGGACTTGATCTGGGGAGTCGTGCCGTTCCTGTTGCTGATGTTCCTGGCGGTGCTGTTGATCTGTCTGGTTCCCGGCATTTCCACCTGGCTGCCCGACATGGTCATGGGGAAGGGCAAGTGAATCAAATCAGCTTGGGGAATCGTGACGCCCATACTATATTTCGTCTGCTGAAATTTTATCTGATGGCGGAATATGATTTTTGCTGATAGATTGCGGTTCCACAATTCTGAAGTCCTTGGTATCAGCAAAATGATGCCGCCAAAATAAAGGACGCAGATATTGGATGAGCGGTCAGCATGTGTCCGCTCATGGATTTTCGCCAAGCAGCCTTGGCATGCCTGAATTGCATTCGCACTGGGAATCTATATTTCTAATAATTACAGGTCAAGGCGATCAAGCCGACGGCCGAATATCATGGAGAAGATATATGAACCAAGCCGTCAATGTATTACCGCTAAGCCGCTCGATATTCGCTTCCAAATGGCTGCAACTCATCATCGGCATTGTCTGCATGACGATGATCGCCAACCTGCAGTATGGTTGGACGTTCTTCGTGCCCGACATACAAAAGCAATTTGGTTGGGACAGGGCCTCTATCCAGATCGCCTTCACGCTGTTTGTCCTGTTTGAAACCTGGCTGGTGCCTATCGAAGGGTGGTTCGTCGACAATTACGGTCCGCAAATCGTGGTGTTTCTCGGCGGCCTCGCCTGCGCTCTCGGGTGGAGCCTGAACTCATATGCCACAACGCTGGGTGGCTACTACACCGCGCAGATCATCGCCGGGATCGGAGCCGGTGCGGTATACGGGACTTGCATAGGTAATTCTCTCAAGTGGTTTCCAAAACGCCGAGGCCTCGCTGCGGGTTTGACTGCCGCAGGATTCGGAGCGGGATCTGCGTTAACGGTCATTCCCATCCAGGCCATGATCAAGGACGAAGGTTTCCAAAATACCTTTCTTTATTTTGGCCTGGGCCAGGGCATCATCATCTGCCTGCTGGCTTATGCCATGGCGGTTCCAACCAGACAATCAAAAGCCGATCTGATCAAGCATGCATCAGTCAACAGCATCCGCGATTTCACCACCAGGCAGATCATAGGGCCTAATCGCCCGTGGATACTGGCCATCCTGTTTGCCTTGATCGGAGCGCTCACGATGTGGTCGCTGGACCTGCAGTTCTATATTCCCTTGGCGCTGGCTGCGGTGATATTCCTGGTCGGCGGAGGCATCATCTGGAAGCAGGGGCAACCCATCTTCATCCTGATGTATTTCATGTTCGTATTGGTCGGTGCGGGCGGACTGATCGTGACGGCCAACCTGGCGCCCATTTCGCTGGATCTGCAGGTCGGCAAGGTGCCGGTCACGATTGCCTGGCTGACGTTGCCTGCACTGACTTTTGCCGCCACGCTGGACCGTACGCTTAACGGGGTAACGCGACCATTCTTCGGCTGGGTGTCCGACCACATCGGCAGGGAAAATACCATGTTCATCGCCTTCATGCTGGAGGGCGTGGGAATATTCATGCTCTATAAATTCGGCGCGGACCCGTTCTGGTTTGTGGTACTGAGCGGCATGGTGTTCTTTGCCTGGGGCGAGATATACAGCCTGTTTCCGGCAACATGCACGGACACATTCGGGGCGAAGTTCGCGACCAGTAATGCAGGCATGCTGTACACAGCCAAGGGTACCGCCGCGTTGCTGGTTCCCTATGCCAGCTCCATCCAGAAAAGCACGGGAAGCTGGGACATGGTGTTCCTCCTTGCAGCCGGTGCAAACATTCTTGCTGCCGTTCTTGCAGTCGGGGCGCTTAAACCGTGGCGGCACAAGGCTATTGCAGGCCACGAGCGCAGATCTGTTGCCAGGGATGATTCCACAGTAGGGCTGGGCGGTCGCATTTGATCAAATTTCCACTGAAGAAACCATGACGCAGTGGATTGCATACACCCACGCAGGGAAGCCGGGTTTCGGTCAAGTCGAGGGTGATAGTGTCATGGTTTACGAGGGCGAAATGTTTGCTGCCCCGCGCAGGGTGGGAGCACAACTCGCGCTGGCCGACATCAGCATCGATTTGCCCTGCCGCCCGGGCAAGTTCATTGCGCTATGGAACAACTACCATGCGCAGGCGGCCAAGCAAAATCTGGCGATCCCTGCCGAGCCCTTGTATTTGATCAAAACGCCCAACAGTTACTGCGCGCACGAACGTGTCGTTGCGTCACCTATCGGTTACGATGGACGCGTGGTTTATGAGGGTGAGCTGGGCATAGTGATAGGCCGGCGATGCAAGAACGCGACTGAGGCCGAGGCCGGGCAGGCGATATTCGGTTTTACGTGCATCAACGACATCACGGCATCAGACTTGATTCACAGAGATGCTTCGTTTGCGCAATGGACCCGGGCCAAGTGCTTCGACGGTTTCGGGGCCATCGGTCCCGTGATTGCAACGGGGCTGGACTGGAAATCCCTGAGCGTCAGGACAATAGTCAATGGACGGGAACGCCAGAACTATCCTTGCAGCGACATGATATTTCCCCCGGAAAAGATCGTGCATGCGCTGAGTCAGGACATGACACTGGAACCGGGCGACGTGATTGCCTGCGGCACTTCGCTGGGCGTATTGCCGATGAAACCGGGATCGGTGGTCGAAGTTCACATCGAGGGTGTCGGCACACTGCGCAACACATACGGCGAAACAGTCACGGTTTGATGTTTTGATTTTAGAAATTACCAGAAGAAAATATTTATGAAGATTTGTATCGTCGGTGCGGGCGCCATAGGCGGCATGTTGGGAGTAAAATTCGCGATGAGCGGTCACGATGTGACCCTGATCCTGCGCGGTGCCAACCTGGCGGCAGTACAGAAGGGCGGTTTGCGGCTGATCGAGGAAGATGGCAAGGAATTGCTCGCACAGCCGATCAAGGCCACCTCGGTCATCGCGGAAGCAGGTGTGCAGGATGTGGTGATCCTCGCGCTCAAGGCACACCAGGTCGCTGCTGTTGCCGCAGAACTTCCGGCGCTGATGCATGCCGACACGCGCATCATCACGATGCAGAACGGCATACCCTGGTGGTATTTCCATAAGCTACCCGCCGAGGTGGGACAGCGTTATGCAGGCACGCCGGTCAAATCTGTCGATCCCGACGGCATCATCGCAAAATACATTCCTGTCGATCGCGTGATCGGCAGTGTCGTCTATCCGGCGAGCGAAGTGATACGGCCCGGCGTGATCAAGGTCATCGAAGGGAATCGCTTCACGCTCGGCGAGCTCGATGGCAGCGATACGCCCAGCATACTGGCGATCAGCGAGGCGTTCAAAAATGCCGGATTCAAGTCGCCGGTGATCAGTGACATCCGCTCCGAGATCTGGCTGAAGCTGTGGGGCAACCTGAGCTTCAATCCGATCAGCGCGCTGACGCATGCCACGCTGGAAGACATCTGTGTCTTTCCAGCCACCCGCGAACTGGCCGCCAACATGATGCGCGAAGCGCAGACCATAGGCGAAAAGCTCGGCGTGCATTTTCGGGTCAGCCTGGAAAAGCGCATCAACGGTGCCCAGGCAGTCGGCCAGCACAAGACTTCCATGCTGCAGGATGTCGAACTGGGTCGGCCGATCGAACTCGAAGCATTGGTTGGTTCGGTGATCGAACTCGGGCGCATCACCGAGACCCCGACGCCCAACATCGATGCGGTCTACGCGCTGACATCGCTGTTGGCTAACAAATTGAAACAACACAACGCCACGTTGCGCATGACCTGAACAGGCATCAACAGCTTCCGATAAATTCTGACGGTTATTCAATCACCCATGAAAAAATTCACGACTCTTCCTGAAATGATCGCTATCCATGCGCAGGACGCACCTGACGCGATCGCGATCACCGCACCTTCGGCTAGGCCGCTGAGCTACCATGCTTTGCATTTGCTGTTAGAAAATACCGTGAGCACGCTCAACAAACTGGGTGTGGGCAGGGGAGACCGGGTCGGCATCGTGTTGCCGAATTGTCCGGAGATGGCGACCGCATTTGTCGCGATCGCCAGCGGTTGCACTGCGGCACCGTTGAACATGGCTTATCGAGCCGATGAGTTCGAATTCTATCTCGGCGACCTGAAAGCAAAAGCGCTGGTCGTCGCCAGCGGCAGTGAGACTCCCGCGCGTGAGGTCGCCGCAAAACTTGGCATCGCGATCCTGGAGCTGACGCCGCATCCCGAACAAGGCGCGGGCAGTTTTACACTAAGCGGCGCAGCCCATGCGGGCAAGCCGATAAATAATGGCGGACTTGCGCAAAGCGACGACATTGCATTGATCCTGCATACATCGGGCACCACTTCGCGACCCAAGATCGTGCCGCTCACCCACAAGAACGTCTGTGCATCTGCGCGCAATATCGGCACGACGCTCAGGCTTCAGCAGGAAGACCGCGAGTTGCATGTGATGCCGCTGTTCCACATTCATGGCCTGATCGCGGGCGTGCTTGCGCCGATGGCGGTCGGTAGCCAGATTTTTTGCACGCCGGGTTTCAATGCATTGAAATTTTTCGGATGGATGAAAGAATGCAGGCCGACCTGGTATACGGCCGTACCTACCATGCACCAGACCATCCTGTCGCGTGCCGCAGGTAACATGGATGTCATCCAAGGCAATCCTTTGCGATTCCTGCGTTCATCCTCGTCGTCGATGCCGACGCAGGTCATCGCGGAACTGGAGAAGGTTTTCAATGCGCCGTTGATCGAATCGTACGGCATGACGGAAGCCGCACACCAGATGGCGAGCAGCCCTTTGCCGCCCGCGAAACGCATTGCCGGTTCGGTGGGTATTGCCGCCGGACCCGAGATCGCGATCATGGATAACGATGGAAAATTACTTGGCGCAGGCCTGGTCGGAGAAGTCGTGATACGCGGCGAGAATGTTACGCTGGGCTACGAGAACAACCCCAAAGCCAATGCGGAAGCGTTTATCAACGGCTGGTTCCGCACCGGCGATCAGGGTTCGCTCACCAGCGACGGTTATTTGACGTTGACCGGTCGCCTGAAGGAAATCATCAATCGGGGCGGAGAGAAGATATCCCCGTTGGAAGTCGATGAAGTGCTGATGCATCATCCTGCGGTGATGCAGGTCGTCACCTTTGCGATGCCGCACGAAAAATTGGGCGAGGACGTCGCTGCCGCCGTGGTGTTGCGCGAAGGTCAAAGTTTGACGGAGCGCGAATTGCGCGACTTTGCCGCGACCAAACTGGCGGACTTCAAGGTGCCGAGAAAAATCCTGTTCATGACCGAAATTCCCAAAGGCGCCACGGGCAAGTTGCAGCGCATCGGTCTCGCCGCCAAGCTGGGATTGGGTGCTTAGCCTGGCATTCACGACTCATCGGGTCACTGCACGGAAATATACTCGGCCAATGCTTCAAGGTCCGTGTCGCTGAGCGATTTGACTATCCGGTTCATGATGACATTCGGACTGTTGACGCGTTTATCTTCCCTGAAATCCCTGAGCTGCTTTAACAGATAAGCCTTGTGCTGGCCGCCGATCACAGGGTACATCGCCGTTGAGGGATCCAGGCCCTTGCCACTTTCGCCATGACAATAGGCGCAGGTCATCACCATGTCTGATATGTTGCCCTTTAAAAATAGATTCTTGCCTTTTTCGTTGGCTGCAGCTCCGTTCCCTTTCATGATGGCTTGATCGGCGAAGTAGGCTGCGATATCGGCCAGCTCCCTGTCACTGAGGGGGGCTGCCATGTTGTTCATGATTTCGTGCGAGCGGGTGCCGGCCAGGTAATTGCGCATCTGCTTGATGACGTATACATCGTATTGTCCGGCAAGCTTGGGGATCAACTCATCGGTGCTGTTGCCGTTCACGCCATGGCAACCCTGGCAGATCTGCGATGCCACTTTGCCGGCGACCGGATCGCCGCTGCCGGTGCGCCGCTTGAATTTATCCGTGTTGCCGCCGGCCGCAAACGATGGCGGTACGGCAAGCAGGATCGCCAGGGTCAACAAGCAGGCAGCCATGCGGCTTTTGCTGTGGGTCATGTCATTATCCTCAAGTCACTTGCTCACGAATTCATGGAGTCAGGTTGGTCACGGTAGACAGGTAAGCGGCGACATCCTCGATGTTTTCGTCGGTGAGTTTTTTCGCGATCCCGCGCATGATGCCGACATTGTCGATCGCCTTGTCATTTGCCCTGCTGCCGTCCCGGTAACTGTTCAACTGGTTAACCAGGTATACATATTTCTGGTGGTGGATCTGCGGAAAATTCGGGGAGCGCCCGCTAAAGCCGTGACAATCCTGGCAGGCCGGGACCTTGGGTTTGATCCCTTCGGTCATGATGAGCTTGCCCTTTTTCGGGTTGCCCACTTTTTTGCCAAGTGCGTTCAGGTTGGACGGCTCCGTTTTATACTCGAACGAGTCCAGGTATGCAGCCACATCGCGGAGATCCTGTTCGTTCAGTCCCTTGGCAATGCCGTTCATTGCCGCGCCGGGATCGGTGCGCTTGCCGGAGGCATAATCATTGAGTTGCTTGATGATATACATCTGGCTGATATTCGCCAGGCGCGGTGCACCCATGGAGTCCATGCCCAGCGCTTTCTTTCCATGGCAGCCGACACAGGCAGTCGCGTCACCTTTGCCTTCGTCGTAGATCGCCTTGCCATTGGCCGCATCAATGTGGATGTTCATGTCTGTATCATCCGCAACAACGGATTGGGATTGGAACAGCATGCCGGTCAGTATCAACCATGACGAAAACAGGAATATTGATTTGCGCATTTTTTCCTCCTTGGGTTGTGCCGAAAACACAGGCTGGGTTCACAATAAAACGGCCTCATCCGCGCCGCATGCTTATAGTCCGGAAATGTAATCCGCCAATGCATCGATTTCGGCATCGCTCAACCTGTGCACGGTGATGTTCATCACGCCGCCGTTGCTGTTGTTGCGCACGCCATTTTTGAAGTTGAGCAATTGCCCATACAGGTATGCCTTGTGCTGCCCGCCTATCACGGGGTACAGCGGGTTGCCGGGGTTCTGCCCCTTGCCTGAGGTGCCGTGACAACTGTTGCAGCGCACCATCATTCTCGACAGGTCGTCATTTTCAAACAGTTTCTTGCCCAGCTGGTTGCCGGAAGGGGCATCACCTTTCATCATGGGCTGGCTGGCAAAATAAGCCGAGATATCCGCCAGGTCTGCATCGCTGACAGTGCTTGCCATGGGGCTCATGATCTGGTGGGTGCGGCTGGTCGCCTGGTAATTGCGCACCTGTTTCGCGATGTAAGCCCCGTATTGCCCTGCCAGCTTGGGAGATTGGGGATCCATGCTGTTGCCGTCTTCACCGTGGCAGCCGAAGCACAGATCGGCCTTGGTCTTGCCTGCGACCGGGTCGCCGGAGCCGATGCGCAACTTGGCCGCATCGGCCGATGTTTTATCGGCGGGTTGCTGCCCGGCGGATGCTTGTGCGGAAGGTTGTGATGAGGGATTGTCGCTTGCAGCGGGCACTGCCGTGGACAGGAGCACAGCGACCAATGTGAGGCAGGCTGAAATGATCGTTTTGCGTTGCAACATGTCATTCTCCTCGGGTCATTGCGGCACTGCTTTCCGGGCGGCCTGATATTTCAGGGTGCCGGAGTATACGGCTATCATGCGCATTCTGGCACAACTCGCAAAATCTTGAACGGTCAGATGATGCACGGATCTTCCGTGCCCATTCTACGCCTTGAACAGGCCCGAGCAAACGGGCCGGAAAACGGCTTGGATATAAAACGTCCAATCGGGTATTCTCCAAGTCAGTGCATCGCACATCAAACCCGATTCTATGAAATGGTTATATAAGCCATATACGATAAATTTAATCTTGCAATATTTTTGGGAGAGAGATTAATTGTGAAAAGTAATATAGAAATCGCGCAAGCTGCATCAAAACGAACCATCATTGAACTGGCCGGAGAATGGGCGAACATTCCGCCGGAAGCCCTGGAACCATACGGCCGTTACAAGGCCAAGCTGTCGCTGGAATATGCGGCCAGAATTGCTGAAGAACCCAACGGAAAATTGATCCTGGTGACGGCCATTTCGCCGACCCCCGCCGGCGAGGGTAAAACGACCACCACGGTCGGCTTGGGCGACGGCCTGAATCATATCGGCAAGAAAGCATTGATCTGTCTGCGTGAGCCCTCGCTGGGCCCGGTGTTCGGCATGAAGGGCGGCGCAGCGGGCGGCGGGTTTGCGCAAGTGGTGCCGATGGAAGATATCAATCTGCATTTCACCGGCGATTTCAATGCGATCTCGCTTGCGAACAATCTGCTTGCCGCACTGATCGACAACCACATCCACCACGGCAACGAACTCAATATCGATACGCGGCGCATCACGTGGAGGCGCGTCATAGACATGAACGACCGCGCGCTGCGCAAGATCACCATCGGTCTGGGCGGACCAGCCAATGGTTATGTGCGCGAGGATGGATTCGATATCGTGGTTGCCTCGGAAGTCATGGCGATATTCTGTCTTGCGACCAGTCTGGAAGACTTGAAAGAAAGACTGGGAAAAATAGTGATCGGCTATACCACCGACCAGATGCCGGTGCTCGCGAGCGACCTGAATGCGCAGGGTGAGATGACGGCGATGTTGCGCGATGCATTTGCGCCCAACGTGGTGCAGACCATGGAGAACTATCTGGCATTCATCCATGGCGGCCCGTTCGCCAATATCGCGCAAGGT
>CAIOKY010000039.1 GCA_903858965.1 uncultured Nitrosomonadales bacterium | reverse complement strand
TTAAAGGGTATTTTTCTAACGATTTGGCGATCGACCTGGGTACAGCGAACACGCTGGTCTGGGTGCGCGGACAAGGCATCGTGCTGAACGAACCTTCAGTAGTGGCAATACGCCAGGAGGGCGGGCCGAACGGCAAGAAGGTCGTCCAGCAGGTCGGGCTGGCCGCCAAGCAGATGATGGGACGCACGCCGGGCAGCATCACCGTGATCCGCCCGATGAAAGACGGCGTGATCGCCGACTTCACCGTCACCGAACTGATGCTCAAGCATTTTATCCGCAAGGTTTACAAGGCCGGCATTTTCAGCCCCAGCCCGCGCATCGTGATCTGCGTACCGTGCGGTTCCACACAAGTGGAGCGGCGCGCGATCCGCGAATCCGCCGTCGGTGCGGGTGCGCGCCGCGTCGAGCTGATCGAGGAACCGATGGCGGCTGCGATCGGCGCAGGCCTGCCGGTGGAAGAAGCGACCGGCTCGATGGTGGTGGACATCGGTGGCGGTACAACCGAGGTAGGCGTGATCTCGCTGGGCGGACCGGTGTATTCCGGTTCGGTGCGTGTCGGCGGCGACAAGTTCGACGAGGCGATCATCAATTACATCCGCCGCAATTACGGCATGCTGATCGGCGAAACCACCGCAGAAGAAATCAAGAAGACGATAGGTTCAGCTTTCCCCGGCAGCGAGGTGCGCGAGATGGAAGTGACCGGGCGCAACCTGGCCGAGGGCGTCCCGCGCAGCTTCACGATCTCCAGCAATGAAGTGCTCGAAGCGATGACCGATCCGCTCAACAACATCGTCAGCGCGGTAAAGACAGCACTTGAACAAACCCCGCCGGAACTCGGTGCAGACATCGCCAACAAGGGCATGGTGCTGACCGGCGGCGGCGCGCTGCTGCGCGACCTGGACCGGTTGCTGATGGAAGAAACCGGTTTGCCGGTGCTGATCGCCGACGATCCGCTGACCTGCGTGGTGCGCGGCTCGGGCATGGCCCTCGAACACATGGACAAGTCGACCAGCATCTTTACCACAGAATAATCCTGGCTCCGGCATAATCCAAAATCGTCGGTGGAACGTCGTTGATAGACAGTACGCAATCCTTCCGGTTCTTCAATCGCGGCCCCAGTCCTGTGGTGCGACTGGTGTTTTTTGCAGTGCTCTCGTTGTTGCTGTTGTTCGTCGATGCGCGCTTTCGCTATCTGGAATCCGCGCGCAGCACATTGTCGGTGCTGCTTTCGCCGATACAGCGCCTTGCTGCTGTACCCGGCGCATTATGGCAGCAGGCCGGTGATTTCTTCATCACGCAAAGCACTCAGCACCAGTTGATCGCGGAGAACGACTCGCTGCATTTGCAGCACCAGAGCGATGCCGCGCAACTGCTGCAATTGCAGGCACTGCAAGCGGAAAATCAGCATTTGCGCAACCTGGTTGCGCTGCCGCTGCGCAATGAAATCGCTTCCCAAGTGGCAGAGATCGTGTACGCGGAACGCGATGTGTTCCAGCGCAAGGTGCTGGTCAACAAGGGTGCGAGTGCCGATGTGCAGCTCGGGCAAGTGGTGATGGATGACGAGGGCATCGTCGGCCAGATCACCCGCGTCTATCCCTGGCTTTCCGAAGTCACGCTGATCACCGAAAAGGATCACGCCGTGCCGGTGCAGGTGGTGCGTAACGGATTGCGCACCATCGTGTTCGGCTCGGGGGACACCAGCCAGCTGTCGCTGCGCTATATGCCGGTCGGCGCCGATATCCAGAATGACGACGTACTGGTCACATCGGGCATAGATGGCATCTATCCGCCGGGCATCCCGGTCGCCAAGGTGATCAAGATAGAACGCGATGCCGCCCATCCGTTTGCGAAGGTCACTTGCCTGCCGGTCGCAGGAGTCGACAAACACCGCCATCTGCTGATCCTGTCCAGCTTGCCCAAGCTGCCCGACCATCCCGCAACAGGCCCGGTGTCTGATGCCGATAAACGCGCCAAGGTCCGGAGAAAGAGTTGATGTCATACCTCAACGTAAAGGCCAAGCCGGAGATCCAGCGTCCGGTCAGCAACATTTTTATCGTGTTAAGCATGGTGGTCGCGTTATTCCTCAACGGGCTGCCATGGGAAGGTGTGTGGCTGATGCTGCGTCCCGACTTTGTCGCGCTGGTGCTGCTGTATTGGTGCATGCATAAACCGTGGCGTATCGGCATCGGACTGTCATGGGCGATGGGCATACTCGCCGATGTCGCGGATGCCAGCCTGTTCGGCCAGCACGCGCTGGCGTATACATTCCTCGCGTTCGGCGGTGTGGTGCTGCACCGCCGTTTGCAGATGTTCGATTTGCGCCAGCAAACCATCCAGGTGTTCGGGATTTTTGCACTGACCTATGCGATGTATGCATTGGTGCATTGGCAAGTGAATGGTTACGTGGTGTGGCTGTATTTCCTGGGTTGTCTGACATCGACTGCGCTGTGGGCACCGCTCAGCATCATGTTCCAGGCGATGCGGCAGAAGCGCGTGGATCGTGAACATCACTCATGAAAAAGCACGTTGAATTTAAAAACCATCAGCGCGAAATCTTTCACTTCCAGTTGCGGTTGGTGGTCAGTATCGGTTTTGTGCTGGTGCTGCTGGCGATCCTGCTGGTACGTTTTGCCTATCTGCAACTGGTGCGCCACAGCTATTACCAGACGCTGGCGGAAAGCAACCGCATCGCCGTCGTCCCCATCGTCCCCAATCGCGGCCTGATACTCGACCGCAACGGCGTGGTGCTGGCGCGCAACTATTCGGGCTACACGCTGGAGATCAACCAGAACAAAACGACAGACATGGAGGCCACGGTGAACGAGCTGTCCACGCTGGTCGAGATCACCCCGAAAGATCGCAAGCGCTTCAAGAAGCTGATGGCAGAAAGCCATGACTTTGAAACGCTGGTGATACGCAACCGCCTGAGCGACGAGGAAATTGCACGCTTCGCCGCTCAGCAATACCGCTTCCCGGCGGTCGAGATCAAGGCGCGGTTATTCCGAGACTATCCTTTCGGCGAAAAGACTTCACACCTGATCGGCTATATCGGGCGCATCAACGATGCCGATTTCAGCGAGCTCGAAGAGAACGATCTGGCGGCCAATTACCGCGGTTCGGATTACATCGGCAAGACCGGTCTGGAACAGAGCTACGAAAGCGACCTGCACGGCACCACCGGTATCGAGCAGGTCGAGGTCGATGCCGGTGGACGTGCGGTGCGCATGTTGTCGCACACCCCTCCGGTCTCCGGCAACACGCTGATCCTGAGCATCGATGCAAAATTGCAGGAGATCGCCGAGCAATCGTTCGGCAATTATCGCGGCGCGCTGGTGGCGATAGACCCGAACAACGGCGAAGTGTTGGCCTTCGTCAGCAAACCGGGCTACGACCCCAACCCGTTCATCGACGGCATCGACACGCAGAGCTGGGACGAGCTGAACAACTCACCCGACGTACCGCTCAACAACCGTGCGCTGCGCGGCCAGTATCCGCCCGGCTCCACGATCAAGCCGTTCATGGCGCTGGCGGGGCTGAATTACCATACGCGCACGCCCGAGCAAACCATCAGCGACCCCGGCGTCTATTATCTGCCGGGCAGCAGCCGCCAATACCGCGACTGGAAGGCGGGCGGGCACGGCAGCGTGAACATGTTCAAGGCCATCCAGATGTCCTGCGATACTTACTTCTACGGCCTGGCAACCGAGATGGGCATAGACAACATCTACAATTTTTTATCTCGCTTCGGTTTCGGCAAGAAGACCGGCATCGACCTGGAAGGCGAGACATCGGGTCTGTTGCCATCACAGGATTGGAAGATGAAACGTTACCAGCAGATATGGTATCCCGGTGACACGGTATCGGTCGGCATCGGGCAGGGCTATAGTCTGGTCACGCCGATGCAACTGGCGTTTGCCACTGCCACGCTGGCCAACAACGGTGTGGCATACAAACCGCATCTGGTGAAGGAAGTGCAAAGCTCGCGCAACAGCGAGAACCGGCTCATCGCCAAAGATCCCCTGTACGATCTCAACATCGACCCGAAGCAACTCGACCTGGTCAGGCGTGCGATGGTGGCGGTTACACAGACCGGCGGCACGGCGGTATATGCATCTCTGGGTGCGCCTTATCACATCGCCGGCAAGACCGGGACTGCACAAGTTGTCGCGATGAAGCAGGGCGAAAAATATGACGCCAAGAATGTCGACGAGCGGCTGCGCGATCATGCCTGGTTCATCGCCTACGCCCCCGCTGAAAAACCGCAGATCGCGCTGGCGGTGCTGGCCGAAAACGGCGGGCACGGCGGCGGCACGGCGGCGCCGATCGCGCGCAAGGTGATGGATTATTACCTGCTCGGCAAAGTGCCGAAACCCTTGACCGATGCAGAAGTAAAGGGAGCCACCGAACATGACTAGGCGGCAACTCTGGCAGCGCTTCATCGCGCATATCGACCTGCAACTGTTGCTCGGCATCGGCCTGCTGCTGCTGACCAGCCTGCTGATCCTGTACAGCGCGGATAACGCAAGCTGGGACAGGCCGCTCAGCCAGTTCCGCAATATCATCGTGGCACTCGTCTGCATGTGGGTGGTTGCCAATCTGCCGCTGCATTACCTGATGCGCACGGCCCTGCCGATCTACGTGCTGGGCATGGTACTGCTGGTCGGCGTGGCATTGTTCGGCGAGATCAGCCACGGCGCGCGGCGCTGGTTGAATCTCGGCGTGATGACCATCCAGCCTTCCGAACTGATGAAGATCGGCGTGCCGCTGATGATGGCCTGGTATTTTGAAAAACACGAAGCCACGCTGACGCTGAAAAATTATTTCATCGCCGCACTGCTATTGCTGATGCCGATCGCGTTGATCGCGCGCCAACCCGACCTGGGCACATCGCTGTTGATCACCGCCAGCGGGTTCTACGTGCTGTTCCTGGCCGGCCTGAGCTGGCGCGTGATCGGCGGACTGTTCGTAGCGGCACTCGCCAGCGCGCCGGTGATGTGGTCGATGATGCACGACTACCAGCGCCACCGCATCATGATGCTGTTCGATCCTTCGCAGGACGCGCTGGGCAACGGTTATCACACGATACAGGCGACCATCGCGGTGGGTTCCGGCGGCCTGATCGGCAAGGGCTATTTGAACGGCACGCAGACGCACCTCGACTTCCTGCCGGAGCGCACCACCGATTTCATCTTCGCGGTCTACTCGGAAGAGTTCGGCCTGCTCGGCAACCTGATCCTGCTGGCGATGTATTCTTTCGTGGTGTGGCGCGGCTTTATCATCACCTCGCACGCCTCTACTTATTTCACGCGCCTGATGTCCGGCTCCATCACGCTGACATTCGCCACTTACGCATTCGTCAACATCGGCATGGTCAGCGGCATCCTGCCGGTGGTTGGCGTGCCGCTGCCGCTGATCAGTTACGGCGGCACATCCATGCTCACGCTGCTGCTGGGTTTTGGTATGCTGATGAGCATAGAAACGCACAAGAAACTGGTCAGGACATAAGCTTCATATTTTGGGAGATTGCATGAGTAACAAAGTCATCGTATTGATCGTATCAACACTGTTGCTCGCGGCGTGCGGCAGCATTCCGCAACACAAGGCGGCAACGCCGCCAGTCACAACGACAGCGCCGGGCTCTGGTGGCTACCTCGAAGGCGACGGACCGGGCGCGGATGCTCCGGCCAATATCGACGCGATACCCGATGCCGTGCCGAAGAACGAACCGCTGCACCGCTATGCCAATCGCCCTTACAAGGCACTGGACAAGGCCTATACGCCGTTGACCATCACGGGTGCTTTCAAGGAACACGGCATCGCCTCATGGTATGGAAAAAAATTCAACGGCCAGCGTACCTCCAGCGGCGAGACTTATGACATGTACTCGATGTCGGCCGCGCATCCCACCCTGCCTATCCCCAGCTACGCACGGGTGACCAACCTCGCCAACCAGAAATCCGTCATCGTGCGCATCAACGACAGGGGTCCGTTCATCAACGATCGCATCATCGACTTGTCTTATACCGCCGCGCACAAGCTCGGCATTGTCGGCAGCGGCAGCGCGGAAGTCGAAGTGGAGAGCATCGCCGCCACCGCCAATGTCAACAGCATAGCTTCGAGCAACGTGCAGAGCCAGCCTCTCCCGCCCGCAGCGCCTGTCACTGCGACTCCTGCCGCCACGATACCTGCTGCATCTGCTGTCATCGCGGCACCTGTCGCCACGGCCCCAACTGCTACAGCCCCCATAACTACACCTCTTGTTGCAACGGCCTCACCGGCAGGCAATGATGCCGGCGTATACCTGCAGCTCGGCGCATTCAGCTCGCAAGCGGGAGCCGAAGCTTATCTGGACACGATGCGTGGCAAACTCGGCGACACGGGGAAGCAGCTCAAACTGTCCAGCAAGGACGGACTGGTACGCGTGCATATCGGGCCATATGCCAACCAGAGCGAAGCGCGGGGCAGCGCGGAGGAAATGGAGAGCAAGCTCGGCTTCAAGCCCATGGTCAACCTGCCCTGATGCGCATTGCCGCCAACATCGCCGTCGGTATCGTCGCGCTCATCCATGTCTACATACTGGTGCTCGAGATGTTCCTGTGGGACAAACCCGCCGGCTTGCGCACATTCGGCTTGAACAAGGATTTCGCAAAAGCCACCAAGGTACTTGCCGGAAATCAGGGTTTATATAACGGCTTTCTCGCGGCAGGTTTGTTCTGGGGACTGGCGACCGGTGACATCCATGTACAGTCTTTTTTCCTCGGATGTGCTCTGGTTGCCGGGGTGTATGGTGCATTCACTGCGAATATCAGGATACTCTGGGTGCAGGCTATGCCTGCCGTAGTGACGTTGGTTTTTCTTGGGATGGGATAGTTGTCAAGATCGAAAACACATCAACTTTCCACTCTCAACACCAACCCCTTCAAATACGCCCCCTCCGGAAAACTCAGCAACACCGGATGATCTGCGCTGGCATGCAGGTAGTGCACGATCTGCGCGTCCACACCCGCATCCAGCGCGGCACCGGCGACGATCTTCTGGAACAGGTCTTCACTGATACCGCCTGAGCAGGAATAGGTAAACAACAGACCACCCGGCCTGAGCAGCTTGAAAGCCAGCAGGTTGATATCCTTGTAACCGCGCGCGGCTTTTTCGGCGAACGCCGCGGTGGGCGCAAACTTGGGCGGGTCGAGGATGATCAGGTCGAATTTTTTGTTCTGGTCGCGCAATGTGCGCAGTGCCTGGAACACATCTGCTTCCAACCATTCCGCGCGCGATGAATCCAGATTATTGTTTGTTAAATTTTCTGCAGCGATGCGCAATGCATCCCCCGATGCATCGATAGACAACACCGATTTCGCTCCGCCACGCAATGCATACAGCGAGAAGCCGCCGGTATAGCAGAAACAGTTCAACACATCTTTGTCGCGCGCCAGGGTTTCGGTCAGCGCGCGGTTGTCGCGCTGGTCGAGATAGAAGCCGGTCTTCTGTCCCGCCGCGACATCCACATTGAAACGCAAGCCGTTCTCGATCACTTCCACATTATCCGGCAACGTGCCGCGCAACACGCCGTTGCGCAGTTCCAGTCCTTCCAGTTCGCGCGAGTCAGAATCGGATCGCTCGTAGATGCACACAGGATTGCAAAGTTCCTGCAGGATGTCGGCGATGTTATCGCGCCAGCGTTCCGGTCCCGCACTGCTGATCTGCATCACCAGCACGTCGCCGTAACGATCAACGATCAGGCCCGGCAGGCCGTCAGATTCGGCGTGGATCAGGCGCATGCCGTTGCTGTTGTCGGCGAGCTTCATTTCGCGACGCGTAGTCAGCGCGTTGGCAATCCGTCCATGAAAAAATTCCGCACCGATATTTTCCGCTTCACTCCACGACCAGACTCGTGCGGTGATCTGCGAATCCGGATTGTAGGCCGCCCACGCGAAAAAATTTCCTGCGTCGTCGCGCACAGGCAATGTATCACCGCTGGCCGGCGCGCCGTCCACGCGCTCGATCGCACCGGAGAATATCCACGGGTGGCGGCGTTGCAGGGATTTTTCGCGGCCTGCTTTGAGGATGAGACAAGGTTGCGCGGTAGCAGGCCCCAGGTAGAGTTGCGGTGCACCCCGCGGAGCATTCTTCTGAGCGGTATTATTTTGTTGCCCGGACGTCTTCCCGCTGTGCTGGGTACGTTTGCGAAAATCACGGACTCCCTGTGATGACCGGTGCGGCGTAGAAGGCGATCTTGCTTTTTGGACTGTCATATTTTTTCTTATTTGGTTTTTTCTTTAATTTTTTTCTTGGCACGCGGATGGGCCGCGTCGTAGATCTTGCTGAGGTACTGGAAATCGAGATGGGTATAGACCTGCGTGGTGGAGATGCTGGCGTGGCCGAGCATCTCCTGCACCGCACGCAGATCGCCGGAAGATTGCAGTACGTGGGTAGCGAATGAGTGGCGCAGCAGATGCGGATGCACGTTGCTGGTGATGCCCTGTTTGATACCCCATTGCTTCATCCGTAGTTGCACCACGCGCGGCGAGATGCGCGAGCCGCGCTGGCCGACGAACAGCGCGGTCTCACCGGCCCTGGCCAGTCGATCGCGCACCGCCAGCCAGGCTTGCAGCGCGGTGATGGCATACGCGCCGAGTGGCACGATGCGAGTCTTGCTGCCCTTGCCGGTCACGCGCACTTCGCCCGCGCCCATATCGAGTTGCTGCGGGTCGAGATCGACCAATTCGGCAAGACGCAACCCGGAGGAATAGAACAATTCATATATTGCCTTGTCGCGTATCGCTTCAGTGGTATCGGTCGGCAGGTCGACCATACGCGCTGCCTCGTCCGGCGACAGCGCCTGCGGCAAAGTCCTGGCCGATTTGGGCGCGCGCAGCCCGATGCAGGGATTGTCCGGCACCCCGTGGTCGCGCATCAGGTAAGTGAAAAATCCGCGCCATGCAGACAACATGCGCGCCAGCGTACGCCCGCCCAGTCCCTTGCCGTGCAGTTGCGCGATGTAGCGGCGGATGTGGTGGATCTTGAGATTCGCCAGCGGTGTCTCCGCGGCCAGTTCGAACAGATGCCCGAGGTCGCGCGCGTAATTCTCCGCGGTCAATTTTGAATATTGCTTCTCATTGCGCAGCCACGCCAGGTAACCCTGTAAATATTTCTGGTTGGCTGTGACAGCAGCTGTCATTCTATTTCCAACATGTTATTGCTGGCATTTCATGTTGGCATGGCTAGTGGTCAAGATACGGATGCAGCGCGCTGGCCACCGCCTCGGCAATGCGCTCCAGGAACACCGTACCCATCTCGGGATAGAAACGCTGTTTGTCTTCGCTGGCGAGCACCAGCAAGCCTATGGTCTCGCTGCCCGCATGCAACGGCAGATAGGCATAAGAGCGCAACTGTGTCGCATGCTCGCCGAACCAGGCAGCAGTGTCGTGTGCGGCATGGTGCAGACAGACCGGCTGGGGTTGTGCATCGGCGAAGGCCAGCACTTCCGCGCTGGGCGGGTCGGT
This sequence comes from uncultured Nitrosomonadales bacterium, assembly GCA_903858965.1. Taxonomy (GTDB): domain Bacteria; phylum Pseudomonadota; class Gammaproteobacteria; order Burkholderiales; family Gallionellaceae; genus Gallionella. The sequence goes on along the minus strand of CAIOKY010000039.1, from coordinate 8,349 downwards.
CTGCCACAGATGCAGTGCGGTGTGCGGTATCGCAAAAATGTCGCGCAGCAGATGCGGGATCATTTCCTGCAGCGTGGCCAGATCGCGTGCGGCGAAAAGGGTCACGACAAATTCGTGCACTTTGTGCTGCAGTGCGTCGTTGTCTTTGGCGAACGCGATCAGTTCGTGCAGGTTCTTTTCCAGTTCCTTGTTCTTCTCGCGCAACGCGAGCAGTTGCCGCTCGCTCAGGGAGATCGTGCGTCCCCCATGCGGGTGGGCCAGGCTGATCTGGGTCAGCATCTCCACATATTCTTCGAAGAACTGCGGGTTGTTCTGCAAATATTGCGCTACTTCTTCAGCTCTCATCTCTGCCCCTATAAATTGATTTCGCCTGCAAATACCGTGATCGCCGGACCTGTCATCAACACCGGTGCACCGTCGCCGTCCCATGCGATGGTCAACACGCCGCCGCGCGTGGCCACGCTCACCGGACTATCGAGCAAGCCGCGCCGGATGCCCGCCACCACTGCTGCACAAGCTCCCGTCCCGCAGGACAAGGTCTCTCCCGCACCGCGCTCGTACACGCGCAGGCGCAAGTTGTGGCGGTCCATCACCTGCATGAAGCCGGCATTGACACGCCTGGGGAAACGCGGATGGTGCTCGATCAGCGGCCCTGCTTCGTTGACCGGCGCATGCTCGACATCTTCCACCACTTGTACCGCATGCGGATTGCCCATGGACAGCGCGCTGATATCCACCGTCGTGCCTGACACATCGAGCGGCTCGCTGACCGCCCCGCTGCCGCCATCGAACGGAACGCGCGCCGGATCGAATATCGGTGCGCCCATATTGACCGTCACGCGACCGTCCTGTTCCAGGCGCGGACTGATCAAGCCGCAGCGCGTCTCCACGACGATCTCGCGCTTGGTCGTGAGCTTCTGGTCATGCACGAAGCGCAGGAAGCAGCGCGCGCCGTTGCCGCATTGTTCCACTTCGCCGCCATCGGCGTTGAAGATGCGGTAGCGAAAATCCGCCTCTTTGCTGTCGGGTTTTTCGACGAGCAAAATCTGGTCGCAGCCCACGCCGAAATGACGGTCGGCCAGCAGGCGCAATTGTTCCGGGCTGAGCTCGATGTCCTGCCGCACGCCATCCAGTACAACAAAATCGTTGCCTGCACCGTGCATCTTGGTAAATTTTAAAAGCACTATTTTAATTCCTTATGCCTGAAACAATCCGTGGTGTGGTCGTTCACCATCCCGGTCGCCTGCATGTGCGCATAGCAGATCGTCGACCCTACGAATTTGAAACCGCGCCGTTTCAGTTCCTTGCTCATCGCATCCGATTCGCTGGTACTTGCAGGAATCTCGGCGAGGTTGCGCCACTTGTTCTGCTTGGTCTTGCCATCGACAAAACGCCAGATGAACGCATCGAAGCTGCCGAATTCCGCCTGCACCTCGAGAAATTTCTGCGCATTAATCACCGCAGCCTGCACCTTCAAACGATTGCGTACGATACCCGCATTCTGCAATAGCGATTCTATTTTATTTGCATCATAAGCGGCAATGCGCATCGCATCGAAATCATCGAAGGCGGCACGGTAGTTCTCGCGCTTGCGCAAGATCGTGATCCAGCTCAGGCCCGCCTGCGCACCTTCCAGGATCAGAAACTCGAACAGGCGTTGGTCGTCATGCAACGGCACGCCCCATTCGATATCGTGATAACGCTGATACAGGGCATCAGCGCCTGCCCAGGCACAACGCTGCTTGTTCATGGTCCTGTTCATCGCGAGTGCACTCCCAACTGCACCGCATCACGCCACATGCAGCGATCCATCACCACGGTGATCCCGGCTTCACTCGCACGCTGCGCGGCCGCTTCGTGAATGACACCTTGCTGCAGCCAGAGTTTTTTGATGCCAAGCTTGATACAACTATCCACGATGGCGGGAACATGTTCCGCCGCACGGAACACATCCACGATGTCGGGCAGCCCGGGCAGGCTTTCCAGATTCGGGTAGGCTGCCTCGCCTAGCACCTCATTGACCAGCGGCCGCACCGGGATGATGCGATAACCCAACCCCTGCAATCCGCGCGCAACACGGAAGCTGGGGCGCGCCTGGTTCGGCGACAGCCCCACTACCGCGATAGTATGCACCTCGCACAGCATACGGCTGATTTCTTCGGGACTGGGGTTGTTGTGTGGCATGGCATGAGCTGGGATGAACGTGCGGTTATAATAAACCATAACTTGCCTGACACTCTATCTGCCATGAGCGCGATACATTCTTCCCAGTTGGCTTTCTTTGCTGCACACGCTCCTTTCGACCGTATGGAGCCGGCACATCTGCTGTGGATGGTGGAGCGCATGCAGCTTGCTTATTATGCCCAGGGTGAAGTGATCATCTCGCCGGAGCAGGGCATAGTGCAGCGGTTTCTGGTCATCAAGCAGGGCATGGTGCAGGGTGAACAAAATGTCGCCAACGCCAGCGAAACCGATACTTGGCTGGAGCTGTCGGAAGGAGAATGCTTTCCGCTCGGCGCATTGCTGGCTCATCGTCCTGTCGCCAGCACCTACCGGGCGGGCAGGGATACGTTCTGCTATGAACTACCGGAAGCCGATTTCCACGCCTTGATCGAAATTAACGCGCCGTTCCGCGATTTTTGCACGCGCCGCATCGCCAACCTGCTGGAACATTCCAAGCAGGTGATCCAGGCGCAGTACACCCAATCCGGCGCTGAACAACAATCGCTGAACAGCCCTTTGTCCGCCATCATCCGCCGCGCGCCCATCACGTGCGCGCCGCAAACCAGCGTGCGCGAGGTGTTGCAGCAGATGCATGAAGCGCGCATCGGTTCGATGGTCGCTGTCGATGATGCGGGTCGGCCGCTCGGCATCCTGACGCTGCCCGATGTGCTGGAACGCATCGCGCTGCCGCAGATCGATCTGGCCCAATCGGTGATCGGTGTGATGACCATGCAACTGACCACCTTGCCGCCGCAAGCATTGGCGCATGAGGCGGCCTTGATGATGGCCAAACAGGGACTCAGGCATGTGCTGGTCGTCGACAACGGGCGGCTGGTCGGCCTAGTATCGGAAAAGGACCTGTTCGCCTTGCAGCGGGTGGGTTTCCGCCAGATCGGCACGGCGCTGCGCCACGCGCGGCATCCGGAAGAATTTCAGCAAGCTGCTGCCGACATCCGCAGCATGGCGCACAACATGATGGCGCAAGGGGTGGCGGCGGAGCAGTTGACCCAGTTCATCTCCACGTTCAACGACCTGCTGACGGCGCGCGTGATAGAACTGGAATGTGCGTCCAGCGGAGTTGCGGCCAGTCCGCTGGCTGCACGGCTATGCTGGATGGCGCTGGGTTCGGAAGGACGTTTCGAACAGACCCTGAGCACCGATCAGGACAATGCACTGATCTTCACCGTACCGGAAGACATGACTGCAAACCAGGTACGCGAGCAACTGTTGCCCATGGCCAAGCGCATCAACGACACGCTGGCCTTGTGCGGCTTCCCCTTGTGCCGGGGCAATGTGATGGCATCGAATCCGCAGTGGTGTCTGTCGCTGGAAGAATGGAAAGGTGTCTTTTTAAACTGGATCACCAACAACACGCCGGAAGCGCTACTGCATGCTTCTATCTTTTTCGATTTCCGTCCGCTGTATGGGACAAACAAACTCGCCGAAGAATTGCGATCATGGCTGGCCAGGGTTGCCAGCAACAACCCGCGCTTCCTGCGCCAGATGGCAGAGAACGCGATGCGTAATCGCCCGCCACTCGGACTGGTGCGCGACTTCGTGGTAGGCAAGGAAAACAAGCTCGATCTCAAGCTCAGTGGCATCACCCCGTTCGTCGATGCGGCGCGCATCTTCGGTCTTGCGACAGGCATAACACCTACCAACACCATCCAGCGCATGCGTCAAAGCGCTGCCGTGTTGCATATTCCCGCCACTGAAATTGATGGCTGGACCAATGCCTTCCTGTTCATCCAGATGTTGCGCTTGCGTCATCATTATGAGGTAAGCGTGAAACAGGGAAGAGTTGATACACAGGCACTGAACAACCTCATCGATCCTGCAGGGCTGAACGAGCTGGATCGCCGCATCCTCAAGGAAGCCTTCCGCCAGGCGCGTAAAGTACAAACCAGACTCGCACTGAATTACCAGCTATGAAGAAATTGCTGCAACGCTGGTTCGCACCCCAACCACGATTAAGTCCGCAGCAGGCTGAACGGTTTGCATCCTGGCGCGCTTTGCCTGAAATAGAACGTACTGCGACATTTGATCAGACACGGCTGGTGGTGGTTGATGTGGAGACTACCGGTCTTAACCTGATGACCGATACACTCATTTCCATCGGCGCAGTAGCCGTAATCAATGGTCGCATCGCAATGGCTGACAGTTTTTCGGTCGTGTTGCAGCAACGCGAAAGCAGCCGCAAGGAAAATATCCTGATCCACGGCATTTCCGGTTCTGTACAACGGGACGGGATGTTGCCAGTCGATGCCCTATTGGCGTTCCTCGATTATCTCGGCAAATCTCCGCTGGTGGCCTTTCATGTCGCCTTTGATGAAACCATGATCAGGCGTGCCATGCGAGAATATCTGGGCATTACGTTCAAACATCCCTGGCTGGATCTGGCGTATGTCCTGCCGGCACTATATCCCGGGCTGATACGCGACCACCGCGCACTGGACGACTGGGCCAATCATTTCGATATCCGCAATGATGACCGCCACAACGCGCTGGCCGATGCATTGGTGACAGCACAGTTGCTTTTAGTAGCGATTGCGCAAGCACGATCTGCCCATGGCGCAAGCAACTATGATGACTTGCGTAAACTGGAGCGAGCTTTCCATCATTCACAGTCGGGTATCTGAGCTTTCCAATTTCGTAGTGATATGGCGAAAAAAAACCGCCGGAAATTATCCGGCGGCCAGTCTGAATCAAAGACCCACAGATTTAGTGAGTGGCGCCCACTTCAGCTCCCAAGCCAGTTTCGGCACGTACCATCTGGGCATCATACGCGGCCCGTTCTTTCTTCGCGCTTTCGCTGCTGTCGGTCACCGACGCGATATACGCGACAACCAGAACCGCCGGCAGTACGACAAAGGTCGGAAAGTCATACGGGAAGATCGCCGGGCCCATGCTCAGCACCTTGGTCCATACCGTCGGGCCTATGATCAGCAAGCCGATGGAACCGAGGATACCGGTATAGCCACCAAGCACCGCACCTCGCGTGGTCAAACCACGCCAGAATACCGACAGGATCAGGATAGGAAAGTTGGTGCAGGCGGCGATCGAAAAGGTCAGCGCCACGATGTATGCGACGTTCTGTTTTTCGAAAGCGATACCAAGGATGATGGCAAGTATCCCCAGTCCGATCACGCTCATCTTCGATACCCATACTTCCTGTTTCTCTGACGCTTTACCCTTCATGATCACGCTCGCATAAATATCATGCGACAACGCCGAAGCACCGGCCAGCGTCAGCCCGGACACCACCGCCAGTATCGTGGCAAAGGCGACAGCGGCGATGAAGCCGAGGAACAAGTCTCCACCGATGGCGTGCGACAAATAAACCGCCGGCATATTGCCGCCACCTTTCAGGTCAAGGATGCTCTTGCTGATGTTAGCCACATACTCGGGATTATTGGCGACGAGCACGATGGCGCCAAAGCCGATGATGAAGGTCAGGATGTAGAAAAATCCGATGAAGCATGTTCCGTAGAGTACCGACTTGCGTGCTGCCTTGGAATCGGTAACGGTGAAGAAGCGCATCAGGATGTGCGGCAGTCCTGCGGTACCCAGCATCAATGTCAGTCCCAGGGAAATGGATTCGATCGGGTTGGATTTGGCCCCGATCTTTACCACTGACTTCATGATATCCATGTGACTGGGGTGGATGGCAACAGCATCTGAAAACAATTTTGCAAAGCTGAAGTTCTCATGCGCCATCACACCGATCGCCATCAGGGTTGCACCGCCCAGCAGCAGGCCGGCCTTGATGATCTGCACCCAGGTCGTGGCCTTCATGCCGCCGAAGGTGACATAGGTGATGATCAGCACACCGACGATGACGATGGACAACTGGTAAGACATCTGCGGCACTAAAGTATGGAGCAATTGACCAGCGCCCACTGCCTGACCGATCAGATACCAGATGACGACGATCAGTGAACTGATCGCGGCCATGATACGGATCGGGCCCTGCTTGAGGCGGAACGAGACTACGTCGGCGTAAGTATATTTGCCGAGATTGCGCAAGCGTTCCGCGATCAGGAACAGGATGATCGGCCAGCCCACCAGCCAACCCACCGAAAAGATCAGGCCATAAAAGCCATTCATGTAAACCAGCGCAGCAATCCCAAGAAATGAAGCTGCCGACATATAGTCACCGGCGATGGCCATGCCGTTCTGCAAGCCGGTGATCCCGCGTCCGGCGGCATAAAAATCTGTCGCCGTCTTGGTTCGGGTCGCCGCCCAGTAGGTAATGACCAGCGTGACCGCAACGAAGATCAGGAACATCACGACGGCATGCCAATTGACTGGCACCTCTGCAGGTGCAGCAGCTACTGCCGGTGCAACGACAGCTGCGGGTGCGGGTGTAACTGTCGGTGCGACAGCAGCTGCAGGCGCAACAGCCGTCGTCACAGCATCGGCAGCACTGGCCAAATCAGTAGCAAGGAACAAGGCCGAAACCAATATCGCAAAGAAAACGGTATGAAATTTTTTCATTTGGAGGCCTCGCGAACGATTTCGTTGACGATAGGATCGAAGGTTTGGTTCGCCCGATAGACGTAGACTCCCGTCAGTACACAGGACACCAGTATCACACCGACGCCCATCAGCATGCCCAACGGAATCACGCTGTCGGCAGCAATGGGCTGGGTAAGGACATCGGGGGTAAACGCGATCATCAGAGTAAAGCCGAAATACATGACACATACAATTGCCGACAATAACCAGGCGAATGTGTCGCGCTGTTTGACCAGCTGCAGGTATTTCGGATTATTCAGTATCTTGCCAGCGATCAATTCAGACATGATTCCCTCCTTCTCGTGATGTTTGCGGAATTTCTTGGTGGGTCGGCTTCAATCGCCGATGGGGTGAGCCTATCTTATCCATAATTGCCTCCTCTAGTTATTGATGGGCGTTTTATTGGCGTCTACCGGCATATTCTGGGGAATGCCAGCATGAAGTGTATATTAATTTGACATCGGTCTACAGGAATAATTAATGTTCCAAACATCCGGCCACATCAGGATAGGGTCAGTGTAAAAATTAGTCCGGCCCCAGAGGCGCATCAAGTCAGGAAAGTATAGATCGGTTGTGCGCTTTCGTCGCATTGCCCGAAGAACAATCTGAGGTAGAATGCGTGCCCTCAATGTTTCCTTTACGCGCCCGTAGCTCAGTTGGATAGAGTATTGGTTTCCGAAGCCAAGGGTCACAGGTTCGACTCCTGTCGGGCGCACCAAATTGGCATAGCACAGGACACCGAATTAAATGGCATACGACAAAACAATGTCCAGATACGTTTATGTATGTTCGCTAGGTCTGGCCATTTTTGCTTTGTCATTTTGTTCCATCGAATATCTCCCGAATGCCATATTTGAAGACGATGCCTACTTCTATTTCCAGATAGCGAAGAACATTCTTGATCTGGGGCAATCGACATTTGACGGCATCTCAACGACGAACGGGTATCACCCGCTATGGATGGCGATCCTGGTGGTTGTCGGAGCGCCGTTAAAATTGGCCGGCATCCAGTCTTTAACCACCTATGCCGGATTTTTTATAGCAGCCAGCTGCCTGGTCTGGATGTTGATCCTGTCGCAACTGCAAGGCTGGGCAATCCTGCTCGGCGCGATCCTGGCGTTGTACTGTGGTTTGGGCATGGAAGCGCCGCTGGCTGCGCTATTCCTGATTCTGATCCTTGACCGGATGCTGAATGACAAACCAATAGCCATCTGGGTTTATTTGCTGGTGGCGACACGGGTTGATATGGTCATCGCTGTTTTGCCGATACTCTTGTTCACCAAGGTCAAAGGTAAGGGACGCATCGTATTGGCGGCGCTGCTTGCCGAAGGCACGGTTGCCGCTTTCAACTGGATCCTCACCGATCATCCCTATTCCATCAGCGGACTGATCAAGTCCGGCTTGATGGCGACAGGCCCGCTTGCAATAGCGGCAGAGAATTTTTCCAGCGCCGGCAACCTGTACAGGTATCTGGTTGTTGCAGTCGTCAACATCGGCCTGTTTTATTTTATTGGCACGAACACCAATTTGCGCGTGGATAGCCGGCGGTTGTGGCTGGCGCTGATCATCACCGCCGACACATTCTTGCTGGCGCATACCTTCATGTCG
>CAIOKY010000038.1 GCA_903858965.1 uncultured Nitrosomonadales bacterium | reverse complement strand
GCTGATCTACCGCAAGCCAGATGCGGACACCTTGCGGTTGGCACGGCTTGGTTCGCACAGTGAGTTATTTGGCTGACCAAGCCTCTGTTGGGGGTCTGTGTCTTATGCATAGCAGCGCAGCACAGTGGCTAAAGCCGACCAGCCATATCTTCCGCGCTCTCGTTGTAATAAACCATAAGTTGCCGCAGGTCTCGGTGTCCAACTGCTCTGGCTAGTGCTAGCACGTCGAGTTTTTTGGACAGTCGGGTGATGGCCTCATGTCGCGAATCATGGAAGTGCAGCTCATCGACTATAGCCTTCGCTTTCACCTTGCGAAACAGCGCATCGATCTGCGCACTGCTGATGTTGAATACGCTGCCCGATTCGGTGCCGATCTCTTTGAGTATCTGAATCGCCTTATCCGATAGCGGCACGTCGCGCTTCGCCGCTGCCGTCTTCCCTTGCGTTTTGCAATAGTGCTGTGCCAGCTTCACATTGTCCCAAGTCAATCCGGCAATCTCACCGGCGCGCATCGCTGTTTCAATAGCAAACAGAAACGCTTTGCCAACTCGTCCTGTGACAGTTCCGGCATCATCCCCGAATACCAACATAAGTCGGTCGATCTCATCCTGTGAGATACGCCGATCACGCGCTTCAGTTGGTGGCGGCCTACGTACTTCACGCATCGGGTTCTCGGTAAGCCATTTCCATTCTTTCACCGCGATGGTACAGGCATTGCTCAGCAGGTTCCATTCGCGCCTCACGCTGGCTGGTGATACCTGAGTCAGTCGCCGATCTCGCCATGCCGCCACATCGCGCGCATCAATCACCCGCAGATTGACTTTAGCGATCTCATCTCGAAGAGTTAGCCCGATGCGTAGCCGTTCCCAGCGTTCTCCCTTTTTGGTTGGGCTGACCTCATCAGCATACTTGCTCAACAGATCCCCAAATGTCTTGTTTGGAATATCCCCGCGCTTTCCTGCTATTATATCGGCCTCTTCTTTGGTGGCCCAAGCAACGGCCTCGGCCTTAGTAGAGAATGTTGCCGAAGTCGATACGCCTTTGCGCCGTATCTCGGCTGTCCAGGTCAAACCACGTTTACGGAAGCTAGCCATGTTGTCGCACTCTTGTCGGAAATTTGTCGCACATGATAACGCCAAACCGATACAAACCGCGACAAATCGTGTGTCAAGATTGCGACAAGAAGGCAACAAAAAAGCCCCAATGCCTATTGGCACGGGGCTTTTGCTGTATACTAATGGTGCCCAGAAGAGGACTCGAACCTCCACACCTTGCGGCACACGGACCTGAACCGTGCGCGTCTACCAATTCCGCCATCTGGGCCTAGATTTGCTGAAGGCGCGCAATTTAATTGTTAAAGGATACATTGTCAATGAAAAATAAAAAGAACTTGCGTCAGCAAGACCCGTTTCTGGAACGCGAGCGCGAACAATACGAGCATCCGCTGCCCAGCCGAGAATTCATTTTGCAGATACTGACCGAGCAAGGCGCGCCAGTGGCTGATGAAGAGCTGCTGGAAATACTGCACATCAAAAAAGAGGAAGAAGACCTGTTCTCGCGTCGCCTGCGCGCGATGGAGCGCGACGGGCAAATCATGCGCAATCGCAAACGCGACATCTGCGTGGTGGACAAGCTCGATCTGGTCAAGGGCAAGGTGCAGGGCCATCCGGACGGCTTCGGCTTCCTGATCCCGGAAGACGGTAGTCCCGACATGTTCCTCAGCGAAAAGGAAATGCACCAGGTGCTGCACGGTGATGTGGTGATGGTAAGACAGAGTGGCGTGGATCGGCGCGGCCGTCCCGAGGCCAAGATCATCGAGGTGTTGGAGCGCGCCAATAATCGTGTGGTTGGACGTTTGTATGAAGAACATGGCATCCATTTTGTAGTGGCGGAGAATCGCCGCATCACGCAGGACATTCTGGTTGCTCCGGGCGGGACCGGCGGCGCAACAGCAGGGCAAGTGGTGATGCTGGAGATCTTGCAGCATCCCGACAAACATGCGCAACCGATCGGTCGTATCGTCGAGGTATTGGGAAATTATGCCGATCCCGGCATGGAGATCGAGATCGCGTTGCGCAAGCATGACCTGCCTTATGAATTTCCCAAGGATGTTGAAAAGCAAGCCAAAGCGATATCTCCCGTCGTTGCTGCGGCAGACTGGGTTGGACGCGAAGATATCCGCAACCTGCCGCTGGTCACGATAGACGGCGAGACCGCGCGAGACTTCGATGACGCGGTATATTGCGCGCCCGAGAAGGGCGGCTATCGTTTGGTGGTGGCGATCGCCGATGTCAGCCATTATGTGCAGACAGGTGACGCGCTGGACCGGGAGGCAATCAACCGTGGCAACTCGGTCTACTTTCCGCGCCGCGTGATCCCGATGTTGCCGGAAGAATTGTCCAACGGATTGTGCTCGCTGAATCCGCATGTGGACCGACTGTGCATGGTGTGTGACATGCATATCAGCAACAGCGGCGAGATCGAAAGATATCGCTTCTATCCATCGGTGATGCATTCACAAGCGCGACTGACTTACACACAGGTCGCGGCGATGCTGGCCGAACCGGATGGTGAGCTGGCCAGGAGCAACGCGTCCATCCTGCCGCATCTGCAACATCTCTATGAACTGTTCCAGAAGCTGTTGAAAGCGCGCGAGAAGCGCGGCGCGATCGACTTCGAAACGGTCGAGACGCAGATGATCTTCACCGAGCAGGGCAAGATCGAACGCATCGTGCCGGTGGTGCGCAATGACGCGCATAAGTTGATCGAAGAGTGCATGCTGGCGGCCAACGTGTGCGCGGCGGGATTTTTACACGAGCACGATCATACCGTGCTGTATCGTATCCACCAGGGCCCGACACCTGAGAAGCTGGTGGCGTTGCGTGAGTTCATGAAAGAATTCGGTTTGCAATTGACCGGCGAGGACGATCCGCAGGCGGCTGATTATTCCAAGCTGCTCAAACGCATCAAGGGACGTCCCGACGCGGGTTTGCTGCAAACCGTGATGTTGCGCTCGTTGCGTCAGGCCAAGTACGAGCCTGAGAACATCGGCCATTTCGGTTTGGGTTACGAAGCCTACACCCACTTCACCTCGCCGATACGCCGCTATCCGGATCTGCTGGTGCATCGCGCCATCAAGGCGGTGCTGCAAGGAAAAAAATACACGCCTGCGCAGAAGTGGGCCGAACTGGGCGCGCATTGCTCGATGACCGAGCGCCGTGCCGATGATGCCACGCGAGATGTGGAAGCATGGTTGAAATGTTTTTACATGCGCGATCATCTGGGCAGCGTGTTTCCGGGCACGGTCTCGTCGGTCACCAGTTTTGGCTTGTTCGTGTCGCTGGACGATCTGTATGTCGAAGGGCTGGTGCACATCTCCGAACTAGGCAAGGATTATTTCCAGTTCGATGCTGCCAAGCATCAAATGCTCGGCGAACGTACCGGGCAGCGCTATCGCCTTGGTGACCGCGTGCAGGTTCGTGTCGTCAAGGTGGACATGGAGAGTACCAAGATCGATTTCGTTTTGCATGAACACATCGAAGAATCCGGTCACGGACCTGAAATCAAAGGACACACATCCAAGGGCCAGGACACCAAGCCTGCCAAAAAAACCGCCAAAAGCAAAACCAGAGAAAAAAAGAATCGTGGCTGACCTTCGTCTGATCTACGGTTTTCACGCGGTCACCTCGCGTATCCGCCAGAATCCGGATGGTGTGATGGAGGTCTACCTGCAAGCGCAGCGTCAGGATCCGCGCATGCGCGATCTGATCAAGCTCGCCGAAACAAACGGCGTACGTATCATCCCGATAGAAGCGGCGCGCCTCGATGGTATGGCGGGCAATGCGCGCCATCAGGGTGTGGCGGCGCGGGTCGATGCGGCACAGCGCGTGCAACATCTGGAGGATGTGCTGGACACACTCAGCGAACCGCCGTTGCTGCTGGTGCTGGATGGTGTGCAAGATCCGCATAATCTCGGCGCTTGTCTGCGCAGTGCCGATGCGTTCGGCGTGCATGCGGTGATCGCTCCGAAAGACCGCGCGGTCGGCATCACCGCGACAGTGGAGAAGGTCGCCTGCGGCGCGGCAGAAACCGTCCCCTATATCACTGTCACTAATCTCGCGCGCACGTTGCGCGACTTGAAGGAACGCGACATCTGGGTGGTCGGTGCTGCGGGCGAGGCCGAGCAGGATTTGAACGGCTTCAAGCACACCGGTGCACTGGCCTGGGTATTGGGCGCAGAGGGCGAAGGTTTGCGCCGCCTGACACGCGAGACTTGTGATGAATTGGTGCGCATACCGATGTTAGGCAGCGTGGAAAGTTTGAATGTTTCAGTGAGTGCCGGCATCTGCCTGTTTGAAGCAAGACGACAGCGGAAGGGTGGTGGTTAAAGTCGTTTTATTGCGATTATTTTAAGATTTATCTCTATAATAATTAAAAGGATAAATTAAATTCCTCAACAAGAACATTATATGTATAATAAGTCCCGTTCAGATAACTTTTTAAAGAGCGAAAACGAGCGGAATGAAAATCGACTTGGTGTCATTTAACTCCCCCACAAAAAATTTTTGTCATCTATCCAGGCAGGTTGACCCGCCACAATTCCCTTCAGATAAATATCACGGCTTTTCGCGCGCCAGCAAAATAAGTTTTCAACTGAATCCCGAAATAGATCGCGAGATTCCTCGATTCGCCCCCGTTCAGATTTGCTTTAATAACCACCATCACGATCCCGTTCAAAAATATCTGCGCGACTTGTTCATGCGGAGCGATAGTCGCGGCAAGATGTTTGTCGATGCCATCGTGAGCGGGCCTTTTGGCGATGCGAGATCGTTGCGTGCAGCAAATGTATCCGTGATTGGATGCTGCCCGTGACAGCTTCCGGCACGCGCAAAAATATCGCAGAGGCGCAGTCCATCGCCGCACTTTCTTTCGAGTCGCAGGAGGTGATGGCTGTCACCGATGCGAACGGCATTATCCTGCGGGTCACCTCCCAGGCTTTTAGTTTCTCCTCGTATCGCATGGTCGTGTGCGATCGGCTGCTGTAGCTTCAGGATGGATTGCGTGGTTGCTTGATCCACGCGCTGCGCGGTGGCGTAGGGCAGGTAGTGAGAAAGGTCGGAGCTGATCACGATCAGCGTTTCGTCACCGCCCCATACTGTTTCAAGCACCTCCGCAACTTCCTCGGCAGTGGCCATGCCGACCGCCAATGGCAGCAGCGTGAAATCCGTCAGTATGCTTTGCAGGAATGGCAGCTGCACTTCCAGCGCATGTTCCAGCGCGTGTGCCTGCGCGCTGACGCTGACTTGTGGCAGATGGGCGATGGCGCGCGCGCTGTCAGTGTCCAGCGTCACGCGTCACGCGGCCCAGCGGCGCATCAAAGGCGTCCGCACCGGGCAGCGCCAAGCCGCGCACCGCGACGCGATGCGTGGGGCCGAGCAATACCACGCGATGGATACGCGGGGCGATTTTGCGTAGTGTTGCGTAAGCCGTCGCGGCGATCGCGCCGGAATACACGTAACCGGCGTGCGGGACGATCAGCGCCTTCGGGACCAGATCGAACGGGCGCGCATCGGCGAGATACTGTTGCACGTCGCGCGCGAGCTGCTTTGGTTCGGCGGGATAGAACATGCCTGCAACAGCGGCGGGTCGGATGTTTTGCATGGCTAGCCTCGAATGAATTATTGAGGTCTAATTTGGAGGCGGCCAGAAGAAAATCAAGAGAGGGCAGGCAGGATGCCCGTGGTCTGAAGTTTTGTTGTTTAGTTTTTAGCCGTGAGCAAAGCCACGATATCGGCATGCTTGTTCTTGGTAGCGATGCTCAAGGGCGTGGTGCCATCCTGGTATTCTGCCTTGTGGTACGCATCCTTGGCGAGCAGCAGTTTGACGATTTCGGTATGGCCATTGGCGGCGGCTTTGTGCAGCGGCGTCCAGCCGTCGTTGCTGGCGAGATTGACATTGGCGCCGCCGGCGATCAGGTGCCCGACGGTAACCAGGTGGCCGCGTGTGGCTGCTTGCAGCAGCGGTGTCAGGCCATGCTTGCTGAGCGCGTTCACATTGGCATGTCTATCAATGAGTAATTTCACTACCTCGTTGAAACCGTTGAATGCGGCCCAGTGCAGCGGCCCATAACCCGCCGTATCTTTCGCGTTGACATCGGCGCCGCTGCGGATCAGCAACAGCGCGACTTCTTCCCGGCCATTGAAGGTCGATATCATCAGCGGCGTCCAGCCTTGCTCATCGCGCGTATTGATGTCCACGCCGCTGTCGATGAACAACAACACGGCCTTCTGGTCGCCTTTTTCGGCTGACTGGACGAAACCCTTGGGAGAAAAGGCGTAGCCTTCCTGTTCGACAGCGAATCTCTTGGTTGCTTCTACAGTGTCCCAGGGATTGGCCGCGGAAGATTTTTTCTTTTTGCCCTCGCGTATATTGGCGTGCGCCATGCTCAACGCGAAGATCTCGGAAGCCACCTTCTGCGGGAAACCCTGCCGGGTGCCGCCGCGGTTATCGATCATCAGGTCGGTGAAGTAAGCTTCGATCTCCCTTGGATTGTTCCACAGCTCGGTGATGCGATTCATCACGCGCGGATACAGTTCTTCCATATTCAATGGGTAGCACTCTTCATAGCCATCCAGCAGGAATAACAGTTTTTCGTTCATCGGGGATCGTGAGTTTTTATTCCGGTAAGTATTCAGTCGGGTTCGCGTTCAGCCAGCCGTTGCTGCGGACAATTCTAGGGGCATTGGCAGCAAGGCGCAATGGGCGTGTCCGGGCATCATTCGCCACAAGAGCGGTGCGTTCAGATTCAAAGTTGCCATGCCTTATTCTCCCTTGCAGATATCTATATAAAAATAATTTCGCTTTTTTGAAAAGAATGCTTCTTCTGAATCGAATTCCTTGCAGCCATCAAAACCAACTCCTCCTGTTTGATCTCGCTTGACCAACTCGTCGCCAACAATTTCATAGGCTCCCGCCAGATGCTTGGGATCGGGTGTTCGTGAACTAAATCCGAAGCTCCATCTCATCCCTTTCTTGCTGTAACTAGCCATACCACCAGATGAGCTTGCATCTTTGTTTATAAATAAATCCATAATCACCCTCGGCACTCCAAAAAGCTTAATCGTGCCATCGAGGTATAACAACCGTGCAAAGCGCGGATACCCGGTTTTAATCGGTTGTGATTGGGTCATGTCAATACTAATAAAATAGGCTTGCTCCTCAGGAATTCAAGAAGCATAAGTGAGCTCCTCTCCAGGATTGAGCGGAATCTCTACCCGCTTGCCGGAAGGCTGTTCCCAGTACGCCTGCAATGGCAGCATCACTGCCGAGCCTGTGCGGTTAAAGGTCAGCTTGTTGTAATTATTGGGGTCTTGTCCCAGGCGCAATTCGGGATAACCTTGAGGCCTCCATTCCATGATCGCACCATGCTCCACTTTGAGCGGTATGCGTTTTACAAGCTGCGGTTCTCCCGCTTGTGGTTTGGGTGGGGTCCAGTGTGGAACGAGCTGGCAGGATGCGGTGTTCAGATCTGAGCCACCTTGTACGTAATAAGGTGGGTATTCCATAAGCGGTTCACCCAGCTTGCCAAAATAGCGAGCCACACTTTCCAGCACTCTGCCATCCGGGTGAGTGAACCATCTACGGGATATTGTGGTTGTGGCAATCCGGCCTTCTTTATAGCAATCGATTTTTCCTTGGTAGCCCGTATCTTCCATCGCGCCTGTACGCACATCCACGGTGACGATCTTGGGCAAGGTTTCCGTTTCTTTGTAATCGGGAGGGTAACTATTGGCGACGTAGCGGTTTTCATCTATCCATAAAGGGTAATCAAGATTCGCCCCTTTAAGATAGAAGACCTTTTTATAACTGATCGTCTTATCCGAAAATTTCAACTTTGCCGCGATCGGGTCTTCCGGAATCAGTGTAACGATAGGCTCGCTGACCTTCTTCGAGGTGTCATAGCCCGTATACGGATTGATCTCGTGACCGGTATAGGGATTGACCTGCGGTACCACAGGAGGCGTGACCGGATCGATGGAATCTTCAGGCTCGATCTGGACTGGTTTTCCTGTCGCCTTTGCCCGATCTATTGCCCGAGCATATTCCTTTACCACCTGACCGAATGTCACAGGCTCTTCGGCGGCAACACTTCCTGATAAGATTAGCCCGAGTGCCGTCAGAATCAAACGTGCCAGCCGCGCATTATGTTTTTGCATTCTTCATATCCTGTTCAAAACTAAAGTCAGGTTGCTATTCAATGTCGTTTTCCTGACCTGGCAAAGCTGTCGGCCACTTTAATGGAGAACACAATAAGCCAGCGGCTTGTCATCACGATACGGGGAAAATATTTGCAGCTTCCATTCGCCGGAGATGTCAGCGGTCAGCGGCTTCATCTTGTTAGCGATGTCGACGCAAAGATTCCTGGCCACTTCGTCATTGGTGTCGATCACGATGCCGACCGTGTTGTTCCGGTTGTTGACGGCGCATTGTTTGGCGAGGCCGGTGTCCTGTATCGCGCCGCACAATTTATTCGCCTCGGCCGATGCAGTCGGCGGGGTGTCGGATTTGCCGCATCCGGCGAGCATTGCGGACAGGACGAATATCGCGGAAAGAAACGCGGTATGTTTAAAGTGGGCCATTCCGGATTGCGCGCTGATTTATTTTTAACCCAGCAAATTTTTCACATGCTCGCGCTCTTCGGTCAGTTCGCGGTAGCTCTCTTCCATGTGCTTGCGTCCCAGCGTGCTGATCGGCAATCCTTGCACGATGGTGTAGTGGCCGTGTTTGCAGGTGACCGGAAAGCCATACAGCACGCCTTCCGGGATGCCGTAGCTGCCGTCGGACGGCACGCTCATCGTCACCCAGTCGTTGTGGTGCGAGCTGAGCATCCAGTCGTGCATGTGCGAGATGGCGGCATTGGCGGCGCTTGCGGCGCTCGATGAGCCGCGCGCGTCGATGACTGCCGCGCCGCGTTTTTGCACGGTGGGGATGAATTCGCGTTCTATCCAGTCCTGGTCGGGCAGGAGTTCGCGCACCATGCGCCCGCGTATCTCGGCGTGGTCGAGGTCGGGATATTGGGTGCCGGAATGGTTGCCCCAGATGACCATTTTTTTGACATCGCGGATCGGCTGGAACAGCTTGAGTGCGACTTGCGCGATCGCGCGGTTGTGGTCGAGGCGCATCATCGCGGTGAAGTTGCGCGGGTCGAGGTCGGGCGCGTTCTTCATCGCGATCAGCGCGTTGGTGTTGGCGGGATTGCCCACCACCAGCACTTTGACATGGCGCGCGGCATAATCATTGAGCAGTTTGCCCTGCGCGGAAAATATCGCGCCGTTGGCCTCGATCAGGTCTTTGCGCTCCATGCCCTTGCCGCGCGGACGCGCGCCGATCAGCAATGCAACTTCGGTATCCCTGAAAGCGACTTTCGGGTCGTCGGTGATGATGACTTGTTGCAACAGCGGGAAAGCGCAATCTTCCAGCTCCATCATCACGCCGCGCAACGCGGGCTGCGCCTGCGGCAGATCCAGCAATTGCAGGATGATCGGTTGCTCGTGTCCCAGCATGTCGCCGTTGGCGATGCGGAACAGCGTGGCGTAACCGATCTGTCCTGCGGCGCCGGTGATGGTGATGCGGACGGGTGCTTTCATGACTTCCTCCTGGGGATTGAAGATGAATGCATGATAATCACTTTGTGGCTTTTTTGTTGGGTAAAGTGGTGTACGATTATGGCTGTCCGTTTTATTTCACGGCCCGCTTTTATGTCACGGTAGAGAGTCGTAATGAACAAACAACGTCCGAAACACCTGGCCCTGCATCAAATCAAATTGCCGCTTCCCGGCATCGTATCCATACTCCACCGCCTCAGCGGCCTGCTGTTGTTTTGCGCGCTGCCGTTGCTGCTGCTGATGTTGCAATACAGCCTGCGCTCTATCGAGACCTACACTCAATTGACTGAAGTGCTGGGCCATCCGCTCGTCAAGATCATGTTGATCGGCTTGCTGTGGGCGTTCCTGCATCACTTCTGCGCCGGGCTGCGTTACCTGGCGATCGATCTGCATCTGGTGCACGATCTTGCCCAGGCGCGCAACAGCAGCAAGGTGGTGATGGTGGTGAGCCTGATGTTGACTATCTTTATCGGGATAAAAATATGGTGAACCGTGTCGTCACCGGCGCGCACTATGGTCTGCGCGATTGGCTGATCCAGCGCATCACTACGGTGGTGATGGTGGTGTACCTCTTGTCATTGGCCGTTTATCTGCTGATGCAATCCTATCTGGATTATGACGTTTGGACTGCGTTGTTTCCCAACCTGATAGTGCGTACCTTCAGCCTGCTGTTCCTGTTGAGTCTGTTCTATCACGCGTGGGTCGGCATACGCGACATCGTGATGGATTACGTCAAGCCGGCCAGCGTGCGTCTGGTGATCCATGTGCTGGTGATACTGGCGCTGTTGCTTTATACGATCTGGTCGGTACAGATTTTATGGGGAATGTGAAAAAACTGTCATTCCCGCGCAAGCGGGAATCCAGATGATTGAATAAATCCCGCGTAGCGGGACAACGCTTTGGTTTTATCCGCTGTGCGGAATCTTTAGTTTTGCCGGACTTCCGCATACGCGGGAATGACGACAGGGTTTATTGAGGGAAATTAATGGCAATCGCTAAACGTACATTCGATGTAGTAGTTGTCGGCGCGGGCGGCTCCGGGATGCGTGCGGCGTTGCAACTGGCGCATGCCGGCCTGAAGGTCGCGGTGTTGTCCAAGGTGTTCCCGACGCGCTCGCATACCGTCGCGGCACAGGGCGGCATCGCTGCTTCGCTGGGCAACATCAAGGAAGACAACTGGCACTGGCATATGTATGACACGGTGAAGGGCTCGGATTATCTGGGTGACCAGGACGCGATCGAATTCATGTGCCGCGCCGCGCCCGAAGTCGTATACGAGCTGGAACATTTCGGCATGCCGTTCGACCGCACCGACAGCGGCAAGATATATCAGCGCCCGTTCGGCGGCCATATGCAGGAGTACGGCAAGACGCCGGTGGATCGCGCTTGTGCGGCGGCTGACCGTACCGGCCACGCGTTGCTGCACACGCTGTATCAGCAGAACGTCAAAGCCAATACGCATTTTTTCACCGAATGGATGGCACTGGACCTGATCCGCGATGAAGATGGCGATGTGCACGGTGTGACCGCAATGGAGATCGAAACCGGCGAAACGATGATCTTTCAGGCGCGTGCCACATTGTTCGCCACCGGCGGTGCAGGGCGTATCTTCCATTCCAGTACCAATGCCTTCATCAATACCGGCGACGGACTGGGCATGGCGGCGCGTGCCGGCATTCCGCTGGAGGACATGGAGTTCTTCCAGTTCCATCCCACCGGTGTATATGGCGCGGGCGTGCTGATCACCGAAGGGGTGCGAGGCGAGGGCGGCTATCTGGTCAACAAGGACGGCGAGCGCTTCATGCCCAAATACGCGCCGAACGCGAAAGACCTGGCCAGCCGCGACGTGGTGGCGCGCGCGATGACGATAGAGATCAACGAGGGGCGGGGTTGCGGGCCGCACGGCGATCATGTGATGCTCAAGCTGGACCATCTCGGCGACGACGTGATACGCCAGCGCCTGCCCGGCATACGCGAGATCGCGATCAAATTCGCGCATGTCGACCCGGCCAAGGCGCCAATCCCGGTGGTGCCCACCGCGCATTACATGATGGGCGGCATACCGACCAATTTCCACGGCCAGGTCGTCGCACCCTACAAGACCGGTCCCGATGAAGTGGTACACGGGTTGTATGCGGTGGGCGAATGCGCCTGCGTGTCGGTGCATGGCGCCAACCGGCTGGGCTGCAACTCCCTGCTCGACCTGATCGTGTTCGGGCGTGAAGCAGGCCGGCAGATCATCGAAGACCTGAAAAATAATCCGCATCCCAAACCCTTGCCTGCCGATGCCGTTGAAGCGGAAGTTGACGGTGGCCTCGCCGCTCTGCTGGTCGAAGCCCTGGCTGGCGTCGGTCAACATGTCGCCGGACACAAGCGCGCGACGCTTGACCACCACGGGACCTTCGGAGGCGCTCTCGCTGGG
>CAIOKY010000037.1 GCA_903858965.1 uncultured Nitrosomonadales bacterium | reverse complement strand
AGCGCGGCCTCTATCCATTTGTGGTCGTGGTTCGTTCTAACGATGGTTGGACCGGGCGTTTCAATCTCCAGCATTTTGTTGAATAGGAGTAACTGTCATGGAACAGCAAGAGAAAAAATCGGAATCGGCGAATGAAGAGTCGCAGTGGGGTGAGCACCGCAAAGATAATTTTGGCTATGCTACAGATAAGGAGCGTTTGGAAAAGCGCGGAATGGAAGACTGGGAGCTGGTGGAAAAAATTCCTGAGTCGCAGGGAAAAGTTCCCTACTGGTTCATGGCAGTGGTGGTGATCGTATTGCTGGTTGGCGTAGGCCTCAGTTTTCCATTCTGGGGGCTGCGCCCGGGAGTTGTGGTGAAATGGACAGACTGGGTGAAAGACCCGGGATTCTTGGGATCGATTGTTTATATCATTGTCGCGGGTTCATTCGTTTATTACATGGTCCATTTGTACGGATCCTCTACCGCTGGCAAATTGGATTCAGATAAAGAAGAGCATAGTAATAACAAGAGTGACAAGCAAGAGTGAGTAATCATCAGCCCCTATTCGGTTCTGCGGGAATGGTGAAAAAATTACTGGCCATATTGCTCGGTTTTGTTGCGACCGGGCTGATAGCTTGCAGCGATAAAACCGAGCCTGTTGCGATCCCTGTCCAGCACTGGAAAGAAACGGATGTACGCATTGAGACGCATCCCAATCCGCCGCTTGCAGGGATGTCGGAAATCGTGGTGATCATAACCGGACCGCACGGCAAGCCCACGCAAGACATGATGGTTTCCTTGCGTGGAAATGACTCTATGCCTTGGGTGCAGGCGATCCAGGATGGATTTATTGGCGTATATCGTCGTGCCGTGGATATTGGTGACGGCGACGCAGTCGTGCTGCAAGTGCGGCTTCAGCGTGGAGATGAGCAAAAAGTATTGCTGTTCCCGCTTAAATTGGCAGCGGGTTGATTCTGCCGGGTTAGGAGTTGGTGTCGTTGGATGGCGAATTTGTTATGGTCAGAATGACATTCGCAAGATATGTACAAAAACCAACCGCCATCGTGGTGCCGGAAATCGCCATAACCGGCCCATAAAAGCGATGTATGGAAGGAATGTCTTGGGGATTGGCATGTAATAACAACCCTTCCCATATGCCGAATACCATTTGTATGATGTAGAAGCTATAAACTCCTATAGTGACCCACCAGAACGTATGCATAACCAGCTTTATGGAATAGATTCTTTTCCCGGTGAAAATCGGCAGCAGATAAAAGGTCACGCCCATTGCCAGCAAAACCACACCGCCGACCAGATTCATGTGCGCATGAGCCAGTGGGTCGATCATATGGCCGGGGCCGCCGTAAGGGCTGCCAATCGAGTCCAGCCATGCGCGAATAGGCGGCATGACTTGGAACATGCCATGGATGGTGCCTATAAAAAATGAAAAAACGGAAACCAGCAGAAATTTTAATAGATGCCGATGCAGAATGTCTGTGCTCATAAGATGGTGGGATGCATTTGCGGATTGCCTGACGGCGTAGAGCTAAAAGAACAATTGACGGCTAAGTCGGTACGCGAACCATAAAAGAAAATGCCCGGCAATGGCCGGACACTTTCTATGCAGTCTTAAAATTGCAACGGGTTTGAAATTACTTCTTGTTGCCTTCGACGATCCGCTCAATGCCCAAGCTGCTCAGGCTTACAGACACGACGACTCCCAGCAAAAATATTGCAATAGGCACTAAAAGTTCAATTGGCATAGCGCATCCCCTTCATTTCGTTATATGACTTATCAAAAAAGGTATAAACAACACACCCGACAGATCTCCTCCAACAGGTAAGAAGTCTAGCGGAATCCTTGTCGTCGCGCAACTTCTTGTCGATCCGGACTCATTGCCTGTTATCTGCGGCAGCATACTTAATATTGCTGCCGCAGCTCGCTTCCTGATAGAATCCACGGCACTCTGCAATACCGGTACGATGTAATCAAGTTTCAGTCACTTGCGCCTGCTTAAAATCGGCAGTAGTAGTGCATGCATCATGGCAAGAAGTGCTAAGGATTGGCTTTGGAACCCGCAAACAAGGGTGATTGCCGTATTTTTCCCGTCGAAACTCCACACAATCCTTGTAAACCAATTTTAAAGGCAGTGAATATCCTGTTTTCAGAGCTGGCTTTTTTATGGGCGGTTAATTTTAAAATGAACAACTGGTTTACACGCATCCCCCAGAAATACTGGGCTTATTGCGCGCTTTTGCTCTGGGGTGCCCTGAGCTATATGTTGTTGAACAAAACATCCTATGGCATTGATGAAGGCGCGGCACGCGCATTATTGCTGGTCTGGTCGGTAGCGGACGATGTTGTCAGTCCGATTGTAACTCTGGGATTGCCGGATTTTCGTACGATATTCTTCGTGCCTGTCGGCTACCTGTGGGTAGGTAATATAGTTGCGGCGAAGATCTTTACCATGCTCGTGATGGCGTGCGCCGTCTGGGCGATACATAGATGGCGGCAACATAACGGCAATTCTGAAAGCGCACTGTTGGCGTCGGGTTTGCTGTTGATATCCCCGCTGCTCATCGACCAAATAGACGCCATTTCAGTTGCGCCATATTTGCTCGTTACGTTCGCGCTGGGGGCGTGGTCGGATCAAATTTACCGTGAATCTCCCCATGCCTTTGGGGGGATGTATTTTTCCCAAATTATATTATGCATGGTGAGTGTCACCCTGCATCCCGTCGGCTTGGCATATCCGCTGGCACTATTGTGGGCTTGGCATAGAAACCCTGTTGATACGAAACACAAGAATTATTTTTTTGGCGGAATAATTTTTGCTGTTCTGTTAGCGCTATTGCTAACCATGGGTTGGAATCATGCTGAATGGTTTTCCAATCCGATAAAGAGCCTGTCAAGTTTGCTTGCGGGATCGCCAAGTGCAGATGATACTGCAATCCTGCGCTGGATCAGCGGAACAGGGATGCTGGTGATTTTGTTGCTGGTGGTCTGGAAGCAAGCCGGGAATTTATGGAACGATTTTTTGGGCCGTACATTGTTGGCCGCACTGATTATCGGCATACTGACTGGTGATGAGGCCTGGAGCATCATTGCGCTGACAATTCTCCTTTACTGGGGGTTGCCTCTTTTGTTGCCGACACAAACCAATCTATCCCGCGGATTCTGGGGGCAGCGAGGAGTGGCCATGCTGCTGCTGTTCGTTTTATCGACCACGTTCATGCTGGTTGATAAGGCACGTTATCAAATGGTCATGGCGGGTTACCTGTCACCGCGTGACAGCCTGATCAAGACACTTGCTGAGGATAGCGGCAACTTCAATGATGAAACTGTCCAGAATCCAGCCAAAAAACCGGTTCGCGTAGCCAGTCAGTGGCCGGGACTTACCATGTTGGCCTGTAGGTGTGACGCACTTCCTTTGCCGCCTTTCGCCAAGGATAGCGAAGCGTTGTTCGCAATGTTGCGGGGCATCAATTATTTGATCTTCGACCCGCGCGACCCTGTGAATAGCCTACTCGCGCGCAATCTCGCCACAATGGATGCCGGGAAAGTCGAGACCGTCGCCCTGCAACCGGGCGGGGTGATCGTCGCAATCAAGAACGGCTCCACACCCGTGCAAAAGCCGTGAAGTAGAACATGATTGTCGAGATATTGATTTATCTGGTTTCAGCGATTAGTGCATTGTTCATAACTGGCTTTGCGGTGCATATGTTCGTGGGTGGATTGGTCAGCACTGAAACCGAGTACCAGATTATCACGATAGCCTGCTTGATCGTTGCCTGTGTCACCGCCTATATGGCATGGGATGTTATTCAGAGACGCGCAGGGAAAAAGTAAATAACGCGCTTTGTGGAAAGAATAACCGGCCGCTGTTGTTCTTATTTGAGATGACGTTTCAATAATGCCTGGGCAGAGTCGTATTGCGCTACAGTTGCAAACTGCCCTTTGTGAAAAACGAACTGCAGTTGCTTGCCTGTACCATCCAAGCCGGAAATTCCAAACGTTTTCCCCGAGTAGTCGGGATAGTAGCGGAGGTTCTTTACCAAATCCACTGGGGTGCCGTTTTTTTGCACCAGACCAATGTCCTGCTCCCCGACTTTAAGGCAGACTGGTGCCGATGGTAAAAGCATCAGCCGTGTTTTAAATACGCGATTAAACCCGGCAATGAAAAAGAAACAGGTCAGAAAAAAGAACAAGTAGCCCATGTTGTGGTCATCGCTATACCAGAAACTGGTAGCGATAGAGGCAAGCGCCACCACTGTCGGGATATAAAGCAGCAGATCCCATATCATGCCTTTACGATCCTGCACCAGATTGAACTGCATCGTCTCTGCCATTATTTCCCTACCCGCTTGTTATTCTCAATTTAATTTACTGCCACAATCAGAATCGGCCCAAGGCAGAATCGGCCCAAGGCGCTACAGAATCTTTTTGATCGCTTCATCCAATTCGCCATATAACATTCGCCCGGCACGCTCAAAGTGCACGATGCCATTCTTGTCTATGATAAACGTCCAAGGGTCGCCCATGACCTGATAGGCTTTGTACGCTTGCGGATTCTCATATTGGTCGATGTGGATAAATATCATCTGACTCTCATATTTGTCCATGATCGCTTTTAGCATTTGGAGTTGCTCGTCGCAATTCGTGCAGTGTCCGGGAGTTGCGAATTCCAGCACGACCGGTTTGCCGGTCAATAAGGCTTTATCAACCGAATACTGATACATGCGAGGATCCGGCTGACGATAAGTGGAGATCGGAAAGCGT
>CAIOKY010000036.1 GCA_903858965.1 uncultured Nitrosomonadales bacterium | reverse complement strand
ACGGCTTCACCATTAAACATTTCCGGGCGGGTGTAGTGCGGGCAATCCAGCAAGCCCTGCACGAATGATTCCTGTTCGGCTGAATCAGCATCGCCCAATACACCGGGCAATTGTCGCACCAGACTATCTATCAGCACCATCGCCGCCAACTCGCCACCGGACAACACATAATCGCCGATGGAAATCTCTACATCCACATACTGGCGGATCAAGCGTTCATCTATGCCTTCATAACGCCCCGCCAGCAGGATCAATCCCTCATCCGCTTGTGCTACCAACTCCTTGACTGCCGAGTGGGTCAGCAATCTGCCCTGTGGCGACAAATACACCACGCAGCTTTTTTTCACTCCACTTGCCGCTTGCCGCTGCCTGGCTGCGTTGATCGCGCCTGCCAATGGTTCACCCAACATCACCATTCCGGGACCACCACCGTAGGGTCGATCGTCGATGGTGCGATAATTATCCGTGGTGAAATCCCTGGGATTCCACGTCTTCAATACATAGCTGCCCTGTTCTGCCGCGCGCCGCGTGATACCGTATTGCGTCAGCGCATCGAACATTTGCGGAAACAGTGTGATGACATCGAAAATCATCTCAGGTAATCCGCCAGCCAATCCACACGGATGGTCTTGTTCTTCATATCCACCAGCTTGATGGCACTGGCTACGAAAGGAATCAATATTTCGCCATTCTCACCCGTCACGCTCAACACCTGATTGGCGCCGGTTTCCAGCAAATTAGCCACCGTACCGAGTTGCATACCCGCTTCATTTATCACTGCGAGCCCGATCAAGTCTGACCAGTAGTATTCACCTTCCATGTGCTGCGGCAAACTGCTGCGCGGTACCGCAATCAACAAACCTTTCAGTTTCTCGGCCGCAGTTCGATCCGGACAGTCCGGCAATTGCGCGGCCAGCGTTTTGTTATGCGCCTCACACTGCATGACTTCCACTTTGCGCCACGGGCCGTGCTCATGACCTATCCACCAGGTCGGATAATCCAGCAGGCTATCTAGATACTCGGTGTATGGCTGAATCTTGACCCAACCGCGAATACCGTGTGCAGCTGCAACACGCCCCATGATCACCATGGAGCCTATATCGTCAGGAGGCAGCTGCTGCACCGGCACGCTTGACCAGCTTGGCTACGGTGTCGCTCAACTGCGCGCCCTTGCTTTGCCAATGAGAAACGCGCTCCAATTGCAGGCGCAACGCTTCCTGACCTTCCGCTACCAGCGGATTGTAGAAGCCGACGCGCTCGATAAAACGGCCATCGCGGCGATTGCGCGAATCCGCTACCACCACATTGAAAAACGGACGATTCTTGGAACCGCCACGGGAAAGACGAATGATTACCATATGAAACCTACCTGTTGTTTAGTTAGCCTAGCGAAAGGGCGTGGATTCTACGACATTTTGAGTACTTCTTGCAACCCGCAAAAACCACACCAAGCAAAGATACCGGTTTTATCGGTGCAGCAGCACTTCCAGAACGAACTTGCTGCCCAAGTAGGCCAACAGCAGAAATACGAAGCCGCCCACTGTCCAGCGCACCGCAACACGCCCGCGCCAGCCGTAGAAGTGGTGGCCCCACAACAACACGGCGAACACTCCCCAGGAAATAAAACCAAACAACACTTTGTGACTGAATTGCCAAGCCTTGCCGAATATCTCTTCAGAAAACAACACACCTGATGCCAATGTCAGTGTCAGCAGCACAAAGCCGATCGCGATCATACGAAACAGCAAGGTTTCCATCGTCAGCAACGGTGGCAGGCTGCGCAGTACGCGCGGCAAATTCGGGTGATGCAGCCGCTTTTCCACTTGGGAGATCAACACTGCATGCAGCATGGCGATGGTGAACAAACTATATGCCAGCATGGCAGCGGTAATGTGCGCCTTGAAAGCCAGCAAATTGGTATTCGCCAATGGATGTTCGGAGGGGAACAACTCGGGCAATAGCATGGTCACCGCCGCCAAGGGCAACACCAATGCCTGAAAGCCGCCTATCGGATAAAAGAAGCGCGCCACCCAGTACACCAGCAGGGTCAGCCACACGATCAGCGACAGCGCGTTCAGCACGCCCAAGTCAAAGCCATCACCGGGGAATATACTTTGACCGAGCAAATAACCGTGCAATGCCAGCGGGATCAGCACCAAATGCCCGATGCCATCGTGGCTCAACACATCACCTTCACCACGCGCCTGGGCTCGCCAAAAGTAGGCAGCAAGGGCACTATAGGCAACAAAAGCGAGCGCGGGAATAAGAAGACTGTGCATTTTTATCAGGATGTTTTAGACTTCCCGAATTCTACACTAAACTTGTGAAACAACCATGCTGGACAACCTGACACAACGCCTATCCGGCGTCATCAAGACTCTGCGCGGCCAGGCGCGGCTCACCGAGAGCAACATTCAGGACGCCTTGCGCGAAGTGCGCATGGCCCTGCTCGAAGCCGACGTTGCGTTGCCCGTTGTCAAGGAATTCATCGCCCAGGTCAAACAGGCCGCGCTCGGACAGGAAGTGATCGGCAACCTGAATCCGGGTCAGGCCCTAATCGGCGTGGTACACCGCGAACTCACCAAATTGATGGGCGAGCACAGCGATGCGCTCAACCTCGCTGCCGTGCCGCCCGCCGTGATCCTGATGGCCGGTTTGCAGGGTGCGGGAAAAACCACCACCAGCGGGAAATTGGCCAAACTGTTGCGCGACCAGCAAAAGAAAAAGGTGCTGCTGGTCAGTTGCGACGTGTATCGTCCAGCCGCGATCGAACAACTGCGCACTTTGGCAAAACAATTGGAGATCGATTTTTTCTCTTCGGATATCAGCCAGAAACCCCGGGACATCGCTCTCGCTGCGCTGGATTATGCGAAGCGGCATTACCACGACGTGTTGATCGTCGACACCGCAGGCCGGCTCGCGATAGATGAAGCGATGATGGGAGAGATCAAGCAACTGCACGCTGCGCTTAAGCCGATCGAAACGCTATTCGTCGTGGATGCAATGACCGGGCAGGATGCGGTGAATACCGCCAAGGCTTTTGGCGATGCTCTGCCGCTGACCGGCATTATCCTCACCAAACTGGATGGCGACGCGCGCGGCGGTGCGGCGCTGTCGGTACGACAGATCACCGGCAAACCGATCAAGTTTGTCGGTGTCAGCGAGAAGCCGAACGGCCTTGAAGCGTTCCATCCCGAACGCATGGCCTCTCGCGTGCTGGGCATGGGCGATGTACTCTCGTTGATTGAAGATGCACAGCGCGAAGTCGATCACGGCGAAGCCGAAAAGCTCGCCAGGAAGATACAGAGCGGCAAGGGCTTCGATCTCAACGACTTCAAGATGCAGATCGTGCAAATGCGCAAGATGGGAGGCATGTCGGCAATGATGGACAAGCTGCCCGCACAGCTTTCACAGGCCGCTGCGGGTAGCAAGATGGACGACAAACAAATTGCACGTACCGAAGGCATCATCAACTCGATGACCCCGCTTGAACGCAGTAAGCCGGAACTGATCAAGGCCTCGCGCAAGCGCCGCATCGCGATGGGCGCGGGCGTGCAGGTGATGCACGTCAATCAATTGCTCAACCAGTTCGAGCAGATGCAGAAGATGATGAAGATGTTCAGCAAGGGCGGCATGGCAAAGATGATGCGCGGCATGGCGGGCAAATTGCCGGGATTACGATAATTTTTTTACGACATAAACCAACATGGCTACCAAAGCAATTATTTTCGACGTAGACGGCACGCTGGCCGATACCGAAGACGGACACCGCAAATCATTCAACAAGGCTTTCGCCGAAAGCGGCCTGGCCTGGAACTGGGATGTCGCGCTGTATGACAAACTGCTCAAGGTGACTGGCGGCAAGGAGCGCATCAAGTTCTTTGTGCAATCTTTCCAACCGGATTTTGCCAAGCCCGCGGATTACGATGGCTTCGTAAAAAATCTGCATGCAGTAAAAACCAGGCACTACACCAACATGCTCGGCGAAGGACATATCCCGCTACGCCCCGGCATCAAGCAACTCATCCAGGATGCACGATCCGCGGGTATCACGCTGGCGATCGCAACCACGACTACCCCGGAAAATGTTTCCGCGCTGTTGGAGGTTGGCTTGGGGAAGAACTGGGCGGATTATTTTGCCGCCAACGGTTGCGGCGATATCGTGCCGCACAAGAAACCCGCGCCGGATATCTATTTCTGGGTGCTCGACAGGCTGGGCCTGTCCGCTGCCGATTGCATCGCATTGGAAGATTCCGAGAATGGCCTGTGTTCCAGTCTCGCGGCAAGCATCAAAACTTTTGTGACGGCCAACCACTACACGCGCAACCAGAATTTTGCCGGTGCATCGGGTGTGTTCAACGACTTGAGCGATCTGGACGATTTTTACCGCAAGAGCGGATTGCCACTTCCCAAACAACCGGTTTCTGTTTAGCATCGTGCCGAGTGGGGGTGTAGCTCAGTTGGGAGAGCGTCTGGTTCGCAATCAGAAGGCCGTCAGTTCGATCCTGATCACCTCCACCAACGCTTCCTGCCGCACACAACATAATTCCGCCAGATAGATCACCCGGTTAAAGTATTCGGCCACTGAAGTATCAGATAGAATACGCCCTTTAATTTTTCAACTTACGTTTAAGGACACAACATGTACCAGATCGCCCCGAGCATCCTCTCCGCCAATTTCGCCAGGCTGGGTGAGGAAGTCGACAATGTCCTCGCCGCCGGCGCGGACATTGTGCACTTTGATGTGATGGACAACCACTACGTGCCTAACCTGACCATCGGTCCATTGGTCTGCGAAGCGCTGCGCAAACATGGCGTGACCGCGCCGATCGACGTGCACCTGATGGTCAAGCCGGTGGATCGCATCATTCCTGATTTTGCCAAAGCGGGTGCGACTTACATCACTTTCCATCCGGAGGCATCCGAACATATCGACCGCACCATAGCCCTGATCAAGGAAAGTGGTTGCAAAGCCGGACTGGTGTTCAACCCCGCAACACCCTTGGATGTTCTGGAATGGACACTGCCCAAACTGGACATGGTGTTGCTGATGTCGGTGAACCCGGGTTTCGGCGGACAGAAGTTCATCCCTTACGTTCTGGACAAGGCACGCGCCGTACGCAAGATGATTGACGCCGGCAAATATAATTGCCGCCTGGAAATCGACGGCGGAGTCGGCCCTGCCAATATCCGCGAAGTGGCTGCAGCGGGCGTAGATACTTTCGTGGCCGGTTCCGCAATATTCAGCAAGCGCAACGACAAAGACAAAAACCGTTACGACACCGTGATCGGCGAGATGCGTGCCGAACTCGCAAAGGTCTAGCAATCATGCGCGCCCTTCATGCTGTCTCACTGATAACCATCCTTGCCTTGGTTGGTTGTGACCGGATAACCGGCGCGGCTGACCAGAAGATGCTGGATGCCAAGGCCATCGGCTATGCTTGCCGCGTTTCACTGAAGACGCCGGAAGATTGCATGAAGGAAAATGATGCCCAAAGTCCTTCTTACGTATTAAGCGGCTGGAAAGAGGCGGACAAGGACATCAATGGAAAGTTGCTTGATCCCAACATGGGCCGGGTACAACCTCCGGCTCCGATTGCTGCACCAAACGCCACGGCAACAAACTCGAATCCGGTTGCTACGACAAGCCAGCCCGGTAAAGCAGCGCCTGTAAAAAAAGCAAAACCTTAAAATCATGAATATACTTTCATCTCCGACCACCAAAAGGTACGTCACACCAATCACGGTGCAAGCCATCGTCATCGATCTCGATGGCACGCTGCTGCACACCGCGCCTGAACTTGCCGAAGCGGCCAACCGCATGTTGCGCGAAATGGATTACGCGCCGGTATCGCAGGATTTGCTGGCCAGCTACATCGGCAACGGCATCAGCTGGCTGGTGAAACGCGCGCTGACTGGCGACATGCACGCCACGCCAGATGCCGCACTGTTTGAACATGCCTTGCCTATCTTCGAGAAACACTATACCGCTCTGTTGCTGCAAAGCAAACCTTTCGACGGTGTGATCGAGGGGCTGGATGCGATGAAGGCTGCGGGTTTCCGTCTGGGCTGCGTCACCAACAAATTGGCGCACTACACCGAGCCGTTATTGAAAGGTGTCGGCATGGCAAAGTATTTCGAGATCATATTATCCGGCGACACGCTGCCGGAAAAGAAACCGCATCCGCTGCCGCTGCTGCATGCTGCAAAATTCTTCGGTGTGCCGGTTGAAAGGTTGCTATTGATCGGCGATTCGCTGAACGATACTCTTGCCGCCCGCGCCGCAGGCTGCCCGGTGTTCTGTGTGCCTTACGGCTACAATCACGGCGAACCAGTCGAGACGCTGGACCTGGATGCAGTGATCGACAACCTGCCTGCCGCTTTGCCACTTATCAAACGCATTTGATTATGAACAACCTCCGTTATCCGAAAGAAACCGCCACCTGGCGATGGTGCTTGTAGGGGCGTAAGGCATTACGCCCTCACTTTTGCAAAGGGCGTATGCCATACGCCCCTACAACACAACAAAACACCGGAGGTTTTCATGCTGCACCCCATCACCGAACAAGAATTCAACGCACTCGCCCGGCAAGGCTACAACCGCATCCCACTGGTTGCGGAAAGCTTTGCTGACCTCGACACGCCGCTGTCGCTGTATCTCAAGCTCGCCAACAAACCGTTTTCCTACCTGCTCGAATCGGTGCAGGGCGGCGAACGCTTCGGGCGTTATTCCTTCATCGGCCTGCCTGCCGATACGCGCATTACGGTGCGTGGCAAGCAGGTAACACTGACGCACAAGGATAGCGAAAGCAAGCACAAAGTAGATAACCCGCTGGATTTCATCCGTGAATACCAGACGCGTTTCAAGGTTGCATCGCTGCCCGACCTGCCGCGCTTCTGCGGCGGGTTAGCGGGTTATTTCGGCTACGACACGATACGCTACATCGAACCGCGCCTGGCCAAGGTACACAAGCCGGATGACATTGGCACGCCGGACATCCTGCTGATGCTCACCGAACAACTGGCAGTGGTAGACAACCTCAGCGGCAAACTCACTTTCATCGTGTACGCCAATCCGGAACAGGCCGATGCTTATTCGATGGCGCATCAACGTCTGCAAGAATTGACCGCGCGCTTAAGATTATCCGTAGACATTCCTCACGCACCACCGACACATGGCGGCGAAGCGCGTTCCGAATTCGGCGAAGCGGCTTTCAAGAACGCAGTGGTCAAAGCCAAGCAATACATCTTCGATGGCGACATCATGCAGGTGGTGCTGTCGCAGCGCATGGCACAGCCTTTCCCTGCGTCGCCGCTGTCGCTGTATCGCGCGTTGCGCAGCGTCAATCCCTCGCCGTACATGTTCTATTACGACATGGGCGACCATCACGTAGTCGGGGCATCGCCGGAAATTCTGGTGCGTCTTGAGCGTGATACTGTCACGGTACGCCCGATTGCGGGAACCCGTCCGCGCGGCAAGACCCAGCAACAGGATACCGATCTCGCGCAGGATTTGCTGGCCGACCCGAAAGAACTGGCCGAACACCTGATGCTGATCGACCTTGGGCGCAACGACATCGGCCGTGTCGCGCAGAACGGCACGGTAAGACTTACCGAGAAGATGATCATCGAGCGTTACTCTCACGTGATGCACATCGTCTCCAACGTCGAGGCCACACTCAAGCCTGGCTACAACGCGATGGACGTGCTCAAGGCGACCTTCCCTGCGGGCACAGTTTCAGGTGCCGCGAAGGTTCGCGCGATGGAAATCATCGACGAACTGGAGCCCAGCAAACGCGGCATCTACGCGGGCGCGGTCGGTTATCTTGGCTTCAACGGCGACATGGACCTGGCGATCGCATTGCGCACCGCCGTGGTAAAGGACAACATGCTCTATGCACAAGCCGGAGCGGGTATTGTCGCCGACTCGGTGCCCGACAGCGAATGGATTGAAACATTGAACAAGGCGCGTGCTGTGCTGCGTGCGGCAGAGATGGTGCTTGCGGGTCTCGACAATAATTTCGACGTGGCGTGATGCTCAGACTCACTGAAGTCAAACTGCCGCTCGCCCATGCCGAAGGCGAAATCAGGGCTGCGATTCTGAAGCGTCTGGGTATCGCCGATGGTGAGCTGACAGGTTATGTCGTGTTCAAACGCGGCGTAGATGCGCGCAAACCGAACGTGATCCTGTTCACCTATACGCTGGATATAACACTGCGCGATGAAGCGGCAATCCTGACGCGCTTCAAAAACAACCAGTCCCTCCGAAAGGACAGTTTAAATTCTGCGAGTACAGGAGGAGGGGCTTCGCGGCAGCTCCCGCAATCGGCTGGCGCCGCCATAACCAGCGACTTGGCGAGTGAAGCTGACTCGCCTAGTCGAATGGCTAGGAGTTCCACCAGTAACGTGTCACTGCCGCCGCATGTCCGCGTCACGCCAGACACCAGCTATCACTTCGTCGCACAGGCACCAAAGAATTTAACTTCACGCCCGATGGTAGTCGGCATGGGCCCCGCCGGATTGTTCGCCGGGCTGCTGCTGGCACAAATGGGCTTCCGTCCGTTGATCCTGGAACGCGGCAAGGAAGTACGCGAAAGAACCAAAGACACCTGGGGACTGTGGCGGCAAGGCATGCTCAACCCCGAATCCAACGTTCAATTCGGCGAAGGCGGCGCCGGCACATTCTCGGACGGCAAGCTGTACAGCCAGATCAAAGACCCGCGCTATCTGGGACGCAAGGTGCTGGAGGAATTCGTCAAGGCAGGCGCACCTGGAGAGATTCTGTACGAAAGCCATCCGCATATCGGCACGTTCCGGCTGGTGGGCATGGTGGAGAAAATGCGCGAGACGATACAGTCGCTCGGCGGTGAAATACGCTTCGGGAGCCGCGTCGACGACATCGAAATTGTTGACGGTGCCGCGTGTGGCGTGGTGTTGAGCAACGGCGAACACATCGCAACCAATCATCTGGTGCTGGCGGTTGGCCACAGCGCGCGCGACACGTTCGCGATGATCCACAGGCGCGACATCTACATCGAAGCCAAACCCTTCTCGATCGGCTTCCGTATCGAGCATCCGCAATCGCTGATCGACGCAGCACGTTACGGCAAGAACGCCGGCAACCCGTTATTGGGTGCGGCAGACTACAAGCTGGTGTATCACGCCAGCAACGGACGTTCGGTGTACAGCTTCTGCATGTGCCCGGGTGGCACGGTGGTCGCCGCGACATCCGAGCCGGGCCGCGTCGTGACCAATGGCATGAGCCAGTACTCGCGCAACGAACGCAACGCCAACAGTGGCATCGTCGTGGGCATCATGCCCGAGCAGGACTATCCCGGTGATGTATTGGCTGGGATGGAATTTCAGCGCCGCTGGGAATCGCAAGCGTTCGAACTGGGTGGAAAAAATTACTGCGCACCCGGACAACTGGTCGGCGATTTCCTCGCGGGAAAACCTTCGACAAAATTTGGCGAAGTACAGCCTTCATATACGCCCGGTGTGCACCTGACCGACCTGTCCACTGCATTGCCTGATTATGCGATCACCGCGATACGCGAGGCGCTGCCGGCCTTTGCCAAACAGATCAAGGGATTCGATATGGCCGATGCAGTGCTGACCGGTGTGGAGACGCGCACCTCTTCCCCGATACGCATCACGCGTAACAGGGATGATTTTCAGAGCATCAACACCAGAGGTCTGTATCCGGCCGGCGAAGGCGCGGGTTATGCAGGCGGCATCCTTTCGGCTGCGGTGGACGGGATCGAGGTTGCCGAAGCGGTGGCTTTGAGTATGATACGAACGAGGAATCAAGGATAGGAATACACATGCTGTTGATGATAGATAACTACGACTCCTTCACCTACAACCTGGTGCAGTATTTTGCCGAGTTAGGCAGCGACGTGATTGTGCGCCGCAATGACGAAATAACGGTGGAGCAGATCGAAACAATGAACCCGCAGCACATCGTGGTATCGCCCGGCCCGTGCACGCCCAATGAAGCCGGCGTATCGGTCGAGACGATCAAGCATTTCGCGGGCAAGATACCATTGTTGGGAGTATGCCTCGGCCACCAGAGCATAGGACAGGCTTTCGGCGGCAGAATCATTCATGCCAAGACGCTGATGCATGGCAAGACTTCGGCCATCCATCACAATAACACCAGTGTGTTCACCGGCCTGCCGAACCCTTTCACCGCAACACGCTACCACTCGCTGGTGATCGAGCGCGAGACGTTGCCGGATTGTCTGGAGATCACCGCATGGACCGACGACAACGAGATCATGGGCGTGCGCCACAAGGCCCTGGCAGTGCACGGCGTGCAGTTCCATCCCGAGTCCATCCTCACCGAACATGGGCATGACATGCTGAATAATTTCCTGAAAGGAAAAAGATAACCATGATCACTCCGCAACAAGCGCTAACGCGCCTGATCGAGCAGCGCGAGATCTTTTACGACGAGATGCTGTCGCTGATGCGCCAGATCATGAGTGGTGAAGTGACGCCAGTACAGATCGCCGCCATCCTTACCGGTCTGAGGGTCAAGAAGGAAACCGTGGGCGAGATATCCGCCGCCGCGCAAGTGATGCGCGAATTCGCCACCAAGGTACCGGTCACCAACCGGGCACATCTGGTGGATACCTGCGGCACGGGCGGCGATGCCGCGCACACCTTCAATATTTCCACCGCCAGCGCACTGGTCGCGGCGGCGGCAGGCGCGCGCGTGGCCAAGCACGGCGGACGCTCGGTGTCTTCAACCTGCGGCTCGGCGGACGTTCTCGAAGCGCTCGGTGTCAATCTCAACCTTACCCCGGAGCAAGTTGGAAAATGCATAGATGAAATCGGCATCGGTTTCATGTTCGCGCCCAATTTCCACGGCGCGATGAGGCATGCCGCACCGGTGCGCAAGGAGCTCGGCGTGCGCACGATCTTCAACGTGCTGGGCCCGTTGACCAATCCCGCCGGCGCGGACAATCAGGTGATGGGTGTATTCCACCAGGACTTAGTCGGCATCCAGGCACGCGTACTGCAACGCCTTGGCAGCCGCCATGTGCTGGTAGTCCACGGCGCGGATGGCATGGATGAAATCTCGATCAGCGAAGGTACTTACATCGCGGAACTGAAGGACGGCCAGGTCAGAGAATACACCGTGCATCCCGGCCTGTTCGGCCTGACCACCGCACCACTCGGCATGCTGCGTGTGACCAATATCGGCGAGGCATGCGAAAAGCTGTTGGGCGTGTTGAACAATGAAACCGGTGCGCCACGCGACATCGTTCAACTTAACGCCGGTGCGGCGATCTATGTTGCGGGGTTGGTTGATACATTGGAAGACGGCGTGGCAAAAGCCAATCAGGTGATTGCCAGCGGCGCGGCGAAAATCAAACTGGAGCAGCTCATCACGTTGAGCAACAGCTTCAAAGCCTGACCCGAGTGCGGTCGGGTTTCGGCTATGATAATCTGGCCATAAATTCTTCCGCCGGGACGGGCTTGCCGAACAAATAGCCCTGATAGAGCCTGCATCCCGCCACCCAGAGAAAATCGCGTTGGGATTGAGTTTCCACACCTTCGGCAATCACTTCCATGCTCAGGTTGTGCGCCATGCCGATAATGGTCTGGATAATCATCGCATCGGTAGACTTGGTGTTGTCGCCGACCGAAAACTGACCCATCTATAGGCGTTATGCCGACTTAAAACTGACCCAGGTGTTCTACTTGATCTGCCCAATTTTTGGGCAGGAGATTAAAGGTGATCACTATGGAAATGT
>CAIOKY010000035.1 GCA_903858965.1 uncultured Nitrosomonadales bacterium | reverse complement strand
GCTCGCGGTATTGATGATGGGTCTGGGAGCATTGGCACGATGGAAGCAAACCAGCGTGCCCGAATTGGCCAAGCGTGTCCGTTGGGGCTTTGCTGCTGCGGTCATACTCGCGATATTGTTGCCCTTCATTTTTCAGCATTGGACGCCAATGATTGCGTTGGGGCTGATGTTGTCGTTCTGGGTGATTGCATCGCTGGTGATCAGTTTGCAGCAGCGCTGGGGCGGGTCGGGAAGCTTTATACAACGCGTGCGTAATCAGAGTTTGAGCTACTACGGTATGCAGTTGGCGCACCTTGGCGTGGCGGTGTTCATTATCGGCGTAACTGTGGTGAAAGGCTATGCAACCGAGCGTGACGTGCGCATGAACGTCGGCGACACGGTGGATGCCGGTGGTTACATGTTCCGTTTTGATGGTGTGCGTACCATCCAGGGACCGAACTACATGGCTACCGAGGCACACTTCACGGTCACCAAAGACGGCAAGCTGGTGAACGAATTGCTTCCGCAGAAACGCCGCTACAACGCGTCCGGAATGCCGATGACGGAAGCCGCAATCGATAAGAATCTGTTCCGCGACCTGTACGTTTCCATGGGTGAACCGATCGCCGAATCGGAAGGCGCGTGGGCGGTGCGTGTCTATTACAAGCCTTTCGTGGTCTGGATTTGGGGAGGTTGTTTGTTGATGGCCCTGGGTGGTGTACTGGCCATCAGCGACCGTCGCTATCGCGTTCACAGTAAAAAAGCGAACCGTATAAGTGAAAGCGGCTTGCCTGCAGGCGGGATAGTGGCCGAGGGCAAGGCATCATGATGCGTTTTTGGCCATTTGTAGCTTTCGTGGTGCTGGCGATTTTTCTGTATATCGGGCTGGGGCTGAATCCGCATGAAGTGCCGTCACCGCTGATCAACAAGCCGGCACCGGCATTTACGTTGCCGCAATTGCATGATCCGACCAAACAATTTTCCTCGCAGGACATGAAGGGAAAAGTCTGGCTGCTCAACGTATGGGCATCCTGGTGCGTATCATGCAGGGAAGAGCACCCCGTTCTGATGGCACTGTCGCGCCAGAACATCGTGCCTATCTACGGCCTGGATTACAAGGACAAGAACGAAGACGGAGAAGCGTGGTTGCGCAGTGGTGGTGACCCCTACACCCTGATCTCCACAGACGCGGATGGCCGTGTCGGGATAGATTATGGCGTGTATGGCGTGCCCGAAACCTATCTCATCGACAAGCAGGGCGTGATCCGCTACAAACAGATAGGCGCAATCACGCATGAAAACCTGCAGGCAAAAATCCTTCCATTAATTGCGGAGTTGCAAGCAAAATGAAATATATTTTGATGCTGCTGATATGTTTGTTGCCGA
Source organism: uncultured Nitrosomonadales bacterium (assembly GCA_903858965.1). GTDB lineage: Bacteria > Pseudomonadota > Gammaproteobacteria > Burkholderiales > Gallionellaceae > Gallionella. Next base: position 2,000 of record CAIOKY010000035.1, on the reverse strand, counting down.
CCTTTTCGTACGCGGGTGAAGCAAAAGATCTGGCCGAAGACCCGGTGCTGGAGAAACGCATGATCGGCCTGGCGGAGAATCTGCGTTGTCTGGTATGCCAGAACGAATCGCTGGCGAGCTCGCGTTCAGATCTCGCCAAGGATCTGCGCCAGGAGGTTCGCGAACAAATGAAGAAAGGTATGTCCGACAAGGAAATCATCGATTATCTGGTTTCCCGTTACGGTGATTTCGTGTTGTTCGATCCCCCGATGAAAAGTTATACGATATTGCTTTGGTATGGCCCGTTCGCCCTGCTGCTGATAGGCTTGATCGGGCTGGTATTTCAACTGCGCAAACGTAAAACCGAAGTTTCCGACGCTGTGCTTTCCTCTGAAGACGCGCAACGAGCCGCCGCCTTGCTAAATACACCGAAAGATTCCCAAACATGATTTTATTCTGGATAATTTGTGCAGCAATGCTGCTGACGGCGATACTGTTTATCACATTGCCACTGTGGCGTAAGGCTGCTTCAAATAACGAGGTGTTGCGCGATGCCGCGAACCTGGGGATTTTGCGCGACCAGTCGACCGAACTCGAAACGGATTTGCGCGATGGCTTGTTGACCCAGGATGCTTACGAGCAAGGCAAACGCGAGTTGCAGGTACGCCTGATGGAGGAGGTCAAGTCCACCGACCAGCCTGTCAAGCCGCCGCGCAATCCGGCCAAAGTGTTGGCGATCACGCTGGCAGTGTTGTTGCCGGCGCTCAGTGTGCCGGTATATCTGACATTGGGAAACACCGATGCACTGACACCCCAGGAGTCGGTCGCAACAGATGCCGATGGCATCGTCCGTTCCGAGGAGGGGCTGCAAAGGCTGGAGAGAAAACTCAAGAGACTTGCCAAGAACCCGAATGACTGGTGGACGCTTGCCCGCTCCTATACCGAATTGAAGCGCTTCCCTGATGCAGTAAGAGCATATGAGCAGCTCGTCAATCTGGTGCCGGACCAGGCGCAACTCTGGGCGAATTATGCCGATGTCTATGCGATGGCGCATGGCCAAACGCTGCAAAATCCCGAGGTCACCAAGTTATTGGGCAAAGCGCTGGAGCTGGATGGCAACAACGCCACCGCGCTGGCATTGTCCGGTTCGGCAGCGATGGAGCGTAGCGATTTTGCCGCGGCAATCACCAGCTGGCAGAAGCTGGTCGACCAACTGGAACCAGGCTCTCAGGAATTGCAGATGTATAGCGGAGGCGTCAAAAAGGCGCGCGAGCTGCTTGCCGCACAGCCGGGAGGCAAAGAGAAGCTTGCGCTATTGTCGATTGGTCAAGCTACTGAAAAACCGGCGGCGAGTCCGGGTGGTGCCATCACCGGTAAAGTCTCTTTGAGTCCGGCATTGGCCGGCAAAGTCACGCCGACCGATACCGTATTCATTCTTGCGCGCGCCGCACAAGGTCCCAAGATGCCGCTGGCAGTATTGCGCAAGCAGGTGAAAGATCTGCCGCTGAATTTTACGCTTGACGACAGTATGGCGATGCAACCGCAATTGAAGCTGTCCGGATTCCCCCAGGTTGTGGTGGTGGCGCGCGTATCAAAGTCGGGCACGCCGATGGCGCAACCGGGTGACCTGCAAGGCCTGACGGGAACCATTAAACCCGGCAGCAAAGGCTTGAATATTGTCATCGATACGGTCATGCCGTAACGGCCGGATTGCTTGACGAACACGGCATCTGATTGTGCAATCAGATGCCGTTTTAGTTTCAGCAATATGATTTTTTCGATTGCCGACAGAGGGAAGATGAATGCTTGGTGAAATGAAAAAAGGTTAGCAAGTTATGCTAACCCTTATTTTATCTGGCTCCGACCTAGACTCGATAACTCGTTCGCAGGGCGCATTCTACAAGGATTTTTGAGTTTATAAAAGCCTCTGTATGCGCCGATTAAATACTGACCCAACGTGCCGACTTTGCGTTGACCCAAGTACGTGAGCTGTTTTTAGAACAAACAGCTGTGGATAAGTG
>CAIOKY010000034.1 GCA_903858965.1 uncultured Nitrosomonadales bacterium | reverse complement strand
CGGTATACGTTCTTGCGGCGACCACGGTAACCCTTGGCTTTGGCTAATAGTTTTTTGTGCGTTGCACGGGCGACGACCCCACGTTTTACTCTTGGCATGTGCTACTCCTTATGCGTAAGGCATCATGGCGCGAACCGATGCTGTATTGGTTGCGTGGACTTCAGCCGTGCCGCGTAACTGACGTTTGTTCTTGGTAGTCTTCTTGGTCAGGATATGACGCTTGAACGCTTGTGAACGCTTGATACTACCGCCGGCACGGACCTTGAAACGCTTGGCCGCACCGCTCTTGGTTTTCATTTTTGGCATAACTACTCCTTAAGTTATGGTGCGAGGTGTTCTCCAATGGAAAAGCTTTTTAACCCATACACCACTTTTTATTGGGACTGTTTGCAACTTCATCCCGGCCATCCCTTGCTGCCGAGACAAATAATACTCAACCCGCTTTTTTCTTGGCCTTGGGTGACAACACCATCACCATCTGGCGGCCTTCCATTTTCGAAAACTGCTCGACCACGCCGTGTTCTTCCAAGTCGGCCCTGACACGTTCTATCAGGCGCATACCAATCTCCTGATGGGCCATTTCACGACCGCGAAAACGCAACGTAATTTTGGTCTTGTCGCCATCCCCCAGAAACTTGATCAAGTTGCGCAGCTTGATGTTGTAGTCACCTTCATCCGTACCCGGACGAAACTTGATTTCCTTGATCTGTACCTGTTTCTGTTTGAGCTTGACTTCATGCAGCTTCTTGCTCTCGGCATATTTGAATTTGCCGATGTCCATAATGCGACACACGGGTGGATCCGCCAACGGCGAAATCTCCACCAAATCCAATTCCGCTTCATCCGCCATGCGCAATGCTTCTGCGATGGCCACAATCCCGAGGGGCTCTTTTTCGACACCGATGAGTCGCACTTGCGGTGCTGTGATCATCTCATTGATGCGCTGCGATTTATCTTGTGCTATTGCAATATCTCCACTTGAACAATACGTAAGCCGTGCTACCCATTGCTAATCTCGGCTAGTAAACGCTGAAGCAGCGCTTCTAACGTCATCTGCCCGAGATCTTCACCACTGCGGGTACGCACGGCCACCAATTTCCCTGCCACTTCCTTATCGCCCACGATCAGCTGATAAGGTAATTTCTGTAAGCTATGTTCGCGTATTTTATAGGTAATCTTCTCATTGCGCAAATCCAGTTGTATGCGCAGCCCGGCGGCCCGCAATTTTTGCGCTATCTGGGTCACATATTCTTCCTGTGCCTGCGAGATATTCATCAATACAAGTTGGATCGGCGACAGCCACAACGGGAAGGCACCGGCATGGTGTTCGATCAGGATGCCGATAAAGCGCTCCATCGAACCCAAAATCGCGCGATGCAGCATCACCGGGGGGGTTCGGCTGTTATCCTCATCGACAAATTCCGCACCCAAACGCACCGGCAAATTGAAATCCAGTTGTATCGTTCCGCATTGCCACAAACGACCCAGACTATCTTTTAAAGTGAATTCGACCTTGGGGCCGTAGAACGCGCCCTCGCCCGGTTGGACATCATAGGCAAGACCATTTTGCTTCAGGGCTGATGCCAAACCGGTTTCAGCCTTATCCCAAGTCTCGTCCGAACCGACCCGCTTGACCGGGCGCGTGGACAGCTTCACCAGCACTTCATTGAATCCGAAATTGCGATATACCTCGTTCAACATCACGATGAATTTTGACACTTCGGATTGCACCTGTTCTTCGGTGCAGAAAATATGTGCATCATCCTGCGTAAAACCGCGCACCCGCATCAAGCCGTGTAGAGAGCCGGACGTCTCATTGCGATGACAGGAACCGAACTCCGCCAGACGCAACGGCAAGTCGCGGTAACTGTGCAGGCCGTGATTGAAAATTTGCACATGACCGGGACAGTTCATCGGCTTCACCGCATAGTCGCGGTTCTCCGAAGCAGTAGTGAACATATTGTCGTGATAATTTTCCCAGTGCCCGGACTTTTCCCATAATGTTCTGTCCATGATGGTCGGGGTGCGCACTTCCTGGTAATCATGCTCGCGAAACTTGCGGCGCATATACTGTTCAACTTCCTGCCACAGCGTCCAGCCCTTGGGATGCCAGAACACCATGCCTGGCGAAGAATCCTGCATGTGGAACAGCTCAAGTTGTTTGCCCAGCTTGCGGTGGTCGCGCTTTTCGGCTTCTTCGAGTTGATGCAGGTAAGCATCCAGCTCTTCCTTCTTCGCCCATGCCGTGCCGTAGATGCGTTGCAACATCTCGTTGTTGGAATCCCCGCGCCAATACGCACCCGCCAGCTTCATCAGCTTGAAGGCTTTCAGTTTGCCGGTGGAAGGCACATGCGGGCCTCGACACAGATCGGTGAAGTTGCCCTCGGTGTACAGCGACACCTCCTGATCTGCCGGAATGGAAGCAATGATCTCCGCCTTGTAATGCTCGTTGATGCCCTTGAAATAACTCACCGCTTCGTCGCGCGGCAATACCTTGCGCGTCACCGGGATATCCTGCTTGGCGAGTTCTGTCATACGCTTTTCGATCGCCGCCAAATCATCCGGAGTAAATGGGCGCTGGTAGGAAAAATCGTAGAAAAAACCATTCTCGATCACTGGGCCTATCGTCACTTGTGCATCCGGAAATAATTCTTTGACGGCGTAAGCCAGCAAATGCGCAGTGGAATGACGAATGATTTCCAGACCATCCGCATCCTTGTCGGTGATGATGGCCAACGTGGCATCCTGAGAGATCAGATATGAAGTATCTACCAGCAGGCCATCCACCTTGCCTGCCAGCGCGGCGCGCGCCAAACCGGCGCCTATGCTGAGCGCAACATCGGCAACGGTCACCGCTTGCGCAAAGCTGCGCTGCGAACCATCCGGCAAAGTAATAATGACTGGCATATTTTCTTTTCTAAAATACAAAGTGCGGCGATGCCGCACTAAAAATACTGTAAAGGCTAATCAATCCGTGCAACGATTCGTCAACCGGGTAATCCAACCGCAACCAACGATAGCGCCGAAGACCGCGCATTATAGTGTTACTGACGGAATTTACAATTCTATTGTATGCATTCAGCGCGCATCGGCCGAACCTGCAGCCGGGTTTTAACCGGCTCGGTGGCAATATTATGAATCCGGCTTTAGCCTTATACTTACATTCTTTCCATCACATTCTAAAATCAATTCCTATGCGAAATTCCAATGCCATTCATTCACGTCGAGAACTGACTGGTTCTGCGACACGCGGTTTCACCCTGATCGAGATCATGGTGGTGGTAGTCATCATGGGCATCCTGGCCGCACTGATCGTCCCCAAGTTGATGGGGCGCACGGACGATGCCCGCATCATCGCAGCCAAGCAGGACATCGCCACGGTGATGCAGGCGCTCAAATTGTACAAACTCGACAATCAACGCTACCCGACCACCGAACAGGGCCTGCAGGCACTGATCGTCAAACCGACTTCAGGGCCCGCCGCCGCCGGCTGGAAGACTGGCGGTTATCTCGACAAACTACCGAAGGATCCCTGGGGTAATCCCTATCAATATTTGTCGCCCGGCATCAAGGGGGAACTCGACGTGTTCTCATTAGGCGCTGACGGCCAGCCGGGAGGTGTCGGCAACGATGCCGATATCGGCTCGTGGGATCTGTAATCACATATTTTTCGCCTGTACCCCATCGCGTTCAACTGAACGCGGATTCCCGGTGGCTGTCGCGTGGATTCACACTGCTTGAGCTGCTGGTGGTATTGGTCATTGCGGGCATCATACTCGGAGCCGTGTCATTCAATGCGATGCCGAGCGAACGGCAGGTATTGCAAAACGATGCGCAACGGATCGCGCTGTTGCTGCAACTGGCTCGAGATGAAGCGATTGTGCGCAACCATCCGATCGCATTCGAGGCGGAAGCCGATCGTTACCGCTTCCTGCTGTTTGCAGACAAGAGTTGGCAAACACTCCAGCAGGATGATTTGTTGCGTGAACGTGAATTCAAACGCCCGCCCGTCATGTTCACGGTCAGCCCGCCTTCGGCAGAGCAGGCATCTCCATTTCGCATCATCTTCGGCCGTGAACCGGTCGGTACCCCCTTCGCGCTGACGCTTGCAACGGGTGACGTGCAAGTCGTAATCCGTGCCGACGGAATCGGGCACTTTGTCGTCGAATGATATGCGGCTGAATCATCACAATCCCAGTTATTCCAGTGCGGGCTTCACTTTGCTCGAGGTGCTGGTGGCGCTGGTTATCATAGGTACCGCATTGGGCGCCAGCCTGCGTGCGATTGGCAGCCTGACGCAAAATAGCAATGACTTGCGCGCCTCCATGATGGCGACCTGGTCGGCCGAGAACCGGCTATCGCAAATTCGTCTGGCGCATGAATGGCCGGCGCTGGGCCAGCGCAGATTCGATTGCGCGCAGGGTGACTTGCCCCTGGTGTGCGAAGAAAATGTATTCTCCACCCCCAACCCTTTCTTCCGACGCGTAGAAGTCAGTGTTCTGGAATCACAAAACACCGAACGGCGTATCATCAAGTTGGCCCAGGTGGTGCCGAATGGACAATAGAAGATCACGATTGTCCAGACACAGCGGTTTGACTCTGATCGAGTTGCTGGTTGCTATCAGCATGCTCGGATTCGTTGCGGTGCTCGGCTGGCGCGGGCTCGACAGCATCGTGCGTGCGCGCATCGCGCTCACCAGCGACCTTGAACAAACGCGCGGAATGCAACTCGCCTTTGCCCAGTTGCAAAGCGATTGCGCGCACTTGGCGAGCCCTGCTGCTCTGCCGAACAGAATTCCGCTCGTCGCCGAACAAGGGCGGCTCACACTGGTCCGCACGGTGTTTGCCGATAACCAGCCCTCACGTTTGCAGGTCATTACCTATCGGATCCGGGACGGCATGCTGACACGCCGCGAATCGGCCGCAACGCGCGACTTGAAAGAGCTTGATACACAGTGGGATATTGCAAAAATTGACACCGATACAAGCCAGGAGGTGGTACTGCAATCGGATGTGACTGATATGGAAATGCGCTTGTGGGTCAACGGAGGCTGGCATACGGGAGCCGAGGCCTTGACCTCGGGCTCGGCAGTGGGCCCGGCTATGCCTACCGGCCTGGAAATGACGTTACAAATGCGCGGTCACGATACCGGCATGCTGAAGATATTCCTGCTGGGTGCGGTATGAAAGCACACCTTGCTCCATTCCACCGGCAGCGCGGTGTCGCGGTAATTGTGGCGCTGCTTTTGACCACATTGGCGATCACCATCGTCGCCAGCCTTTTCTGGCAGCAGCAAGTGCAGGTACGATCGATTGAAAATCAGCGCCTGCAATTGCAAAAACAATGGATATTGCGCGGTGCGCTCGACTGGGCCAGCCTGATTTTGCGCGAGGATGCAAAATATTCCAGCGTTGATACACTGGACGAGCCGTGGGCCGTGCCACTGGCGGAAACCAAACTTGACCAATATGTCGATAACGGCCAAAGCGATACTGATGTCGCCGATGCAACCTTGTCGGGCAGCATCAGCGACGCCCAGGCACGTTATAACCTCACCAACTTGTGCCCGGACGGCATTGTCAACCCCGACGAAGTCGAAGCTTTCGGCCGGCTGCTCAGCAATGCAAAACTGGATCCGGCACTAGCGCAGGCAACGGCCAATACGATGGCAGCTGCACAAAAGAAACCAGCCGAAAACAGCGACAGTCAATCCGGCCCGCAACCCATGAATCTCACCCAGGTTGATGATTTGCTCGCAGTGCCGGGCTTCACCCCGGAGATACTCGACAAACTGAAAGAGTTTGTGATCTTCCTGCCGCGCGCCACGCCGATCAATGTAAACACCGCACCGGCGGAGGTATTGGCAGCCCGGATCGATGGGCTTTCACTCGCAAATGCAAACACACTGGTGACAAGCCGCAATACCGCCAGTTTTCGCTACATCGCCGACTTTGCGGAACGTCTGTCGGGTGTATCCCTATCCGTTTCAAACCTTGAAGCATCGGTCACAACCAACTATTTCCTGGTCAATGGTAAAGTGCGTATGGATCGGGCAGAACTTGACATGCAAGCGCTGATTGAACGCGACGGCACGGGTACCAACACGACTACCAAGCTGATCTGGATTAGAGAATATTAGGATTGCTCGATCTGGTGTTAAGTGAAATAACATCGAATAAACACGCCAAACAAATTGCTCATTCCAATAGGGATATTTTTTCCGGTTTCCCTTCTACGCACTCCCGAAACCGCAACAGTCTCGATCCATGACCAATGCTCCAATCAGGGGGAGGCGCATACCACCCAGCCCCGATTACACCACCCGTTGTTTGAAACTTTCTTGCCTATATGTGCGCTGGCGAACGGAGTGTTGCCATAAGAACAGAAAGAATAGCTCCTCGAATAGCACACCTTGAAATTGCCAAGCTGAAAATCTTACAAGTGCAATTTTGGTAATTGAAGTTAAATTAAAAGTGATGCGTGCTGTTTGCTATTTTTGGTCATGTTTATTGGAGTCATATGAAATATGTTAGCTCAGCCGCCTTGTTATTTTTATGCTTCGTCATTTCTGAAACCTGCCGGGCTGGGATTGATGGGGGCTGGGCTTCTTATAACAAAGGAGGTTATGCCAGTGCCATAAAAGAATCGCGGCCATTTGCCGCACAGAGGAATGTAAGTGATGCGGCGGCGACATGGTATTTCAATGCGGCAGAACAATTTGCAGAGAATGCCGGGCACCTCAATGTGAGTGTCATGCCTATTCCAGCCCCAGTCCTCCAACAAGGTAAATTGATCCATGCGCCCGGAGTTGAACACGCATTCCACTCAGGAAAAATTTTCCACGATTGTTCCGGCTGCCCCGAGATGGTGGTTATCCCCACGGGAAGTTTTGATATGGGTTCGCCCGGTTCTGAGACCGGACGGAGTCGTGACGAAGGCCCTGTTCATCGGGTCAGTATTGCCGCCTTCGCCCTGGGGAAGACCGAGATCACCCGAGGCCAGTTTGCGGCATTCGTGAAAGAAACAAAATACAGCACTGGTGAAAAATGCTGGACGCTGGATAGTGGAAAATTTAAAGAACGCAGCGGAAACTGGCACAAACCCGGCTATGTACAAGACAACAAACATCCTGTCACCTGCATCAACTGGAACGATGCCCAAGCCTATTCTCACAACCCTTGGGGATCAAACGATGACCACGGTGGCGACAAGGGCCACAATGGCAACAAGTAATCTGTAAACAAGAAACAAGGAATGAGGACCCTCGCGGGTCCTTATTTATTTGTCACCTTGGTTTCTTTTGTCACCCTGTGTACGCTAGCGCACATATGTGTTCCATAGTCGCCTCTATAATGCCCGAATGCGTGTTGAACCTGCCGGGAAAATATTAATGAATAATTATCCAATAGCAAAGGCGATAAGTGCCATTTTTATAGGGATGCCGGCTTATCACAGGGACCGGGGCAGGACATTCCCATGCTGCCCCTGCGACCCATATACTTCGCATGGGGCATGTTAAGATATTGAAATGAGTATGACAAACATACATTCTTTCATGCTGTCCACTCCTAAAGCTGGCGAGACGCCTTGAGCACACTCTATATCCGCTTAGCATCCCAAGCCACCGCCGACAACGCAACGCACTGGCCCGCACTGGCCTGCCCTTTCGCCCTGGTAGCGCATGGCAACGCGATCGAGCGTCAGGGCATTGCATCATTGCCCGATTTATCCGACGTCATAGCAAAGTCGCAGCGCGTCGTATTGCTGCTTGCCGCCAACGATGTCACTTTGTTGCGCGTGAAGGTACCGCCGCTTTCCGCAGCCAGGCTGAAAGCCGCATTGCCCAACCTGGTGGAAGACCGCTTGATCGCCGATCCATCCGACTGCATAGTGGTTGCGGGCGGCTTGGCCGACGGATTACGCACCGTCGCAGTGGTGCGACGCGCCTGGCTTGATATCCTGGCCAAGACATTGATCGCATTCGGAGCGCGTCATCTCGCGGCATTGCCCGCGCAATTATGCCTGCCTTATCAGTCCGATCAACCGGGCAATGTGACCGCCGCCATCAATGAGCGGAGTGACGGCACGCCGGATGCCGATATCAACATGACCCTGCGCCTGTCGGAACAGGACGGCATCGGTTTGGCCATCATGCATGAACAACACGAACCCACGGCCAATGTCGCGATTCGAACGCTGTGCGCATTGGTGCCGCAAGCCCCGGTCACACTGTATGTGCCGCAATCATTGGTGCGCGCTTATCAGGAAGCAGTCAATGATACTGTCGCACGGAATAATGTCGCACAAGGCAAGCACATCAACGTGTCTGCCGATAACTGGTCGCGCTGGATTGCCGGTGCCAATGCCGCGACGCTTGACCTGATGGCGGGGCTGGGCGCGGGGGCCGGACCCAAACTGGATTGGCGTCCATGGCGCTGGCCGCTGGCACTGGCCGTCGCGGTTCTGGTTATCAATATCGGCGCACTGAATATCGAATGGTGGCGCATGAAGAGCGAAGACTCGGCACTGCGCGCAACCCTGATCCAGATATACAAATCGGCGTATCCGAAAGAGTCTGTGATCATCGATCCCATCGCGCAAATGAAGCAGAAGATCGCCATTGCCAAACATGAATCCGGTCTGGCCGCTCCCGATGATTTTACCGCGCTCACCGCGACCTTGGGCGAGGCGTGGGCAAGTGCCATGGGTGCGGACGGGAAAACAAGCGCGATTAGCGCACTCGAATATCGTGAACGCAACCTGTTCGTGCATTTGAAGCCCGGCGGCGAAGCACCCATACAAAAAATCAAGGCTGAACTGGCCAAACGCAATTTGACGCTAGAACTTGCCCCCGAACAATCCGGTGCAACCGTTCTGAAGATCGGGAGCGCAAAATGAATCCGGCCTCGCTGCTGGATCAATCCAGGCAATCGTTCTCCGAATTTTGGTCGGCACGCGATGTGCGCGAACGCGCCATGCTGGCGGTGGCTGCACTGGTCGTTATATTCGGCTTCGCTTACCTCATACTCATCGATCCGGCCCTAAGCGGTCGCGACCGACTGAACAAAAACCTTCCGGTGTTGCGCCAGCAAGCCGCCCAATTGCAGGCACTGGCTAAAGAAGCTGCGGCACTTTCCGGAAAATCTGCCACGCCATCGATCCCCATGCCCAAAGAAAATATCGAAGCGGCGCTGGTGCGCAACGGATTGAAGCCCCAAAGCGTGATGCTGACCGGTGATTTTGCGAAGGTGCAGCTTGCTGCCGTCTCGTACACTGCCACACTCAATTGGCTGGATGATATGCAAAAGAACGCGTTGCTTTCCGTGGTCGATGCCAATGTCGTTGCGCTGAGCCAGGCTGATGCGGTCAACGCGACATTTACGTTGCGACAGCAAAGGAATGAATAATGCGCCGCCTGATGACAGGCTTGCTGGCTGGAATTGCCAGTATCGTGCTCACCGTGCTGATATTTTTCCCGGCAAGCTGGATAACCGCCATGGTGGAGAAGCAGACTGCCGGCCGCTTGACGCTGGGGGATGCACATGGCACATTGTGGCGGGGTTCCGCCTTCATCGGCGGCGCAGCCAGTGGCAACGATCCGGTATCGCCGCTATTGCCCGGACGCTTCTCGTGGCGCATCTCTCCGATGGTGCTGTTGGGCAGTGTAGACGCGGAACTTGAGAACGCCGATGCGCTGTCACAAACCATCAGCGTGAAGGGTAACTGGCATCAATGGCAAGTAAGCCCGGGGACGATCTTGTTACCGGCGGATCGCTTGGCCGCTCTGGGTGCACCGCTGAATACCGTGCAGCCGTCCGGCCAAATGCGCTTATCATGGGAAGCGCTGCAATTGACACAGCAAAATGGAACAATCGAAATGGCCGGGACAATGAACTTGAAAATTGATGATCTCGGGTCGCGCTTGTCGCCGATCAAACCGTTGGGCAGTTATGACTTGGCTCTGGACTGGCAAGGGACACGGGCGTCTGCGATGCTCAAGACAGTCGCGGGGCCTATGCTGCTGAATGGCTCCGGCATGTTTGCCAATGGACGCTTGCAGTTCTCCGGAACCGCGCAAGCAGAGACAGGTCAAGAAGAAAGGCTGGCGAATTTTCTGAATTTGCTGGGTCAGCGCCGCAAAGAAGGCGACAAGGACGTTATAGCGATAGAATTCAAATGATAAAAAATAAATTACTCAATACCAAACCCAGTAGCAATATGCCTGCAATACTAGGGGCGGCAAGTTGGCGATGCCGGAGTGTGCTGATGGTGTTGCTTTGCTTGTCCACGGGCTTGCAGCTGGCGCAAGCCCAGGATGCTGGAATAGACGAGGTTTCCGGCGAGCGTGAAGTCGCCAGCTCAAATGCAATCACTGGCTCGAGTAAAATCACCGGCGCGAATAGTGATGCAGGCGCGAACAAAGGCACGCTCAATTTCGTCGATGCCGATATTGAGTCGGTGATTGCAGCAGTCGGGGATTACACCAACACCACATTCATCATCGATCCCCGCGTCAAAGGCACGGTCACACTGGTATCCGAGAAACCACTCAGCAAGACCCAGGCATTCCAGTTATTGACCTCGGTGCTGCGCTTGCGCGGCTACACCGTGGTTAGCGGCAACGGTTATACCAAAGTGGTGCCGGAAGCCGACGCTAAACTACAAGCGAGTCCTCTGCAATCCGACCAATCCGGCGTACGCGGCGACCAGATCGCGACGCAGGTGTTCCACTTGAATTTTGAATCAGCGAACAATCTGGTGGCCGTGTTGCGCCCGCTGATCTCGCCCAACAACACCATCAACGCCAACCCGGGGAACAACACGCTGGTCGTCACCGATTACGCCGATAACCTGCTGCGGCTGGGGAAAATAATCGCGGCACTGGATAGTCCGGCGAGCAGCGATCTGGATGTAGTGCCTATCCGTTATGCGGTCGCCGGCGATATTGCCGTGATGGTCAATCGACTGCTGGAGCCGGGTGGAACCGCTGCAGCCGGTGCTGATCCAGGACGCGTCAGTGTGCTGGCTTATCCGCGCACCAATTCAGTCGTGGTACGCGCACCTTCGGAGGCACGCGCCAATCTGGCGAAAGCATTGATTACGAAACTCGACCAGCCCACTGCACAGCCGGGCAACGTTCATGTCGTTTACCTGAAGAATGCCGAAGCAACCAAACTTGCACAGACCTTGCGAGCCGTCGTGACGCTGGATAGTTCCGCGAACAGCTCGGCTACTGCTTCAGCAACTCCATCACCCACATCAACATCTTCGACTTCGACCCAGACACTGCTGCCTAGCGGTGGCGCAGCCGGATTCATCCAGGCCGACCCGACCACTAATACACTGATCATCACCGCCAGCGAATCGGTCTATCGCGACTTGCGCACTGTCATCGACCAGCTCGATGCGCGCCGCGCGCAGGTTTACATCGAGTCGCTGATCGTCGAAGTAGATGCAACCAAAGCTGCCGAATTGGGCGTGCAATGGGCCGCCCTATCAGGCAATAGCTCCAGCAATACACGGGTCGGGGCAGTGACCGGATTTAGTAGTGGGGGCAACAATCTGATCAGCCAGGCTGCCGCAAAAGCATCCGGCACGTTGCTAGCACCAGGCAACGGCTTGAGTATCGGCATCTTCAACCAGACCGGTTTGGGCGCCCTGATTCATGCGATTTCATCCGACAACAACTCCAATATTTTGTCGATGCCCAACCTGATCACGCTCGACAATGAAGAAGCAAAGATCGTCGTTGGCCAGAACGTGCCTTTCATTACCGGCCAGTACACCACGTCCGCCTCAGCTGGCAGTGCTGGTGTCAACCCGTTCCAGACTGTCGAGCGCAAGGATATCGGCCTGACGTTGCGAGTCAAGCCACAAATATCGCAAGGCGGCACGGTCAGGATGGCAATCTATCAGGAAACCTCGGACATTGATAATACAGTAAGTACCGGAGGGGCTGGACTCGCCACCACCAAGCGCTCGCTCGATACCAACGTGCTGGTGGACGACGGACAGATCATCGTGCTGGGCGGCTTGATTGATGACAACATGAAGGACACCATCGAAAAAGTACCGGGCCTGAGCGACATTCCAATCATCGGTGGTTTGTTCCAGTACAAGACGCGCACTCACGTCAAACGCAACTTGATGGTGTTCCTGCGGCCAACCATCATCCGCAACAATGAGCAAAGCGCGAGTCTGGCAGAAGACCGCTATGACTATATCCGCAAGGAAGAAATCACCGGGCAGCCGGAGCAACCTTCCATGTTGCCAAATTCCGATTTTCCCAACATGGACTCGCCCAAGTTGCCCTTGCTGCAGGATGGCAAAATGATCGGCGGCCCACTGGCCAAAAAGATAACACCCGATGCCCCGGCAAATGCGCAGCCTGCACTTCCACAAAACCCTGCACCGCAACAACCTGCGGCGGCGCCACAGCAGTAATCCGCACCCATGAGTAATGCCATGATGGATGCTCGCCTTCTCCCCTACGCGTTCGCCCGCGACTTCGCGCTGTTGGCGCAACGCGCTGAAGATGGCCCTGTCGAAATCTGGATATCGGACACGACCACACCGCAGGCGATCGCGGAAGTCAGCCGCTGCTTCGGACGCATCAAACTAAAATCCATGCCCCGTGATGAACTCGAAGCGGCGATCGCGAAAGCCTATGCCGGTTCCGGCGGCGATGCCGCTCAGGTCATCGATGAATACGAATCCGACCTCGACCTGAACAAGCTGATGCTGGACATGCCCGCGATCGAAGACTTGCTGGAATCGGCAGATGACGCACCGGTGATCCGCATGATCAATGCCTTGCTGACCCAGGCATTGCGCGAAGGCGCATCGGACATTCATATCGAACCGTTCGAGCAGGTTTCAGTAGTGCGCTTCCGCATCGACGGCAGCTTGCGCGACGTGGTGCGGCCCAAGAAGGCGATCCACGCCTCGCTGATCTCGCGCATCAAAATCATGGCACAACTCGACATCGCCGAAAAACGCCTGCCCCAGGATGGCCGCATCACGCTGCGTGTCGGCGGCAAACCGGTCGATGTGCGGGTTTCCACGTTGCCCACCGGGCACGGCGAACGCGCGGTGTTGCGCCTGCTCGACAAGGAAGCCGGCCAACTCGATCTGCAAAATCTGGGCATGAGCGCGGAAGTGCTGGCGCAATTCGACAAGTTGATCGCGCAACCGCACGGCATCGTGCTGGTCACTGGACCTACAGGATCGGGAAAGACCACCACGCTGTATGCCGCGCTGTCGCGGCTGAATGCGACCAGCACCAATATCCTGACAGTCGAAGACCCGATCGAATACGAACTCAACGGTGTCGGCCAGACCCAGGTCAATGCGCGCATCGACATGACGTTTGCCAAGGCGCTGCGTGCGATCCTGCGCCAGGATCCTGACATCATCATGATAGGCGAGATACGCGATCTGGAAACTGCGCAGATCGCGGTACAGGCATCATTGACCGGCCACCTGGTATTGGCGACTCTGCACACCAATGATTCGGCAGCAGCAGTCACGCGTTTGCTCGACATGGGTATCGAGCCGTTCCTGTTGTCATCGTCGCTACTCGGTGTAGTCGCACAGCGTCTGGTGCGCAAATTATGCGAGCACTGCAAAAAGTATGATGGCAAATTCTGGCAAGCGGTCGGTTGCGAAAAATGTGGTCATACCGGCTATCAGGGACGGGTCGGTGTGTATGAATTATTGCTGACCACCGACCAGATACGCGCGCAGATTCATGACCGTGCTTCTGAAGCCGACATACGCGCGGCCGCTCAACAAGACGGGATGCGCACGATGCGTGAAGACGGAGAGCGCTGGTTGGCCGACGGCACGACGACGCAGGCAGAACTGCTGCGCGTCACCAAAGAATAATCGTTAAGGACAACACCTTGCCTGCATTCAGTTATGAAGCCGTCGATGCCGCCGGCGGCACAAAAAAAGGCGTGGTCAACGCCGACAGTGCGCGCGCGGCGCGCGCAGACCTGCGCACGCAAGGCTTGGTACCCATCAGTGTAGCTGCGATCGCGAGCCAGCTTGATGAAACCGGATCCACCAAACGCAGCGCATTCGGCGATCGCCTGTCTACCGTCGAACTGGCACTGTTCACGCGCCAACTGGCCAGCCTGCTCGAGGCCAGCCTGCCGCTGGAACAAGCATTTTCCGCACTGCTCGAACAGGCCGAACGTACCTATGTGCGCGACCTGATCGCATCGATACGCTCGGAAGTGATGGGCGGCGCATCGCTATCCGATGCGCTGGCGCAACATCCACGCGACTTCGCCGACATCTATCGCGCACTCGTTTCTTCCGGGGAACAGATCGGCCAATTGGCGCGCGTGTTGTCCAGGCTTTCCGACTACATCGAGCGGCGCAACGCACTGGTGCAAAAGGTCCGGCTGGCATTCACCTATCCGGCGATCGTCACCGTGGTGGCATTTGCGATCGTGATCTTTTTGCTGACTTATGTGGTACCGCAGATCGTGTCGGTATTCGCCAACACCAAACAGAAACTGCCGTTCCTGACCACGGTGATGTTGGGCGTTTCGGATTTCGTGCGTCATTACGGCTGGATCGTTTTACTGGTTGTCATCGCGCTGGCTTTCGCCTGGCGGCACGCATTAAAAGATGCTGCGGTCAAACTGCGCTGGCATACCTGGTTATTGAACGCGCCTTTGTACGGTAGATTCGAGCGCAGTCTCAACACCGCACGCTTCGCCAGCACGCTGGCGATCACCACCGGTTCCGGCGTGCCGATATTGCGCGCATTGCAAACCAGCCGCGACACGCTGACCAATGTCGCGATGCGCGCGCAAGTCGAAGAGGCGGCAAACAGCGTGCGCGAAGGCGTCGGCCTGGCGCGCGCGCTGTCGGCGCACAAGCATTTCCCGGCAATGCTGATCCACATGATACGCGCCGGCGAAGTCACCGGAGAATTACCGGCGATGCTGGAGCGCGCCGCTAACGCGCAGGAGCAGGATCTGGAACGGCGCGCGATGACCATGGCCGGCCTGCTGGAGCCCGCACTGATATTGGCGATGGGTGTGGTGGTATTATTGATCGTGCTGGCTGTATTGATGCCGATCATCGAAATAAACCAGCTGGTTCACTGACGGTATGCCCGAGCGCGAATATGGAAAATAAAATGAAACGCTGGCCCCTGATTGCAACCTTTTTATTGTTCGTTGCCTTGTGCGTATCGGCTGCGTACTGGGCGATGCAATTGTTCCAGCCATCGCGCCGTGAAGTCTCAGCACCGCCGTTGGCTTCCTATACTCCGCCAAAACTCGATGCCGCCGCCGCCTTGTTCGGAGGCTATTCGGCGGCGGCTGTTGCCAGTAATTTTCAGCTGAAAGGCGTGGTCGTCGCCAGCGAGGCCGCTGACAGCGTCGCAATCTTGTCGGCAAACGGCAAGCCTGCGCAAGCGATCCGTACCAATCGCGAAATCATACCAGGAGTCATTGTCCATGAGGTGCAACGAGATCATGTGCTGCTGTCGGAAGGCGGCGTGATCAAGCGGGTTGAGTTACCGGCTAATACGATGAAAAAAGTCGATGCGATGACATCTCCTGCGGCAAGAAGCTCGGGGCCGCCGCCGGTGAGCCGCGCTGGCTTTGCCAATCCGCCCAATCTCCGTGACAAGGACGGCAGCATAACCAAGTCACGCCATCTCATGCCATAACGCTTGCCATAACGCTGATAGACATCAGGAAAATTTGTATGCAAAGGATCGCCGCAATTCTGGTATTGATGATTTTCTCCCTGGGTGGCATTGGCAATGCCATTGGACAGGAGAGAACAAATACGGAACTGGCGCTCGAATACTTGCAGCTATCGAAATTCGAGCAAACAATCAACGCCTCGATCGATGCCTATGCTCTGCAGTTATCGGAACACCTACCTGAGAAGGATAAGCCGCAGTTCAGGAAATCCATGCAAGAAGTGATGGGCTGGAACGTGATCAAAGATCAGTTAGCCGATATCGTGGCCCATCTTTACACCAGAGAAGAATTGAAAGCCGCGATCGCATTCGAAAGATCCCGTCTGGGAGCATCCATTACCGCAAAGAACGAACAGCTTGCAAAACAGTTTGCCGAACTGCTGTCGCAAAAAATGCAACAGCTGGCTCCAAGAAATCCCCCTACCCCGGAAGGCAGCAAGTAATTTCCAGGGAAGGACGCTCTCTTGTTTGTCTAGGTATTTTGCACCACGATCTTCGGAAAGGCTGTGCTGTGATCCTGCGCCATATCCGCGACCTTGACCGCGATGCGGCGCGCGATCTGTTTGTACACTTTGGCGATGTTGCCATCCGGATCAGCCACCACGGTAGGATTACCTGAATCCGCCTGTTCGCGGATGCGGATGTCCAGCGGCAAGCCACCCAGAAATTCCACGTCGTAATCGGCACACATTTTCTCCCCGCCGCCCGCGCCGAAGATATGTTCCTCGTGGCCGCAATTCGAGCAGATGTGCGTGCTCATGTTTTCCACGATGCCGAGTATCTTGATACCGACTTTGTCGAACATCTTGAGTCCTTTGCGCGCGTCCATCAGCGCGATGTCCTGCGGCGTGGTGACAATGATCGCGCCGGTGACCGGTACCTTTTGTGCAAGCGTCAGCTGGATGTCGCCGGTGCCCGGCGGCAGATCCACCACCAGGTAATCCAGGTTGTCCCAACGCGTCTGGTGCAACAATTGATCGAGCGCCTGCGTCACCATCGGACCGCGCCACACCATGGGCGTATCTTCTCCAGCGATCATGAACCCGATGGACATCGCTTGAATCCCGTGATTGCTCATCGGCTCGATGGATTTTCCGTCGACCGATTTGGGTTGTCCGGAAATACCCAGCATCGTGGGTTGCGAAGGCCCGTAGATATCGGCGTCCAGCACGCCGACACGCGCACCTTCTGCAGCCAGCGCCAGCGCCAGGTTCACCGCTGTGGTGGATTTGCCCACGCCACCCTTGCCGCTCGCCACCGCGATGATATTCTTCACTCCATCCACCAGCTTCACGCCGCGCTGCACCGCATGCGGCACGACTTTGCTGCTTACATTGACACTGACTTTACCCACACCTTGCAGCGCAGTTTGCAGATGCGTTACGACCATCGCACGTACCTCGTCCCAAACGCTCTTGGCCGGATAACCGAGCAGAATATCCAGCGACACATCGCTGCCGGCGATCTTGACGTTCTTTACCGATTTTCCACTGACAAAATCTTTTTTGGTGTTCGGGTCGATCAAATTCTTCAGTGCATTTTGCACGTCAGCTTCGTTAAAACTCATTACATGCTCCTGAACCTGATTTAAAAACTGGGTATGGATTTTAAACTATGCCGAGTATTTTTATCAGGTATATATTTAATGGCGGTTCACAATAGCCCGGCAGGCAGGTATCGTCAGTTGTTCTTGGCACCCTGATCGACCCATTTCTTCAATGTCTCGATCTTGTCCTTGGCCAAACCTCCGTTCATGCCGAACGGCATCTTGATCGCAGCATGGGCACGCCCCTCGACCAACTGGATCAAAATGCTGGTAAAGCTGTCCCCCGGCTTGATGACTGACCCGAACCTGGTGCCTTTCATCAAGCTCTTGTATGTGCGCATATCCAGCCCGCTTTTCTCGTAGCCCTTGCCACCCGGCTTGTGGCAACTCAGGCAATAATCGTGGATGATGGGACGGACATCGGATTTGTAACTGACTGCTCCCTGCTCTTGTGCTGGAATGGCCGCAAAAACAGGCGAAGCAAGCATTGCAAGAACAACACCACTCAGTAAATGAATCGCTTTCATCAGTCGCTCCTCCAAGTTATATCCGCATAAAAAATATTATCGTATTGTCCATGTATGGCCGCGCAGGCGCGATCACCACAGGATGATGCTTATTTCAGCCGCGACCAGATTTGATTCTTTACAGCAAAAAGCAGCGCAGTCAAAACCAACAGATATACCATCACGTAATAACCCAGCCTGTGCCTCTCTTCCTGATGCGGGTCGGCCGCCCAGGCCAGGAACGAAACGATGTCATGTGCCTTTCCCTGTATCTCTGTGCGTTGCACCGGATCAGTGACACCGCTCACACCCAGCACATCGGGCATTTTGGTTTCGGGAAATACATGATTGCTGAGCAGACCTTCCGGGGTAATGTAATAACCGATGAGGTAGGAATAAACGTAATTTTCCCCGCCCTCGCGTGCCTTGATCATCAAGCTCAGGTCGGGAGGTACCTTGCCAAACATTTGCACGGCCGATTCGTCGGCCAACAGACCGATCAACGCTGCCTCGGGAGGCTGATCCCCGCGCCAGCCATCGACTTTTTTCTTGTCGAAACCGAATGCAGACAGATCACGATACCTGACGTATTTCAAACTGTGGCAGTTATGGCAGGCATTCATCAACAGGTCCGCGCCGCGCTCAAGGGCAGGCAGGCTGGCATCCACCCCGATGTTTCCCAGTCGCACATCTTCAGCATGGACGACAGAATTGAAACAGTACAGCATCAATATGACGATGAACTTTCTCATTTGATATCCCCACTGCGGCGGCGAAACGGTAATTTGATTTTCCCCCTGGCTTCGCTGGCGATCAAAGCTTCAACTTCCGGCGGCAATCCACGCTTGATAAGCCACCGTTCTTCCGCAATGGAAATGAACGGGATCAGCAGGAACGAGCCGAAATAAAAAAGTGTTGCGACCTGCCCGACCAGGATAATTTGGTCGGTCGGCGGGGTGGCTCCGACATATCCCAGCACCAGCATATTCAAAAGGAACAGGTAAAATCCTATCCTGACAATAGGACGGTTGCTCGCACCGCCGGGAATGCGCGAGCGGTCCAGAAACGGCATGAATGCGAACATCATCACAGACAGACCCATTGCCGCCACGCCGCCGACCATGTTGGGCACCGAACGCAAGATCGCATAGAAGGGCAGGAAATACCATTCGGGAACTATATGTGTCGGCGTCTGCATCGGGTTGGCCGGAATGTTGTTGGCCGGTTCGATCATGCTGTCGGGAAAGAAGAATACGAAGCTGCAATATACAATCAAGAATAGGCCCAAGCCGTAGAAGTCCTTGCTCGTGAAATAAGGATGAAAAGGAATGTTGTCCCGGGCTGCCAGGTCGATGCCGCTGGGGTTGCTGCTCTTGACGGTATGCAGCGCAACCAGATGCACGACCACCCCACCGATGATCAAAAACGGAAACAGATAATGCAGCGCGAAGAAACGCGTCAGTGTCGCGTCGCCCACAGTGTAGTCGCCGCGCAGCCAGACCACTACCTGATCGCCGATATACGGCGTGGCGCGGAACAGGTTGGTGATCACGGTCGCCCCCCAGAAGGACATCTGTCCCCACGGCAACAAATATCCCATGAACGCCGTTGCCATCAACATCAGCAGCAATCCCTGTCCGGTCCACCACATCAACTCACGCGGCGCACGATACGAGCCATAGTAAAGTGTACGCGCCATGTGGATATAGATCACCAGGAAGAACGCCGATGCACCGGTGGCGTGCATGTAGCGCAACAACCAGCCGTAATTCACGTCGCGCATGATGTGCTGGATGGAATCAAACGACAACGTGGCATCCGGCTTGTAATGCATGGCCAGAAAAATGCCGGTGACAACCTGCAGCACCAGCACAAAGCCCGCCAGAAAACCGAAGTTCCACCAGTAACTGAGGTTGCGCGGTGTCGGATAGCCGGTCAATTCATGTTTGACGAAATTGGTGAGCGGAAAACGATGGTCTATCCATTTGATGAGCTTGTTTTGCATGACCTCCTCCTATGCCTCTCCGATGACGATCTTGTCCGCAGTGATAAACCGGTAAGGCGGCACTTCCAGATTTTTCGGCGCAGGACCGCGCGTAACCCTGCCACTGTCATCATACTGACTGCCATGACAATGACAGGTCCAACCCGGCCCCTCCTTGTTCGGCACACAACCCATATGCGTGCAGACACCCACCACAACCAGCCATTCCGGTTGCTTGACCCGCTGTTGATCGGGTTCCGGATATAGTCCACCATTGGAAGCTTCCATCGCCGCGATCTGCTCCGGGGTACGGCGCAGGATGAACACCGGCTTGCCTTGCCATGCCACGGTGCGCATATCGCCCGGGTTCATCCCCGTCAGATCGAATTCCGTTGTCGCCTTGGCGAGCACATCCGCGCTGGGATTCATGCTGCTAATGAAAGGCAGGCACGCGACAGCCGCTCCTGCGCCGCCTGCCACTGCAGTCACTTTGATTAAAAATTTCCGCCGCCCCGTATCGCCCACAGTATCGTTCTCAGCCATTTTAACCTCCAGATCAAAAGTACGATTATCAACCTGGCAAACCTGCAGATTTTCCAGGGTCGAACCAAGCGAGCTTGCTTCTGAGTGTGACCACTCCGCCAACAATAATCAATGTCGGCGCTTGCAATTTTTCTGCCTGTGCGATTCCGGGCAACGTCACCAGTGTACCGGTGATGACACGCTGATTTTGCGTGGTACCCTGTTGCACGATCGCGGCTGGAGTACTGCCCGGCAAGCCGTGCGCTACAAGCTCACTACAGAGCGTCGCCAATCCGGGCAGGCCCATATAAACCACGATGGTCTGCCTGGGTCTGGCCAGTGCATCCCAATCGAGATCCATGCTGCCATCTTTCAAGTGCCCGGTCACGAAAATGCAGGACTGCGCATGATCGCGATGCGTCAGCGGAATACCCGCATAAGCCGCAACACCCGATGCTGCGGTGATCCCGGGTACGACCTGGAACGGAATGCCGTGTTCCGCTAGGGTTTCGATCTCCTCGCCACCGCGCCCGAAGATGAACGGGTCACCGCCCTTGAGGCGCAATACACGCTTGCCTTGTTTGGCTAACCTTACCAGCAATTCATTGATCTCTTCCTGCGGCATTGTGTGGTCATCGCGTTTTTTGCCGGCATAGATGCGCTCGGCATCGCGCCGTACCATCTCAAGTATAGGCTTGGATACCAGATTGTCATATACGACCACATCGGCTTTCTGCAACAGTCGCAGAGCCCGGAAAGTCAGTAAATCCGGATCACCCGGGCCTGCACCGACCAGGTAAACTTCACCATGCTGGATGTTATCTTCGCTCGCCAGCATCTGCTGCATCATTTTCTCGGCGCTGCTTTCATCGCCGACCAGCACCTTCTCAGCAATGACGCCTTCCAGCGCATTCTCCCAGAAGATGCGGCGCTTCACCGGGTTGCTGATGCGCCGCTTGACCAGCTCGCGGAAGCGTTCCGCGAATGTCGCAAGACGGCTGTAGTTCTGCGGGATCATCGTTTCCAGTTTGCCGCGCATCATGCGCGTCAGCACCGGCGATGCTCCGCCGCTGGAGAATGCCACCATCAACGGAGAACGGTCGAGGATTGCCGGCATGATGAAGCTGCACAACTCCGGATCATCGACCACATTCACCGGAATATTGCGCGCGCGCGCCAGTTCGGAGACTTGCCGATTGACACTGCGATCATTGGTCGCCGCAATGACCAATGTCACCCCGTCAAGATGCTCTTCCGAAAATCGCGCAGTTACCGTCTCCACATTGTGCTGCTCTGCTAACGCGGCCTCGATCTGCGGCGCGACCACGCGCACTCTGGCTCCCGCCCCCAACAGCATGCCTGCCTTGCGTTTGGCGACTCCGCCACCGCCGACCACAAGACACAGCTTGTTCCTGACATCGGCAAAGATGGGCAAATAATCCATTATTCCTGCACCGCCTTCATGATCAAGGGCACCAGCGCTTGCGGCATTTTGATCCCGCCCGCGAGCGCGAATTCGTGTGCGCGCGGCGACATCTTCTGCCAGGTCTTGCGGATGATCTGTATCCACTTCGCTTCGTCATACTCCGGATGCTGCACGGCAAACCCGGCCATGTAATATTCGATGAACACCAGATCGACCACGTCCTCCATCAACTGGGTCTCCGGGTGAACCTTCAAGCCCTTCTTGCTCAGAATTTTCTTGACACGGGCGATCATCTCCTCGTCATAGCCCACCTTCTGCATGATGCTTCCTGCAAGCTCCGCATGGAATTTGTATAACCCGGTGCGCCACAGAAGATAGCCGTTTCTATCCATGGGATAGTTGCTGCGCGGAGTCTTCCAGCGCTGGATGTGCTGGGCGCGCACCGCAAGCTTGACCGCCTCGGATGCATCGGGAGCATAACGTCCCTGCATTTCGCTCAAGCGCTGCGCATAGAGCAACTCCTTGGGATATTCCTTGCCATCGGCCATCTCCCTGTTCGGGTCTTCCATATTGGCCTGGTCGAAAGCCGCGATGGCAGCCGGATAATGTTGCTGTGTCATATTGTCTGATGGTCGAAATATGTAGATTGAAAAATATTTATGTCGTTCAGGTTTCCATCCGATACATGCGACGGCTAAGCATTCCGATCTTCCTTCAGCAATTCTTTTGCCCGTATGATCGCGTCATCCACATTGGCCACCACATTTTCCTTGCCGATCTTCTCAAAAAATCCTGCCTGACGCATCAGGAAATAAGGCTGGGTATGTGGGCCGCTCAAAATAAGATGCTTGTCATTCTTGCGCAGCTTCCCGTGCAAATGTTCCAGCGTATGCAGCGCACTGCCATCCATACTGATGACTTCGTTCATTTTCAATATCAGCACATCCGGATCGGTGTGCGTCTTGACAAGGATCGCTTCGAGCTTGTCTGCCGCTCCGAAGAACAGCGCGCCAAACACGCGGTAGATCATCACGCCCGGAGGTACGCCCTTGAGTAGCTGCATGGCTGCGTTATCGTCCACATGCGGCGATTCCTCGGCCACGCTGACATGGGTGAGATTGGTGATGCGCCGGATAAAGGAAAAGATCGCGATGAACATACCGATCTCGACTGCCACAGTCAGATCAAAGACAACCGTAAGCAGGAATGTCGCAACCAGCACTGCACTATCGCTGACCGGATATTTTCTCAGGGTAAGAAAAGCCTCCCATTCACCCATGTTGATCGCAACAATCAACAGGATCGCGGCGAGCGTTGCCAGCGGAATGTTTTTTGCCAACGGAGCAGCGACCAGCACGATGATGAGCAGCGTAATCGCATGCACGATCCCGGAAACCGGGCTGGTGGCACCGGAACGGACATTTGCTGCGGTGCGCGCGATCGCGCCGGTGGCCGGGATGCCGCCAAAGAACGGCGCCACGATGTTCGCGATACCCTGAGCAATGAGTTCCTGATTCGGGTCATGCTTGTCGTCTATCATGCCGTCGGCAACCGCTGCCGAGAGCAGCGATTCGATCGCGCCAAGCAGCGCAATGGTCATCGCCGGCGCAATCAAATAGCGTAATGTGGCAAAACTGAATTCAGGCGGATTAAAAGCCGGCAGGCCTTGCGGAATGCCACCAAACCGTGTGCCTATCGTTTCCACCGGCAGATCAAACAGGGCGACAGCCAGCGTCCCCAGGATCAGCGCAAGGATAGGCGATGGCAGTTTTTGTGCCCAGGCTTTCGGATAAAACCAGATCAGCAATGCCGAACACGATGCCAACGATACAGTAACGACATCCAGCGTTGGCAGTGCATGGTAAAGGGCCGCAAGTTTCGGAAAAAAGTCGGCAGGAAGGCTGGCGATTCTCAGTCCGAAGAAATCCTTGACCTGGCTGAATATGATCAATACCGCGATGCCGCTGGTGAAACCGAGTATCAGCGGACGCGGAAAGAATTTGATCATGCTGCCCATGCGCGTCAGCCCCATCGCCACCAGCATCACGCCTGCCATGATGGTGCAGATCAACAGATTGGCAAATCCGTAATGCTCGATGATGCCATACACGATGACGATGAACGCGCCGGTCGGCCCGCCGATCTGCACGCGCGAACCTCCCAAGGAAGAGATGATAAAACCGGCGATGATCGCGGTGAAGATACCTGCTTCCGGCTTCGCTCCGGACGCGATCGCAAAAGCGATCGCGAGCGGCAATGCAATGATGCCGACCGTGATGCCTGCAGTGATGTCAGTGGAAAAGCGCGCCTTGCTGTAACCGAGCAGGGCATCAAACAAGCGGGGGCGGAAATATTGCGAGAGGGTCGATGTTAAACGGTTTTTCATGGTGCCAAATGATAGCACCAGACGGTTGATACCTGCTGGATTGTCATTGCACTGCGAAGTAAATCACACAGCCAGCCGCCCCGCCAATCAGGGAGATGTCTTGGCCGGCACTTCTCCAGCCGGTTTGGGTGCTTCGGCTTTCGTCACGGCGTCGGGTGCTGCCTGCTCCAACTTGACCTTAGCTGCAATCTCGACCGGCGCGGACACAGCTTGATTCAGTTTCGGCTTGGGCGCGACATCGACCGGTGCCGGTGGCTCGATCTTCGGAGAAACGACTGCCGGTGATGACGCAGCTTGATCCAGCTTGACCATGGTCTTTGCCTCGACCGGTGCCGACGCTGCCTGGTTCAACTTCGGCCTGGGCGTTACATCGACCGGCGCCGGCGGCTCGCTCTTCGGAGAAACGACTGCCGGTGATGACACAGCTTGATCCAGCTTGACCATGGTCTTTACCTCGACTGGCGCCGACGCTGCCTGATCCATTGTAAGTCTTTCTACCGCACCCGCATCATGCGCCCGACCTGCTTTTGTCTTTTTCGTTTTACCAGACGGCTTGGCATTTTGCTTCGCAGCCTTGGCCTTGATTGTGGCTATCGCCTTTGCCTTGGCTTTCTCCTCGGCTTGCGCCTTGGCTTTTTCCTCGGCAACTTTTCTGGCTTTGATGCGCGCTTCCTTTTCTTCCTTGGCTTTCAGCTTGGCTTGTAATCTTGCCGCCCTTTCTTTTGCGGCCTCTTTCGCCAAGCTGGATCGTTTGGTTTTGTTGCGGAATTCTTCTTCCGCAGCCTTCGCCACGATGGTGGCATATTCGGCTTTCGTTTCGGCCTGTTCGGCGTTTACCGTGGCGACACGCAACGCCTCCAATTGAGCAGCCTGCGCTGCTTTCATCTTTTCTGTTTCCGCCGCCTGCTCGATCTCTGCCTTGGTTTTCGCTTCGGCCCTGGCTTCCTGCAACGATGCGGAAAGTTGCTGGGCGGACAATTGCTTCGCAACCAGATCGCGTTGTGCTATGTATTTTTCGCGAGTTGCGGCATCTGTCGCATTCCCTGCTGCCAGGTTGAACCACATGTGCGCTGTTTCGCCATCTGGCGTAACACCCTGCCCATCGGTGTATGCCTGGCCAAGCTTGTATTGGGCTGATGCATTTCCCTGGTCGGCTGCCTGACGATACCACTGTACGGCTTTTTTATAATCCTGAAGTACGCCATATCCTTGCGCATACATTTCCCCGAGGCGCAGTTCCGCCATAGCGTCATCCTGTTCCGCGGCGAACTGAAACCACCGCACTGCTCTCTTGTAATCCTGGGGAACCCCTTGTCCCTGCGCATACATGTCCCCGAGCTTGACTTGCGCCGGCACATAGCCTTGATTGGCCGCCATCAGATACCACTGTAGCGCTTCCTGATAATCCTGGAGAACAACGAGTCCTTGCGAATACACGACACCCAGTTTGAATTGGGCAACAGCATTGCCCTTCTTGGCCAGCGGCAGGTATAGCGTGGCAGCTTTTGCATAATCGCCGGCATCGAAAGCGCGGTGCGCATCTGATAGAGGGTCAGCCATTACCTTGGCAGTCAGCGCGAACACAAACGCGCAGCCTAGTAACACCTGTTTCAGTAATCGACTCATTTTCTTTATCCCAGTTATTGATCCCGGATCACCAGTGCGATGTATCGCTTGCAACTGTCGGCCGTTCTGCTGTCAGTTGTCCTGATGCGCTTAAACAATGACCCCAGTATTTTTCGATATCATACTGAACCACCCCAAGCCTGCGATAAGTCGAAAAACGGCTGATTTACACATCAATTCAGCCTATCAGCCTGACCAGTCAAGCGACCTTCACGCGCGGGGTACCGTTATTCATCGTACCGATCACTGCTGCCTGCGTGAAACCTGCCCCCTGAAAGCAGGCCAGCACTTCGCCCACAGCATCAGGTGCAACGGCAACCAGCAAGCCGCCACTGGTTTGCGCGTCGGCCAGCACGCGGCGCTGCCAGCTTTCCAGATGCACGGCAAAATCCACTTCATGTCCATAACTTGCCAGATTGCGGTCTATCGCGCCCGGACCATAGCCCTGCTGCGCCAACGGCAGTGCTTCGGACAATACCGGCACTTGCGCAAAAGCCACCTCAGCGGCCAATCCCGAACCTCGGCACATCTCCAGCAGATGTCCGAGCAAGCCGAATCCGGTCACGTCGGTCAACGCATGCACGGCTTTCAGTCCGGACAGTTCGCTGCCCACGGTGTTAAGTTGCGTGGTCGTGGCGATCATCTGCGCATAACCCTGGCCTGACAGCGCGTCCTTCTTCAGCGCCGCTGCCAGCACACCGACACCCAGTCCCTTGCCGAGTATCAGCACATCGCCCGCCTGCGCTTCGCTGTTCCTTTTGAGCCTGTCTGGATGCACGATGCCGATCGCCACCAGACCGTAAATCGGTTCGATGGAATCGATCGAATGCCCGCCTGCCAACGGGATACCTGCCGCTTGGCAGACCGATTCGCCGCCTTGCAGGATCGCGCGTATGGTCTCAACCGGCAGCTTGCTGATCGGCATGCCGACGATCGCCAGCGCCATGATAGGCGTGCCGCCCATCGCATAGACATCGGACAGCGCGTTGGTCGCAGCGATGCGCCCGAAGTCGAACGGGTCGTCGACGATGGGCATGAAAAAATCCGTGGTCGCGATGATCGCCTGCTGATCGTTCAGGCGGTACACTGCCGCGTCATCGCTGGTCTCGGTGCCGACCAGCAGATTGGCAAACGGCAGTTTTTCTTTCGCCGCACCTAAAATTTCCTGCAACAGGGCAGGCGCTATTTTGCAGCCGCAGCCGCCACCGTGCGACAATTGGGTCAACTTCACTTCGGACACGAATCTTTCCTTCTACGATGTTGTTCAGAATTGCAAACCTATCACAGCTGGGCGACTTTGACGAAATTATCGATGTGCGCACGCCGGCAGAATTCGCCGAGGATCACATCCCCGGTGCGATCAATTGCCCGGTATTGTCCAATGAGGAGCGCGTCACCGTCGGCACGCTGTACACGCAAGTATCCCCGTTCGAGGCGCGCAAGGTCGGCGCGGCACTGATCGCCAGGAACATCGCACATCACCTGCAAACGCGCTTTCACGAACACCCGAAATCCTGGCGCCCGCTGATCTACTGCTGGCGCGGCGGGCAGCGCAGCGGTGCAATGAGCATCATCCTCGCGCAAGTGGGTTGGGCGGCGCACAAGCTGGAAGGGGGCTATAAAACGTATCGGCGCGATGTGCTGGAAAAACTGGAAGCATTGCCGCAACGCCTCACATTCAAAATAGTCTGCGGCCCGACCGGCTCGGGCAAGAGCCGTTTGCTCGCAGCTTTAGTTGACACAGGGCATCCCGATAATAAACATCAGGTTCTCGATCTGGAAATGCTGGCAAGACATCGCGGCTCGGTACTGGGCAGATTGCCCGAACAAGCTCAACCTTCGCAGAAGTGGTTCGATGGTGCGCTACTGCAAGCACTGCAAAAATTCGAACCGGCGCGACCGGTTTACGTCGAAGCTGAGAGCAACAAGATCGGCCTGATCACCCTGCCTCCGGCTCTGGTCACCGCAATGCACGCCAGCACATGCCTGCTGGTCGAAACGCCGCTGGCCACGCGCGTAGCCGGATTGCTCGAAGACTACCGCCACTATATCGAGAATCCGGAGATCTTTATCGAACACCTCAAACCGCTGCACCGCTTTCACGGAGCCAAGCAACTGGAGCACTGGAGCACATTGATACGCGCCGGAGATTTCGCCACCGTGGTCGCGGAACTGCTCACGCTGCATTACGACCCCAGCTATTTCCGCGCGACCTCCAGACACTTCCCGAATCTCGACCGGGCACAGCGCATCCCGCTGGCCAGTTTGTCAGCAGATGCATTGAAAGAAATTACGAAGGGTTTATAGAAGCGGGATTCTTGTCCCGAGCCTACAGCGGATCGAACAGCCACGCATCCATCGCCAGTATCCCGTAGGTCATCACATTATTCAGGCGCTGCGCGCCGGCAATTTTATCCGCCGCGCCGAGCGCGACAAACAGCGGCAGCAGATGTTCATCGGTGGGATGATTCTGCACGGCATGGGGCGCAAGAGTGCGATAGGCGCTGACGGTACCGAGCAGCCCCAGCAATGTCGCCATGTTTGCGTATAGCGCGGTATAGGCGATGCGTTTTTCCAGTTGGGGAACGATCGCCATCATCTCTTCTTCCATGACGACTTCATAGTCTTCCCTGCGCCGTGCCGCGCCCTGTAGCTCCAGACTTGCCTGCAAGAGTTGGCTGACCGTTGACGTATCGTGCACAGTCATCTCGCGTGCCTTGTCGATATTGCCCTGGTTGAGCAGCGGCTGCAGTTGATCCCACATTTTGCGGTTGGCATTCTCAACCCTGCTAAGCGTGATGAACCGCTCGATGGAGATTGCCACACCCAGAGCCCCGACCAGAAGTATCGGGTACATCCAGAATCCACCGCCAACAAAAAAGCTTACGACTGCTTGAATGCTCATTACGTACCCCTATGCAAGATTAAATTAGAAAGTTTCGCTTAATTTGGATTACTGTTCCTGTAGAAATCAAGCTCACGGATAAAATCGGTTTTATCAACGGGCTTCAATTCCTCATTCAACATAAGCTCACCGAAATGGGCGACCCGCTG
>CAIOKY010000033.1 GCA_903858965.1 uncultured Nitrosomonadales bacterium | reverse complement strand
AAATATAACGACCAATACAATATCTATGCCGGACGAGTCCCCTACGATGTGTCCACATCAAAAGGTTCACCGTCCCACAACCCGCTCAGCAATCTCATGACGACCACCAGCTGCCCTGCCGGATGGACAAGCGTCGTTGATACCTGGTGGACCAACTGGAAAGACCAACTGTTTTACGCCCTCGCGCAGGAATTCCAACCAACCAACAGCGGGGGGCAGACCTGTGGTGGTGGAACCCAATGCCTGAGAGTGGGCTACGGCCATTATGCCGCCGTGGTCATGTTTGCCAACAGCGGTTTGGCTGGACAAACACGCGCAAGCGACACCACTGGCGTAAACAGTACGCCGCGCGGCACCATTAGCAACTATCTGGAAGATGTAAGCACAGGCGTAGGCAACGCCAGTAATTTCACGGGCGCCTCCGGTAATGAGGTTTATATAACCGGCGCTGCCAGCAGCACATTCAACGATGTATTGTGTACCATTGATGACAATCTCAATGTCAACTGCCCATAACCGACCAATGACATAATATGAAAGTTATTCCACAAAACGGTTTTACCTTACTCGAAATGGCGATCGTGCTGATGATCGTCGGGCTGTTGCTGGGTGGCATGTTGGTTCCGCTCCAGGCGCAAATGGATCAGCGCAACAATGCCGACACGCAAAAGGCTTTATCTGATATCAAGGAAGCTATTATCGGATATGCTTTGGCGAACGGACGGTTGCCTTGTCCCGCCGTTCCCTCAACCCCTACCGGACAAACTGTCAGCGGGGTCAGCGCCGGAGCCTCCGTACCATTCAGCAGCAACGTCTGTAGCATTTTAGTCGGCGTACTGCCATGGGCTACGCTTGGAGTAAATGAAACAGACGCATGGGGACATCGCTATACCTATCGCGTCGATACAAATTTTTCCGATTCCAACAGCAGCAACACTTATGGCAGCGGCTGTTCGCCCAACCCGGCACCTGCGAATGCTTCTTTTGCATTGTGTTCTCCCGGCACCCTTAATGTGCTATCTGCTTCGCCATCTGCCTCACCACCGGGCGTGACCATCGCTGGAAACATTCCAGTGGTCATCATCTCCCACGGCAGGAATGCAGCTGGAGCCTGGACTCCGCTAGGCACACAGCTACCGGCCAGCAGTAATGCCGATGAACTGGAAAACTCCAATGGAGATTCTACTTTCGTAAGCCATACACCCAGCACAACCTTCGATGACCTTGTAGTCTGGATATCACCCAATATCCTGTTCAACCGCATGGTAGCGGCGGGCAAGCTGCCTTAGTTTCTATTCAGGCGCGCCGCCAAGTGGTTCCTGAAGCGCTGTCTTCCAGCACGATGCCTGCTGCCAATAATTCCTTGCGGATGCGATCGGCTTCGGCAAAGTTTTGGGCTTGCTTGGCGGCAACGCGCGCTGCTATCAGATGATCGATTGATTCGGGAGTGTGTGTCACAACGGCTGTTGCACTAAATGTATTGTCATCTTGGGTGAAACCTACCGTCGCAACAATATGACGTGATCGTTGCGAGCGTTTGACCGGGTCTTCCTGCAGCAAACCCAGCACATTACCCAACACCTTCAGTTGTCTTGCTGTATCAGCTGACTTGGTACGGTTCAGTTCATTTGCCAAATCAAATAACACCGCCATCGCTTCCGGCGTGTTGAAATCGTCATCCATCGCGGCTTTGAAACGCTGTGCGAAAGGTTCGTTCCAATCTACAGTAACCACTTCCACAGGTGCATTCTTCAGTGCCGTATAGAGTCGATCCAGCGATTGTTTCGCATCATCCAGATGCACATCGGAATAATTCAGCGGGCTGCGGTAATGCGCGCGCAGGATGAAGAAGCGCACCACTTCGGCATCGTATTTCTTCAACACTTCGCGGATCGTGAAAAAATTGCCGAGGCTCTTGGACATCTTCTCCTTGTCGACATTGACGAAGCCGTTGTGCATCCAGTAATTCACGAAGGTACATTGATGCGCGCCTTCACTTTGCGCGATCTCATTCTCGTGGTGCGGGAATTGCAGATCCGCGCCGCCGCCATGGATGTCGAAATGCTTGCCGAGCAGCTTGGAACCCATTGCCGAACATTCGATATGCCAGCCGGGGCGGCCCTTGCCCCACTTCGAATCCCACTTTACTTCCTCTGATTCCTGTTCCTTCGCATGTTTCCATAACACAAAATCAAGCGGATCATTCTTGGTATCTGTGATATCGACACGTTCACCGGCACGCAGGTCTTCCAGCGATTTCCCGGACAGTTTTCCATAACCATCGAACTTGCGCACCGCGAAATTCACGTCGCCATCCGTCGCCCGATAAGCCAGTCCATTGGCCTCCAGTTGTCCGATCATCTCCAGCATTTCCGGCACATACTGGGTAGCGCGCGGCTCATGGTCGGGACGCAGCACGCCCAGCGCATCAGCGTCTTCATGCATGAAATCGATAAAGCGTTGGGTGAGTGCGTGGATGGATTCGCCGTTCTCCGCCGCGCGCTTGATGATCTTGTCGTCGATGTCGGTGATGTTGCGCACATAGTTCACATCGTAGCCGCTTGCCTTGAGCCAGCGGTACACCATGTCGAACACCACCAGCACACGCGCATGACCGAGATGGCAGTAGTCGTATACCGTCATGCCGCACACATACATGCCGACCTTGCCCGGTGCTATGGGGACGAATTCCTGTTTGTCACGCGCCAGCGTGTTGTATATTTTCAACATGATTATTCCGGTGCAAGAGGGTGATAGGCGCGCGCCACATAGGCGATGACATCATCCACCTGCTGTTCTGACAATACCGATTTCCAGGCTGGCATGGAAGTGCCGGGCAATCCATCGCGTATCACCGTTCTTAACCGCGTCCTGGTCATGCTGTCCATGACTGGGGATTTGGTCAGGTCACGCGGATGTGGCTCCACAAAGCTGCCTATCCAGTTGCGCGCGGTGCCGTCGGCAGCGTGGCAGAAAGCACAGTTCTGCTGAAATAGCGTTTCGCCACGCTGCTCGGCTTCAGTCAGCCCTGCCAACTTTGGAGGCAAGTCGTGAAGATGATACGGCGTGGCGCTGGTCATGGCATCCACGGGCTTGTCATCTTTGGACTGACGAGGAGAATAATCGCCCGGCGTAACCTGGTTGCGTGGATAAGATACCGCGCGTGATTCCCAGCGTACACTTTTATCGGTCACACGGCCGCGGTCATGACAGCTCACGCAGGATGCCAGGAACAGCCGCTTGCCTTCTGCTTGTTGCGCAGTGAGTTGCTCCCAGGGAGTGTCCAGCGCAATCTCACCGCGGGCGAAGGGAAAAGCAGTGGCATAGCGCTCATGATTGAACCAGCCGTTCGCCTCGGTATGGTAACGCGTGTTTTCCGCCTTTGTGACCATGAATTCATGCCGCACAAAATCCGCTACCGCCACAATCTCACTCGGCTGCAGAACGCTGGCAAAACTCATCATGGCTGTGCCGGGACGTCCGGACTGGATAGATTGCAGCATGCGTTCCCTGCTTAACAAATCGGGCGAAATACTGGTGAAATCCACTGGTTTTGGCGTAAGCAAGGTGGCTGCCAGCGTATGTGCATTACCTGAGTAACCGTGGCAAAAGTAACAACGAAAATTGTAAATGCGCCTGCCGAGCTCCAAATCTCCAGTAGCCGCATCACTGCCAATCGCCACTTTCTGGCTCTGCAAGTCGCTATTTCCACTTGGGTGCGGTTCTGACCTGGAACATCCGCACAGCGCGACTATGGCCGCAGCCAGCAGAACGAACCTTTTCATTTACTCCTGCTTCCCTTTGTTCCTCTGGTCCTCAGTCTTCGGGGGGGCGCTGATGAAATTCTGGAACACAAACTCCGCAACATTGGCGATTTCCTGGCTGCTCAACACCTTGCCCCATGCCGGCATATTGGTGCCAAGCCGGCCGTTGGTAATGGCCTCAAACAGGACCGGCCGATTCAATCTTTGCTGCGATGTCTCAAGCAGGAAATCACGGGGCGGTGGCGTAATGAAGTATGCGCGCGGGCCGTTTCCATCGCCTAGAACACCATGACAAGTGAAACAGTTTCCCATGAAAAAAACTCTGCCCTTGTCAGGGTCCCCTTTGAGTCCCAGAGGCATGGGCAATGACATATCCGCAATGGCGGTTGCAGACTGCGCGTGAGCTTTGCCAATCACAGCAACCGGTGGCGCGGGCGGCTTCTCAACAATCTTGGCGGGCCTCACAACAAAAACGAATAGCAGAATTGCTGCAATAAATGCTGCAATAAATGCTGCCAGCAGTATCGCCATCACAATTTTTTTCATCGGTACTAATTTTTAGGTTTGGAACCGGACATGAACGCGTCGTGAATAAAGTCAACGATGGCTTCAATATCCGCTTTATTAAACTGGTTACCAAATCCCCTCATTGCGGTACCTGGTCGTCCGTCGGTGATTGAGGCAATCATCCGCTTGCGAGTCAGCTCGGCAATAACGGCTGGCGAGGTGAAATCCCTAGGCGGTGGCTGCATTCTTCCCGTTGTATCACGAGCGCCTGTTTCACCATGGCACATAGCACAGGCCTGCATATACAACACACCGCCACGGCTTGCCAACAGCTTGCTGTCCGGCATCTTTCGTTCAGCCTTGTCACCCAACTTCATAAAAGTTGCACGGATGTAATCAACCACATTCTCGATTTCCTTGCTGCTGAGTTCGTGGCCCCACGCGATCATGGCGGTGCCGGGACGCCCATTGGTCACTGAATGGATCATGCGCTCGCGCGTCAATTCCACTGCTGCTTCAGGGGTGGTGTAATTCCGTGGTGGTGGCACCAGACCATTCTTTGCCCTGGTTTGACCATCCCCTTTATCGCCGTGGCACACCGAACAGTAATTATGAAAAATATAAGCTCCGGCCCTCGTTTCACCGGGAATTTGCGTGTGGTGCTCACCGGCCATCGCACTAGTAACGCTACCTAGCAGTAATAAACAGACCAGCAACCACCCAGTCATAAGCCGCCCAGAAGGTTTGCTGCCTTCATTCAATTTTTGATTGGGGTAAATTAAGCGCATTTAGATTAAGACCTCATGTTGATTCAAGCGTGAAAAACCCTCTAAATATCAGCAATGGAAGAGATGCCTTTAATTTTTTGAGCTACGGTAAAAACCAGTAAAAACAAAGAAAAATGATATCATGTAAGGTAAGAATGTAGCAAATATCCAAGTATCCTGCCATCTTGGGTCGTTGCTTGCATGAGGTTTAATTTTAAGTGTATGCTCAGACCTTGGGTAGACCTTCGATAGGAATTACAGAAATGAAACTGACGAAATCCTTGGTTGTTATACTTGCCATTGCCCTTGCCTTGGGAGGGTGTGCAATGTCTGGGAAAAAGGTCGCAGAAGAGAAACACCCCGACGATCTAACCTTCCCTCCACCTCCAGATGAGCCACGATTTTATTGGGAACGCTCGATACACAGTAGTTTTGATGTAAAAGAAGACACAGATACCGATAAACTCAAGCGAGCACTGACCGGGGAAAAGAAGTCAGGCATAGGGATGTCCAAGCCATACAGTGTGGCGGTTCAGCATGGGCGCGTCTATGTGGGCGATACGGTGAATAGAACCGTGGCAGTATTCGACTTCCCGGGACACAAATATTTCAAAATCGGCGAAGAGGACGACGAGAACGGCAACGGCAAATTAGCCATGCCTTTGGGTATTGACTTGGACAAACAAGGCAATCTTTATGTGTTCGATGGCAAACTCAAACAAATCGAAGTGTATACCGGAGATGGTAAATTTCTTCGCTCTATCGGGGACCCCAATCAATTCGCCAGGCCGGCCGGGATAGCCGTTACTCCTGATGGATCGCGCGTTTATGCAGTAGACATCGGCGGTAGCAGTTCCAGCGAACACAAGGTACTAGTATTCGATGGGCAAAGTGGTAAACACCTGTTCGATATTGGCAAGCGCGGTATCGACAAGGGCGAATTCAATCTGCCGCGAGACACCGTACTTGCCCCAGACGGATCATTATATGTTGTAGACGGCGGAAACTTTCGCGTACAGAAATTCGACCCTGAAGGCAAATTCATCAGCACGTTTGGCGCCATCGGTCGCCAACCCGGACAATTTTCGCGACCCAAAGAGGCTGCTGTGGACAAGGACGGAAATGTCTATGTGGTAGATGCAATGTTTGGCAATTTCCAGATATTCAACCCCGAGGGACAATTACTGCTTGCTGTAGGCAGCCGTTCAAACTCCGATGGCCCTGCTAAATTCTCGCTTCCTGCAGGCATTGCGGTCGACGAAGATGGGAGAGTTTATGTAACGGATCAGTTTTTCCGCAAAGTAGACGTCTTTCGTCCCGCAGCACTTTCTGAAGATGACGGATTTCTCGGTAAAAAATCTTTAGAAAAGAATGCGCCGGAAAATAAAGCCAAGAATGAGAGTGAACCAGCCAAGAGTGAGCCAAGCGAAAGCGAGCCAGTACCGTGATATCAACAAACAAGATATCGCATGAATTCTGGCGGGGCCAGTCAATTTTCTCTCTCGCGTAAACCCGGCACACATCGACATGTTGCTGTACAAGCCCACGAATAGATGATTTCCCTCTGCAATGCCAATTCGCGTCGGATTTACTAGTTTTTCCGGCACACCTTAGAGCCGAAAGGTTATGCGATCCACTATCGTCTTTCGCGGAAATTCCCAAAAACTCGGGACTGTTATGAAACGCTACCTACAGCGAGCATGTCGGCAAAAAATTAATGATGAAATTCCGAGACATTTTCTCCAACTCTGTTTTCCCGATCACATTACTGCTGTCGATCATTTTCGCGCTTTATGCCGGATCGCTGCATGCGCCGTTTGTTTTCGATGACAATGATTTTTTTGAGAACCCTGAAGCCGTAGCACTATATGGCCACACCTATTTCAGCTTCGATTTGCGCTGGCTGTCTTATGCAACCTTTAGCTGGACGACAGGCATGTTTGGCCTTGATGTGTTTTGGCTCAGGCTTGGTAATGTGCTGTTGCACTCAGCTAATGCGCTCGCTTTGTTTTTCCTGCTGCGACGGCTTTTTCAAGTAACGCTGACCAATGATATTGCGGGTAATATTCCTCCACGATTAGTATGGTTCGCTTTTTTTGGTGCGCTGCTCTTTGCTTTGCACCCCGTTTCTGTCTACGGTGTAGCTTACCTCATCGAACGTCCCATCCTGATGGCTACCCTGTTCATGTTGTTAATGCTACTCACTTATCTGGAAGGATTATTGCGCGGAGGAATGCATTGGATGTTTATCGCAGCCATGTTGTTTTTTGCCGCCGTATATTCCAAAGAACACAGTATCGCGGCACCTGGGCTGGCGCTGGTTTTGACCTTTCTTATCCGTAAGCCGTCACTAGCGCTGTTCAAACAAACCGCACCTTATTTCATCTTGACAGCGCTTATTGCGGGAAGCGTGCTATTGAGCGCAAAAGGGGTTCTGGGTCATCCCTACGAACCCAATGCTGCTGGAATATTAGATATCTCGGCAAAAAAGCAAGGGTTAACGGAATTGCCGAATACATTCTTGTTGAGCATCTTTACCCAATCTTTTCTTTTTTTCAAATATCTTGGGTTGTGGCTGTTGCCAAACCCGGCCTGGATGTCCGTAGATATGCGTGAGCCATTTGCCACGTCATTTTTAAGTTGGCCATATACATTCGGACTGATCACATTTCTGGTTTATCCAATCACCGCGGCTTGGTTGTTGTTCAAACGGGGAAGCTGGGGATTGTTGGGATTTGCTCTGTTGTTCCCTTGGATTCTCTTTGTGACCGAGTTATCCACCGTGCGTATTCAAGAACCTTTTGTGCTTTACCGCAGCTACCTGTGGATGCCAGGACTGTTCGTAGCACTTCCAGTAGTGTCCGGGTGGCTTGCACCGAAAAATACTTTTATATTGTCGAGTATCATTGGTCTACTATTGATACCTGCCACGCTGAACCGGCTGAATACTTTCTCCTCGACATTATTACTATGGGATGATGCCGAAAAACTGGTACGAGATAAACCCACGGTATTCGGCGTTGACCGTATTTATTATAATCGCGGCACTGAACTAGGGCACTTAAAACGTTACGAAGAAGCCATTGCCGATTTTAGTAAGGCCATCGCCATCTATCCTTTTGATTTCGAGTACGGTAATCGTGCCACGGCCTATTACTTTCTGGGAAAATATCAAGAATCTTTACATGATTTCAATAGCGCTATCCTGCTTAATCCAGATAATGCCAACTCTTATTATGGCAGGGCCATGATATATCGAACTCTCGGTGATTTCACCAATGCTCAGGAGGATTTGGAGAAAAGCTGTGCTCTAGGCTTATGCCCAAAAAACTGATTTTAAATCAGCAAATTTCTCCTAAATACTTTGCATACAAATGCTTAGTAAGTTTATATAAAAATATTCCATTACAAGGAACTTACTCGATTAAATAATATTTAAACAATTGCTCGAGATATGGCATGTAATATGCTTTGCCATAATAGCCTGATTAGAAGATTGGTAATTGATTTGCATATAGAAACCTTAAGTTTTATATTTACTTGGTAAAATTTACAAAGTAAATATTTGATTGAGCGTATCTTTAAAGTATTCATTAGCGTTCATATCGCATTTGAATAAGCTTTATCAACACATTTATGAAAAGGTTTAGTATTGCCGTGGGGCGCTCACAGCTTTTAGGATCAAAATTCATTGAAAATTGTTGATTTTTT
>CAIOKY010000032.1 GCA_903858965.1 uncultured Nitrosomonadales bacterium | reverse complement strand
TGCCCCATAGCTATCGATCTTGCCTCGAAGTTGAATGCGATTGCTGATTGCAGAAAAAAATGCCTGTGGATTCACAATTTCCATACACGCATCACATCCAAACGCCTTCATTAACTCGTTACTGCATTCAGATGACATGCTGTAGATATAAAGATTTTGGGAATTGCTCTCGGAAATTATGCCAGCACCATTTTCAATATATATCTTATTCTTGGCATCTTGTAGGTGTGGTGGAAGTGTTTTTCTGATGAAATTGGCTTCAGGTGTATTGGTAGCCAGATCAACTAATATGCCTCCTGGGTGACTCAGTGTTGTTCTGTGTAATCCTTCATCTTTATCGCCGATGACTTCGCCATAATGTTCAACCTTTCGATACTCATAAAGAGTGCCAATCTTGAGGCTTCCATGACGAAAAAAGGTGTCGAGATATTTTTTAGGTAGGTATTTGAACAGCGACATGCAGTGTGAAGTTAGAACAATGATATGTAAGAAGTATCATAGGTGCATTATATGATGCCCAAGGACATTTGCTATGGCTTGGCGGAAGCTCTCGACATTACAGTACTCGCCCACTCTTTTTGCAAACGCGCCACAGTGCCGTTCCTGGTGATCAATGCCAAGCCTTTATTAAATGCTTCGAGCGCTTTGGCGCTCTGCGGATTGGCACGGCTGAAGGCAACATAGGCAGGCAGGCTACCGAAATCACAGACAACCTTGAAGAATGGTTTTACCCTGGCGAGCACCGATACCAGTTCGATACGTTTCACCGGGTCCACGGTGACCAGCGCGGCGTCCAGTCGTCCGCTAGCCAGCATGCGAACCATCGACACTTCGGAAGGGATCATGTTGACCGTGATTTTTCCGGATTTCTGTAACGCTTCTACGGCAGGCAGATATTCGTATTGATTGACGAAGCCCACCGAAATTTTGTGTCCCCATGCATCGGCATTACACCCCTGAAGCGGCGAGTCCCCGTTGGCGAAGAGCAGGTTGTGCGCCTTGAATACCGGCAAGGATGAAAATTGAAGCTTCTTTTCTGTCTCCGGTGTTCTACTCGCCGAGAAACAGGCCACCAGATTGCCTTCCTCTGTCTGGATTTTGCAGCGTGAGTAGGGCAACACTTCATAAGTGACATCCCAGTTCACTGCTTTGTATGCCTCGCGAACCAGATCATTGACATAACCGCTGCCGTCCGGAAAGGACCAGGGCGACGCGTCATTTTCGGCGCCTATGGTGACAGCCTCTGCAAAAACAGACAGAGGCAAAAGCAGGCTCAGGGTACAAAGCAACAGACGATAAGAACGCAAATTCAATTTCCTCCGACTCTGGACTACAGTTGCCCTCTTCAAGAATCACGGGAGACTACTAAAACACGGAACGCAATCTAACAGCAAAAATCTGGCCCCACCAGTTGAAAATTTACCACTGCAACTGTTCAAGAAACACACTGATGCCGGCGCGTGCGACCTGCGCATCTTCGACAGATTTGACGCCGGACACGCCTACGGCGCCGACGATCTCGCCATCGACCATGATGGGTTCGCCGCCTTCCAAAAGTGTGAGCCCGCCGGGGACGGACAGGAAAGCGTTGCGGCCGCCAGCCACGATATCTTCGTACATTTTGCTGGTCCGGCGTCCCATCGCGGAAGTGTGCGCCTTGCCGGCGGCGATCTGTATCGTGGTGAGGTTTGCGCCATCCAGGCGTTGCAGCCACATCAGGTGGCCGCCATCATCGGCGATGGCCATGGATACGGCCCAGTTCTGCTTCAGCGCCTCGGCCTCGCAGCCTGCTGCAATGATCTTCACATCCGCCAGTGTCAAACATTTTTTATTTTTCATGCGGTCTCTCCTTATGTGGTTGCGTGATAGCCAAGTTGTTTTGAAATCTGTGCGCCGGTCTCCATCACTTGCGCGATCCATTCGTCGCGGCGCCGCTCTATCGGTGCCGACACTGACAAGCCGGCGACCACATGGCCGCCGGCGTCATGTATCAACGTGCCTATGCATCCTACACCCAGTTCGGCTTCTTCATTGTCCAGCGCATAGCCGCGCTTTGCGGCGGAGATGCAGTCATGCAATAGCGCGGTGATCTTGGTATGGGTGTTTTTTGTATACGCGGGCAGCTTGCTGCGCTTCGCATAGCTGCGGCATGCCGCTTCGCCCTGATTGCCCAGTATCACTTTGCCTGCTGCGGTGACATGCAAGGGCGCGCGGCTGCCAATCACCTGTTCCACTCGTATCATGCGCTTGGCGAGTGATCGTTCGATGTAGACGACTTCATCGTCTTCGCGCACCGTCAGGTTGACCGTCTCGCCCAGTTGGTCGCGCAACTTTTCCATCAGCGGTAATGCGACTTTCCTGATGTCCACGCTGGCGCTGACCCGGCTGCCCAACTGCATCAGTTTGACACCCAGCTGGTAATTTCCCCTGGTGGTGCGCTCTACAAAGCCATGTTCAGCCAGTGAAGCAAGTATGCGGAACGCGGTGGATGGATGCAATCCCGTTTCAGCCGAAAGTATCTTCAGGCTCACGGAGTCTTCGTGAGCGGCAATGACATCCAGCAGACTCGCCAGCCGTTCGATGACTTGTATGGAGTTGGAGCCCGCCTGATTTCTTTGAATCGCCATATTTCGTATTATGAAAACGATTGTGTATTGCGAAATTATAGGGCAAGCCTTATTCTGTTGGCAAATATTTTTTAGGAGCAAGAATCATGATGACTGACGTAGCGGCAACGCCGCAATTTTGTACGGGTATCCAACATTTCGGCCCGGCATGGGAAGGCTTTGACCAGTACGCCCAATCGGCTGTCATCAAGGAAGGCGCGTCTGCGATCATCGATCCCCGCGCGCCCGATGCGGTGTATCAAACATTGTTGATGGCCGATGCATTGCGCTACCTGACGCTGCAAACCTGCGGCTCCAAAGGCTCCGGCCATCCGGGCGGTTTCGCCAGCAGTGCGGAAGCCTATGCCTCGCTGGTGATGCTGGGCCACACCAATATCGTGACCGAAGTGGGTCATCATGCGCCCGGTTTTTATAGCGCGATGTTCCTCGACACGTCACTGGAACAGATGGGCATCAGGACCGTGACCGACCTGATGGCGCGCTTCCGCGAGAAACATGGCCTGCTTGGCCACCTGTCCGGCGCGATTCCCGGCCTGCTGGCACCGGCCGGCCCGCTGGGCCAGGGCCAGCATTTCGCGATGGCGGGTGCGATGCTGCATCCCGGCAAGTTGTTCCCGGTCACCATCGGTGACGGCGGCATGGGCGAACCCTATGTACTCAATTCGATGATGCACTTCAATACCGCATATCCCAAGATCACCAATTTCCTGCCGACACTGGTCTGGAATGGTTACAGCCAGGAGCATCATTCCATGGTGTCGCGTTTTACCAACGCGGAAATGGTCGCCTATTGGAAGGGGCATGGTTTCAGGGAAGTGATCCTGGTCGATGCCAGGGATTTTGATGACACCAAACAGACCAGCGCCTATGCGGATAGCTCCTATTTTTCACAAGGGCAGCGCCTGGCGTTTACCGCTGCGGTGCTGGCGGGCATCGACAAGGCTGCCAAGTCGGCGCTGAACGGGACATTGACCGTGTTCATCATCAAACAGATGAAGGGCGCGGGTGTACATACGGTAGGCGCGAAGTCGCACAATCTGTATCCGGCCGACACGCTGGACAAGTCGCACATGATCGAGGGATTGCAGCGCCGCGCGTTGAACCCGGAAGCCTGGTCCATCGTGCGTGAAAATTTTGTGCGCGCTGGCGGCGGCCCAGCAGCCAAGACTGCAGTGACCGAGCATGTGCTGGACTTGATTCCTTTGGGCAAGATGCCGATGCACGATTTTGCCAAGGGCGACAAGGCTGTACCGTCAACCGCGATGGGTGTGCTGGCCGCCTATGTGGGCACCCGGGACAAGCGTTTCGTCGTGACCAATGCCGACGGCAATGAAGCATCGGGAATGAAGAACATCAACGACGCGCTGAAGATACGCCATCCTACGGTCGATCCGTTGTACAACCAGATACCCGAGGGGCAGGTGTATGAACCGCTGAACGAGGATGCGTGTGCCGGCCTGGCATCCGCGCTGGCGTTGTTCGGTTCGCGCGCGCTGTGGTTGTCCTATGAGAGTTTCGCGATCAACGGCTGGCCGATTGTGCAAACGGTCGCGCAGGCGATGGCCGAGCTGCGCCGCAAGACGCCTTCCATCGTGACGATGTTCACGGCAGGCGCGCTGGAGCAGGGGCGCAACGGCTGGACGCACCAGCGTCC
Source organism: uncultured Nitrosomonadales bacterium (assembly GCA_903858965.1). Taxonomy (GTDB): domain Bacteria; phylum Pseudomonadota; class Gammaproteobacteria; order Burkholderiales; family Gallionellaceae; genus Gallionella. The sequence continues at coordinate 9,989 of CAIOKY010000032.1, read as the reverse complement.
GGAGATCGAGAACTACTTCGCTGCGCAGATGCGCAACGGCAATACCTATCCGCTGTTCCCGTGCGATGCGAATGCGATCCAGGCGGCCTATGAATATGCCACCAACAGCTTCAACAAATGCATGGTGATCATCGCGTCCAAAAGTCCGCTGCCGGTTTACCTGAGTATGGATGAAGCCAAGCATGTGGTGGAAGAAGGTGCGGCGACGATCTATGAGAGCAAGAGCGGCAGCAAGGGAGCCGTGGTGTTCGCGGTGACCGGCGACATGATCTTCCTGCCGGTGTTCGAGGCCAAGGATAAGCTGGAGGCCGATGGTTACAAGGTGCGTATCGTTGCGATCGTGAATCCGCGCCGTTTGTATCGTGCAAGCGACATCTCGTGGGACACCGTGGCGGAACCGGACAACAAATTCATGGATGATGGGCATTTCAACGCACTGTTCGATGGCGATGTATTGCTTGCCGTCAGCGGGGGTCCCAGTGCCGTGCTCGAGCCCGTGCTGTTGCGCACGCGTGCGATCAAGCGTGACACCTTCGCATGGAAGCGCGGCGAAACGACGGCAAGTCCGGCCGAGATCATGGAGTTCAACGGCCTCACCGCCGAGGCGATGGTCAAACGTGTCAAGGTGTTGGCAAACTGGTCCTGACCCTTTTGCCCGGGTTGTGTGTATTGTTTTGTAGGGCTGTCCGTGCCTGATATCGACTATGTCTGAAACCAAAATCATCGTTCTGGATGATGACCCCACCGGCTCGCAAACGGTGCATGGCTGTCTGCTGTTGACTCGCTGGGATGTGGCGACTTTGCGCGAGGCGATCATGGATGCCTCGCCGTTGTTTTTTGTGCTGACCAATACCCGCGGCATGGCGGCCCAGCCTGCGGCTGATATCACCCGCGAAGTGTGCAAAAATTTAAAACTGGCACTGGCTGGGTTGAAAAACAGCGGACGCGACATCAATCCGATTCTGGTGAGCCGCTCGGACTCGACACTGCGCGGCCATTATCCGGTGGAGACTGACGTGATCGCCGAGGAGCTGGGTCCGTTCGATGCGCATTTTCTGGTGCCGGCTTTTTTTGAGGGTGGCCGTATCACCCGCGACAGCGTGCATTACCTGCTGGTGAACGGCAAAGAGACGCCGGTGCATGAAACCGAATTTGCGCGCGATTCGGTGTTCGGTTATCGCCACAGTTATTTGCCCGATTACGTCGAGGAGAAAACCGGCGGGCGTATCAAGGCAGCTCAGGTGGAACGGTTCCTGTTGAGCGATGTGCGCGGTGACAGCATGCCGCGCCTGATGAAGTTGCACGGCAATGTGTGCTGCGTAGTGGATGCCGAAACACAAAGCGACTTGAATCATTTTGCCGAACAACTGCGTGAGGCGGCCAGCCGGGGAAAACGCTTTCTGTTCCGTAGTGCAGCCAGCCTGCTCACCGCGCTGGCGCGCCTGCCGGGCCAGCCTGTGGCGGCACAGGACATGGCACAGTATGTCCGCAACGGGCGTCCCGGCGCGGTGATCGTGGGTTCACATGTCAAGAAAACCACCTTGCAACTTGAACAGTTGCTCAAGATGCCTGGTGTCGTTCCTATTGAAGTGAATGTAGAGCGGCTACCATCGAATCGTGATGTGCTGCTGGCAGCGATCATCCGCAGCAGCGAGCAGATACATGCTGCCGGCAACACGCCCGTGGTTTTTACCAGCCGCCTGGAAAAGGCATTTCCCGATCAGGCGACCCGGCTGGCGTTCGGTGATATGGTCTCCGCTTTCCTGATGGATGTGGTGCGCAATCTGCCCGGGACGCTGGGTTTTCTGATCAGCAAAGGCGGCATCACGTCCAATGATGTACTGAGTTCAGGTCTGGCATTGCGTACCTCGCGCGTAGTCGGCCAGATTTTGCCGGGCTGTTCAGTGGTATGCTGTCCATCCGATCATCTGCGTTTTCCCGATTTGCCGGTAGTTATTTTTCCCGGCAATGTCGGCGATGATCAAGCTTTGGCGACTGTATATGGCAGACTGGCTGGCTTGGAGATGAAGTCTGGAGGAAAATTAGCGAATCGGGAATGATTTATATTGGTTGGGGTTGGATGTCCGTAGTTGAGTTGGCAATTGTTTTAAGTTCATGAGTGTTGTTTGATTTACCATAACCAGAGGAGAGCAATATGAACATGAAGATAAAAGCTGTCGTTACCGCCATAGCGTTGGCGGCATCATTTTCCGTCTTTGCCGCAGATTCGATCAAGATCGGCGTGTCCGGCCCATACACCGGCGGTTCCAGCCCGATGGGTACTTCAATGCGCGACGGGGCAAAGCTGGCCGCATCCGAGATCAACGCAAAGGGTGGTGTGCTAGGCCGCCAGATCGAACTGGTTGAACGCGATGACCAAGCCGACAATACCCGCGGCATCCAGGTCACCCAGGAGCTGATCAACAAGGAGCAAGTGGTGGCTGCGGTCGGATTCATCAACACCGGAGTTTCGCTTGCAGCACAGCGGTTTTACGAGGAAGCCAAGATTCCGGTGATCAACAATGTGGCGACCGGCTCCAAGGTGACCAAGCAATTCCTGCCCCCTGAGTTTGCTGACAATTATGTATTCCGTACCTCAGCCAACGACACCATCCAGTCCGCAATGATCGTCAGGGAGGCCATCGACAACCGCAAGTTCACCAAGGTTGCGATCCTGGCCGACTCGACCAACTATGGTCAATTGGGACGCGAGGATCTGGAAAAAGCGCTGGCGGCGAAAAACATCACACCAGTCGCAGAAGAAAAGTTCAACATCAAGGATACGGACATGACAGCCCAGTTGCTCAAGGCCAAGGAAGCTGGTGCACAAGCGATCCTGACCTATGCGATCGGACCGGAGTTGGCGCAAATCGCCAACGGCATGGAGAAGCTGGGTTGGAAAGTTCCGATGATGGGGAGCTGGACGTTGTCTATGGCCAACTTCATCGACAACGCTGGCAAGAACGGCGAAGGTGCGCGCATGCCGCAAACTTTCATCCAGGAGCCGAATACGCCTAAGCGCAAGGCTTTCATTGATGCATACCTGAAAGCCTACAATCCAGCGAATGGTCGTATTCCATCACCGGTTTCTGCAGCACAGGGTTATGACTCCATGTACCTCCTCGCGGCCGCGATCAAGCAAGCCGGGAATACCGACGGCGTAAAGATCCGAGAAGCGCTGGAAAATCTGAACGAGAAGATCGACGGCGTAGTGACTACTTATAATCATCCCTATACCCACGATAACCACGAAGCGATCACGATGGATATGGTGGTAATGGGTGAAGTCAAGGATGGTCATGTGGTGCATGCCAAATAATCAGGCAAGGGTGCTGTAGCGCATAAAAGAGCAATGAATAGAGCCAATAAATGATTGGCCGTTGCAGAAACAACTTTGCGTGATAATTCTTTGGTAATCAGCTTTTGGGCCGGGGTTGTCCCCGGCCCAAATAGCAAATAGAAGGAACTATTTGATGGAAATCCTCGCGCAACTCATCGTAAGCGGCATCGCGCTCGGTATGATTTACGCGCTGATTGCGTTCGGTTACCAACTTACTTTTGCCACATCGAGCACGCTGAACTTCGGTCAGGGTGAAGCACTGATGTTGGGTGCGCTGGTTGGACTTACGCTGGTCGGCCACATGAACTACTGGCTGATGATTCCTGTGGTTATGGTATTTGGCGCATTGCAAGGGGTATTTGTAGAACGCGTTGGCGTGCTGCCCACGTTAAAGACAAAATCCGAATTCGGCTGGATTATGACTACCATTTCCCTCGCCATCATTTTCAAGAACGTTGCCGAAAATATCTGGGGTCACGATGACCTTACGTTTCCCTCACCCTTGCCGACAGCACCGTTGCAATTCTTCGGTATCCGCGTGCTGCCGATGGAAATACTGGTTGTGGTCGGTGCGCTGGCGATCATGCTGGCAGTGGAAATATTCAACCGCAAATCCATCTACGGCAAGGCCGTGGTGGCAACCTCCAATGACCGCGATGCAGCCGGATTGATGGGCATCAATACCGGCATGGTGATCACTTTTTCTTACGCATTGAGTTCCATGACTGCAGCCTTTGCGGGCGTGCTGGTTGCGCCTTTGACACTTACTGGCGCGACGATGGGCGCGGTGCTGGGCCTGAAAGCTTTTGCAGTTGCCATCATCGGCGGCCTCAACAGTGGTATGGGTGTGATAGTCGGCGGACTGATCCTGGGCATCGCAGAAACCACCACCGGTTATTACATTTCCACCGGTTACAAAGATGTGCCGGGGCTGTTGTTATTATTGCTGGTATTGGCAATCAAACCGGCTGGCATGTTTGGCAAGTCTGTCATTAAAAAGGTCTGAGGCGTGGTCAAGATAATTTCCGTCATCCTGGCTATTGTAGTTGCGGCATTGCTGCCCACTGTCTGGCCGAACCCCTACTATATCCATCTGATGGTGGTGATCGGCATCTATGCGATCCTGCTGCTCGGCCTCGACATCGTGGTGGGTTATGTGGGTGAGGTTTCGCTCGGTCATGCTGCATTATTCGGGATAGGAGCTTATACCGCCGGGGTGCTCAATTTTCAACTAAGCGTTCCATTCTTGCTTGCGGTACCGGCGAGTATTGTCGTCACCGCTTTATTTGGTGCCATCCTCGCGTTACCGGCGTTGCGGGTGAACGGCCCTTATCTGGCGATGGTGACCCTGGCCTTCGGCACCATCATCCAGATATTGATCAACGAGATGACCTTCCTGACCAATGGCCCGATGGGGCTCTCGGTACGCAAGCCGGTATTTTTCGGACACCACATCAACGGCACGGACTATTACTACATAGTGCTTGTAGCCTTGGTGACGGCTCTCTTTGTCGTGCAGCGCATACTCAAATCTCATCTGGGACGAGCTTTCGAAGCATTGCATGACAGTCCTATCGCATCGGACTGCATGGGGGTGAGTGTGTATGGATATAAGGTCTACGCGTTCGTCCTCAGTGCGGGCATCGCAGGTTTGGCGGGCAGCCTGTTCACTTATTCAGAGGAATACATCTCGCCCAATACCTACAACTTCGAGTTGACTATCCTGTCCCTGCTGGCGGTTATCATGGGCGGGCGCAAAACACGCAGTGGTCCGATCCTGGGGGCGATCATCGTCGTGATGCTGCCGAATGTGCTTTCCGATATCGAACTATTCCGCAAGATTTCGATTGGCATCGCGGTACTCACAATAGTGTACTCAACATACGCTGTGGCAACCAGCCAACGCACCCTGAAACAATTAATGCTGCCGCTGCTTGCCACTATCATCCTGGCAGCATCAGGTTACTACATGGAAAATATTACCGAGCATCGCCTGACGATATTCGGCGTAATGATACTGTTCGTGGTGTACTACCTGCCGAATGGCATCATGGGTTTCCTGCGCGGTATTGTGCAGAAAATCCGTCCACAATGGATACATCGCCATGAAGAGATATCCGAGCACGGTGACAAGCAGCATGTATGGTCGGTACCGGATCACCGAGTCACTGCCAAAGGTCATCTGCTGGAAGCGCGCAACATCATGATGCAGTTCGGCGGACTGAAGGCCCTGAACGAAGTCAATCTGGAGATCGCCAAAGGCTCGGTGCATGGATTGATCGGCCCGAACGGTTCGGGCAAGAGCACCATGATGAACGTGCTCACCGGCATCTACAAACCCACCGCAGGCGAGATCGAGTTCAACGGCAAGCTCATTACCGGTGCGACGCCTTCATCCATCGCTGGCGAAGGCATCGCGCGCACCTTCCAGAATGTGCAGTTGTTTGGCGAAATGACCGCGATCGAAAACGTGCTGGTTGGTTTGCACCACACTTTTCGCCATAGCCTGATCGATGTCGTGTTTCAAACTCCGCGTTGCCGCAAGCAAAGAAATGCGGCAAGAGTGCGTGCTGCGAGCTTGCTGAAGTTCGTCGGTCTGGATGACCTCGCCAATGAAGAGGCACGCAACCTGCCGTATGGCAAACAACGCCTGCTGGAAATCGCGCGCGCGCTGGCGTTGAACCCCAGCTTGCTGTTGCTCGATGAACCGGCTGCCGGACTGACTGCACCGGACATAAAGGAGCTGATCGTGATGATCAACAAGATACGCGGCCATGGCATCACCGTGATTTTGATCGAACATCACATGGATGTTGTGATGAGCATCTGCGATAAAGTGACGGTGCTGGATTTCGGGCAGAAGATCGCGGAGGGAGCGCCGGCCAACGTTCAGTGCGACGAAAAAGTGATCGAGGCGTATCTTGGTGGTAGCGCCAAGGTTGCAGCTTAGGGAGTCAACATGTTACAGATTCAGAATTTACACGCAGCCTATGGCAAAGTCGAAGTGCTACATGGCATTTCGGTAGCGGTGCCCAAAGGCAAGGTCGTCACGCTGATCGGTTCCAACGGTGCGGGCAAGACCACCACGATGCGGGCTGTCTCGGGAATGATCAAGCCGGTGAGCGGCAATATCAGCCTGAACGGAAAAAATATCACCGGCATGACGTCGAGCAGGATCGCACGCGCAGGCCTGGCACATTCACCCGAGGGGCGACGCGTTTTCGCGACCCTGTCGGTGACCGACAACCTGTTGTTGGGTGCTTTCCCGCGCCTGACATTCGGGCGCGAACGCGGCGACGTGCAGGGTGATCTGGCGCGCGTGTTCGAGTTGTTTCCCCGTCTCAGGGAACGTGCAGACCAACTGGCCGGTACGTTGTCCGGCGGCGAGCAGCAGATGCTGGCGATGGGTCGTGCACTGATGCTTAACCCGGATGTGCTGCTGCTGGATGAGCCGTCGATGGGTCTGGCACCCTTGCTGGTAAAAGAAGTGTTCCGCATCATCCGCGAATTGAAGGAACGTGGCATCACGATGTTGCTGGTCGAGCAATTTGCCGCCGCCGCGCTGAATGTCGCCGATTATGGTTACGTGCTGGAGAACGGCCGCATCTCGGTGCATGGCCCGGCGGAACAGTTGAAGAATGATCCGGCGGTGAAAGCCGCTTACCTCGGCGCAGCGCACTAAGTGCGCCTCTCTGAACCCAAACTTCGTCGCGATTCGCCTGTAATGGCATAAATAGACAAGCCGTATAGCGGGTGCTCGCAAAAATGAATTTGCCATGACCACACACATCCACCGTCGCATGCGCCGTCTCCGCTGGACCAGTTACACGCTGGCGGCGGTGTGTTACATGCTGGCCTATTTTCATCGCATGGCGCCGGCAGCGATCGCGACCGATCTGCAGCAATCCTTTTCCGCCAGCGGCGCTGCGCTGGGCGCATTGGCGGCTGCATATTTTTACACTTACACCGTGATGCAGATACCGGTCGGCGTGATGGCCGATACGCTGGGTATACGCAAGATCGTCGCGATCGGGGCGGCGTTGGCGGGAGTGGGCTCGATCATATTTGGCATGGCCGATACGCTGATGGTTGCCACAGTGGGCAGGATATTGGTCGGCCTGGGTGTTTCCTCAATGTTCATCTCGTTGATGAAGCTCAATTCAGTATGGTTCCATGACCGGCATTTCGGCACAGTCGGCGGCATGTCGTTAATGATCGGCAATATGGGTTCGGTGCTCGCTGCTACACCCTTGGTCTGGGCGGTGACGCATACATCCTGGCGCAATGTGTTTGTCGCGGTCGGAATATTTTCCATCATTCTTGCCATGCTGGTCTGGTTGCTGGTGCGCAGCAATCCTGGCGAAGCAGGGTTGCCGTCGATGCGCGAAATGGATGGAGAGCAGGCTCATCCGCCCCATCACGGACACTGGTACGACGGTCTGCTCAAGGTGGTGAAAAATCGCGCCAGCTGGCCCGGTTTCTGGCCCAATCTGGGTGTCGGCGGCAGCCTGTTCGCGTTTGCCGGTTTGTGGGGCGTTCCCTATTTGCGCGATGTATATGACATGCAACGCAATGTTGCCGCGAACCACACCATGCTGCTGCTGTTTTCGTTTGCGGTCGGCGCGTTGTTGATCGGCATGCTGTCCGACCGGCTAGGCAAACGTGTGCCGGTGATCGTTGGCGGCATTGCGTTATACGTTGCGTGCTGGTTGCCTATCGTGTTCGCCTGGCACATGCCTGAAAGCCTCAGTTACCTGTTGTTTGTGTTGATGGGGCTGGGTGCGTCGGGATTCACGCTGACCTGGGCCAGCGTCAAGGAAGTCAATCCTCCCGCACTGTCGGGTATGGCGACCAGCGTGGTCAATACCGGCACTTTTCTCGGTGCTGCAGTGCTGCAGCCCCTGGTGGGCTGGGCGATGGATCAGGGTTGGGATGGGCGGACACTGGCAGGTGCGCGGGTATACTCGGAGCAGAATTACCAGACCGGTTTGGGCATCATGTTCGGTTTCGCGATCATCGGCCTGTTCGGCGCGATGACGATACGCGAAACCAATTGCCGTTACATCGTTGTTCCGCAAAAGTAATGCCAAGGTATGAGGAGGGCAATATGGCTAAAACAATATTACCGTTATGGATCGATGGCCGGCACACCAAAAGCAACAGCAGCCGTTTCAGCGAAGTGACCAATCCGGCCAGCGGTGAAGTGATCCGTCATGTGCCGCTGTCCAGCCGCACGGATGTGGAAGCCGCGATCGCCGCTGCCAAGGCTGCATTTCCAGGATGGCGCGATACCACGCCGCTGCGCCGCAGCCGCATCCTGAACAAGTTCCGCGAACTGCTCGAAACGCATCGCACCGAGCTGGCACAGCTGGCCAGCGAAGAGCATGGCAAGACGCTGGAAGATGCCGCAGGCTCGGTGCAACGCGGTATCGAGGTGGTCGAGTTCGCGGTCGGCGCGCCGCATCTGCTCAAGGGCGAACATGCCGAGAATGTCGGGCGCGGCGTCGATTGCCATTCGATGCTACAGCCTATCGGTGTATGCGCCGGTATCACACCGTTCAATTTTCCCGCAATGGTGCCGATGTGGATGTTCCCGGTTGCGATCGCCTGCGGTAACACTTTTGTACTCAAGCCTTCCGAAAAGGTGCCTTCGTGCAGTTTGCGCATGGCCGAGTTGCTGAAAGAGGCCGGGTTGCCCGATGGCGTTTTCAATGTCGTACCCGGCGACAAGGAAGCGGTGGATACTTTGCTGGAACATTCCGACGTGCGTGCGATTTCTTTCGTCGGTTCGACGCCGGTCGCAAAATATATTTATGAGACCGCCGCGCGCTATGGCAAGCGCATACAGGCATTGGGTGGCGCGAAGAATCACGCCGTCGTGTTGTCTGATGCGCCACTGGATTTCACCGCCGATGCGATTATGGGTGCTGCTTACGGTTCTGCGGGCGAGCGCTGTATGGCGATCTCTGCCGTGGTCGCCGTGGGTGATATCGCCGATGCGCTGGTGGCTAAATTGAGCGCGCGCGCCGAGAAATTGGTGGTTGGTCCGGGCGACAAAAAAGGCGTCGATATGGGCCCGGTGATCTCGGTACAGCATCGCGACAAGATCATTGGCTACATAGCCAGCGGCGTGCAGCAAGGTGCGAAGCTGGTGATGGACGGCCGTAACATCAAGGTGGCTGGTCATGAAAAGGGTTTTTTTATAGGCCCGACGTTGTTCGATGATGTTTCCACCGGAATGACGATATACAAGGAAGAGATCTTCGGCCCGGTACTGATCGTGTTACGTGTCGCCAACCTTGATGAAGCGATCAATCTGGTCAACGCAAATCCTTATGCGAACGGTACCGCGATCTTCACTGCTTCGGGTGCGGCGGCACGGCGTTTCCAGAACGAGATCGAAGTCGGCATGGTCGGCATCAATGTGCCTATCCCGGTGCCGATGGCGTTTTTCTCCTTCGGCGGCTGGAAATCTTCGCTGTTCGGCGATTTGCATATGCACGGCATGGAAGGAATCTATTTTTACACGCGCACCAAAGCAATCACCACACGTTGGCCGGAAGTGGCGGAGCGCAGTGCTTCCACGCTGACAATGCCGACACTGAGTTAAAGGAGAATTGATATGACGATTAACATTGGATTCATCGGC
>CAIOKY010000031.1 GCA_903858965.1 uncultured Nitrosomonadales bacterium | reverse complement strand
TTTTTCAGCTTGTCTTGTAATGCCTGTCCGGTCTGTTCCAGCACGTGACCGCCTTTTTCCAGCGTTTCCCCGGTTGCCCTTTTGAGTTTCTGGTTCAGCGTGTTGGTGTCGAACGGGTTGGAATACCAGGGCACTTCACGTCCAATGTTCACGCCGAGCCACAAGCCTGCGGCGAGGCCGAGAACAATGCTGAACAAGACGACCTTGAGTTGTTTCATGTGTTTCTCCGGTGATGATCCAGTGGTGGAATCGTATATTTATCCTGGATCACGTGCAGGCAGTGCCAGCAGCGGCAACGATCTTGCGGGCTTCACCATCCCTATCCTTGTCCCATTTAACGCCGTCTGTCCAATAATTACCATTCCAATTCATCGAGCCGGCCAGATAACCATTATCGCAAATCACATTGCACGTACTGCCATCCTGCGGGCAATCGCCGCCGCCGGGCGACTTGGCCAGTTGATAGGCCGAGGCCGGCGATGCTGCGAGGATCAGGGCCAAAGCGCAGGCATTCAAGAATATGGATTTCATAAATACTCTCCTCACTTAATTGGGTGAATGCACACCGATGCTGGTGATTTTTCCGGAGCAGGAATCGATCCTTATGCCTGTATATTGAAATCTCCAACATTGGGGGGCATGCTCATTCGGCTGTTTTTTCCATTCCAGTTTCCAGGGTAATATTTGAATCTGCAATTCCGACGAACCGACCGTAATGCCTTCGCTGGTGGCATACGGAAAATTTTCCACATTCCCTCTGTTCCCGCCAAAGAAATAATTGTCCACATAGTTTACTTTATGAGTGGATGGATTTACCTGAATGCCCAATACCAAGCTGTCGTACTCATACCTGACCCAGGTGCCGTCATCCCCGCGGGTCGTCGTAGAAGGATTGCCCAGCTTTTGATACAACTGTGTCTCGGTCATGCCGATAAAGACCGGCCCGATGCGCTCTCCGGGCACAATGAGATTGTCGTTGACGGCCATCAGCCTGGTGACATCCGCATCTGATAACGACACGCCGGGATCCATGTTTGCACATCCTGCCAAACCCAATACAAACAGGCCTGTTAACGCGAAGCTGAGGAAGGTTTTCATATTTGACAGGCCCAAGGTTGGTTGCTCATCCCAAATAGGTTCGGTACATCGTCAGGAATAATATCAAAATTGATGAAGTGAAAATTATTATTTCAAACAAGCCAGCACAGGATTATCTATGCCGGGGACTTCGCTTTCTTTGCAGGTTTCGATTTGTTGAGGGCGACCGCTTCGCGAACAAGCGCCTTGAAGGCGGACGCGTCGACTTCTTCGCCTTCGAGAATGTCGATCGCGCGGCGCATGTTCCCGTCCAGACTCGAATTGAAAAGACGCGCCGGGTCTTTCAGTGACGCGCCCTTGGCGAAGGTCAGCTTCACCTTGTCCTTGTAGGATTCGCCGGTGCAGATGATGCCGTCGTGCGACCACACCGGGACATCCCACTTCCATTCCTCGACGACGTCAGTGTCTGCTGCCTTGATGAGCTTGCGCATCCTGGCCAGGGTTTCCCCGCGCCAGTCACCGAGTTCGGCAATGCTGTTCGAGATCAGCTCCGCTGCCGATTGGCTTTCGCTCGCGTTCGATTCTTTCGCGCCCGGATTTTTCATATCCAGCTTTTTCATTTTGACCTATGCCTTCGAATAACGTGTGATGCCCACTATTCTAGTTTCACAGCTCACTAACCGCATCACCCGCCACTTTCGGGAGGGGTAAATGAACAGCGCCAACTCTTGACCTTGGAGTCCTTGGGTACTGCGTTGCTCGCAAGTATTTGCGCGATCGCCTGCTGTGCGGTCTCCTTGCATGTATCGAGCGTTCGATTGTAAGGATTGAACACCCAGTATTGATGGACGTTCTCCGTATTTTCCAGTTCGAGGATCAGTATCGTGCCGTCCCCGTCTTTCTGGCTGCACCCCAGCGTGGCCAGAAGACCCAGCGCCGCAAGCAGCGCCGTGATCTTTGTGGTTGTCCGGGGAGAGTGGCTTTGATTTTTTCGCATCATCATGTTTCAACAATGACACAGAATGGAAATCTTTACCCCGATATTTTTATCACGCGTATTTCCATCACGGATATTTCCATTACGCACATTTCCATAAAGCCGACCGCATTGGAAAATATTCGGCGCAGACCACCTGTATTCGCTATTGATGGATATTCGTGCTCGGTCCGCTCATGCTGCGACGGCGATTGATGGTTGTATCGACTTTGGCGGTGCGGCGATCAGACAGGTCGGCGCGGCGGATCAATTCGTTCCAGATCACATCGCTGTCTTCGGATTTGAATTGCAGGTACAACGCCACTTCCTCGGGGAAGGCGCCGCTGCAGCCGAGGCGATCGAGATAACTCGCTCCTGCTCCCGGCGCGTTATCGGCCTCCCAGGCGCGCACGATGGCCTGCCACAACGCGCGCTCGAACGGCTCGTCCTCTTCGTCAAAGCCGTATTGCCATTTCAGGAACGACGCTTCTGCAGGAGATAGTTCAGTGCTGCGTAACTTTATGCTCATGGCGCCCCCAAGTGATTCATGGAAAAATATTCGATGCTGATCCCTTTAATTCTTGAACAGCTAAATCGCGATTTAATTTCGCGATTTCATTTGCCGGATCGGCGACAAGTACGTTGTCATATTCTTGTATGGCTTCGTCGAAGCGCTCGAGCTTCAGATATACCTTTGCCAAGGTAAGCCGTACTGGATAAAAATCTGGTTGAAGTTCAAGTGCCCGTTGAAGTGATGTCTCAGATTCCTCGTATCGCTCAAGCTCACGTAGGCAATAACCGAGTCCATATAGAGCCAAATGATTTTCTGGTTCTTTCTCTAAGAGAGATCGATATGATTTCTCGGCTGCCGGAAAGTCATGGTGATGCATGGACTCCTCTGCTTGCCATATGAGAAAAGGAAGCTCCATCTCATGCAAGAGTTGTAATGCTCGGTTGATTGTGGGTAGGTCTCTGCGTTCACCTGCATCTTTAAGTGCCTTGTTCCGTAAGTAATATGTACCAATATCTAACGCACGGTTGGCAACTGGGTCGGTACCTGGCGCAAAACTATAGAGTAAGTGCGATTCCGGCCGAGGATTTATTGTTGAAGGTACAGCTAGTGCACTTAACTCTTTACTTGCAAGAACTTCCAAAGCAAACCTTCTAAGAGCGAAGAGGTGTTGAGGCGGAATGGGGACTGATTGTGTCTCAGAGCCCGATTCAGTATACGCTTCCCACATATTCATTAGTGCGTCATACGTTTTGTCCGTTTTTGAATCAGTATGCGCTCCACCATCCTTTTCTGCTGCCCACAAAACTAAATCCTTGCGTTTTACTTGAATTCGATTCACTACAAATATCACTTGATTCCACCACTCTAGGACACCTATTGATTGTGCAGATTGGTCTAGATATTCCTTCCAAGGTCGGATGTTCCCGGGTAGATGTAGATAGCCATCAGAGACTAAAGTGTTAGGTGAATGATTATGTGACTTACATGTGGTGATGAGGCATACTTTCGGTTGACCAAGAAGTTTGAAGAGTGACCCTTGTCCTTTTCGATCGTTTGGCCGGTCATGGAAGAGAACACGTAGCGTTGTAGCCAGTCTTATACCTTCATCAGCATATCCGAGGTCGAACAATTGAGCGGAGCGTGAGAGGTAACCAAGTTGTTGGGCAAGCTGTTGCTGCATTCTTTCGGAGGCAGTGGTAGTACTCATGATCTGTTCTGCACCATTGCACAGTTTTATCCACACGCCCCGATCGCACCGCAACTGGTGCAGAACTCGCAGCCGTCCTTCTTGATCAGCGTGGCGTTGTGGCATTCCTTGCAGAACTTGCCGGCCAGTGTCTTGATGCCGGCGGTCTTGCTTCTTTTCTTCGGGATATCCAGCACGCCCATGTGCGAGATCGGGTAGCCGTGCTCGTCGAGTACGCCTAGCATCGCGTAGCGGTGGATGATCAGCTTGGCGACGTAGGAGACCGTCGAAGGATAGCTTTCCATCTTGATGCCGCCGGGCACGCGCGCCATGAAGTCGCCCAGCGGTTCGCCGAAGTTGAGCAGCTTGCGCAGCTTCATGCCTATCCACGCCGGATCGATGACGCGCATGTCCAGGCTCAACACCTTGCACAATCCGTCGAGCGCGCGCGGATACACGCCGGACAGCCACATCGAGTAAGGGCGGCGTTGTCCGTCCGGCAGCACCAGCTCCTTGAGTCCCAGAACGAAGTCGTCACCGCTGCCGACGTTGGAGATGTCCACCGTCCAGCTCATCGTGCCGTCGGTGCCGGTCTTGGGTTCCTTCTTCGCGAACAGCGCATCCATCATCGGCGTGCTCGCGTCCGCGCTGGCTTCCAGTGCGCCCAATTCTTCGATGCGATATTTAAGCAGGTGCGCGAATGCGGACACCAGGCTGGGCATGCGCTGGCTCTCGCCGTTAGGCGGCATGGCCATGTCGAACGCATCATCACCGCTGGTCTTCATCAGCATCTCGAGCTTCATGCGCACCCACACCTGATCCTGCGTGCGCATGTCCATCGACAACGATTTCGCCAGCGCGCCGAGGCCGCGCGGTTGCTCGGCGCCATTGACCCAGACTTCGAACGGATGGTTGCGTCCGTTGGTGGTGTGCGAAACGAACACCACGAAACTGCCGAGCGGATGTTTCACCACTTGCGAGACCCAGCCTTCGCTGCCGTTGGTCAACTCCGGGCGGCCCGGCCAGCGCAGCGAGGCGAGCGCGGGTGTCGGTGTCGCATCCAGCACGATGCGCCTGTCCTGGTCGAAGATGAAATCCTGCGGCTGCTCTGATTCTGCGATTTCTGATTTTGCCTGCTTGATCTCCGGCGTGACCGACAGCACCGAGCCCAGCACATTGTTCGGGCGATACGTCGCGAGGCCTTTCAGGCCGGCTTTCCACGCGGCGGTGTAGAGGCCCTTGAAATCTTCATACGGATAATCGGCGGGCACGTTGACGGTCTTGCTGATCGAGGTGTCGATGAACGGCGCGACCGCGGCGACCATCTTCATGTGATCGGTCGCGGAGATCTCCAGCGCGGTGACGAATGCGGGCGGCAGATTGTTCATGTCGCCGCCCATGTGTTTGTATGAACGCCAGGCGTGGTCTTCCACCGAATATTCCTTGCTGCCGCCATCGGCCATGCGCTTTTTGCGCGTGTAGAACCACGAGTAGGGCGGCTCGATGCCGTTCGAGGCGTTGTCCGCGAACGCGAGCGAGATGGTACCGGTGGGCGCGATCGACAATAGGTGGCTGTTGCGTATGCCGTGCTTGCGTATCTTGTCCTTGATGGTGTCGGGCAGGCGCGAAGCGAAGCGCGGTGCGGAAAGATATTGCTCGGCATCCAGCAGCGGGAACGCGCCGCGCTCGACAGCGAGATCGACAGAGGCGAGATACGATTCGTCGCGCATCTCGCGTGTGATGTCCCTGGCGAAGGCGCGCGCCTCGTCGGTGTCATAACGCAGGCCCAGCATCACCAGGGTGTCGCCGAGTCCGGTGTAACCGAGGCCGACGCGCCGCTTGTTGCGCGCTTCGAGTTGCTGTTCCGGCAGCGGCCATGCAGTGACATCCAATACGTTGTCCAGCATGCGCGTCGCAGTGCGCACCAGTTGCTTGAACGGTTCGTGGTCGAAACCGGCCTGTGCGGTGAACGGATTCTTCACCATGCGCGTCAGGTCGATCGAACCGAGGCAGCAGCAACCGTAGGGCGGCAGCGGTTGTTCCGCGCAGGGATTGGTCGCCTCGATCGCTTCGCAATAAGAAAGATTGTTGTCGCGGTTCATCAGGTCGATGAACAGCACGCCCGGCTCGGCGTGGTCGTAGGTGCTCTCCATGATCTGCTTCCACAGGTCGGCGGCCTGCACCTTGCGGTATATCCACTTGCCGTCGACGCGTTGCACGGCGCCTTGCTGCTTGAGCGCTTCGGAAGGCTCTGCGCTGTGCACCAGTTCGAATGACTGGTTGTTCTCCACCGCGTTCATCAGCGCATCGGTCACGCCGACCGAGATGTTGAAATTCTTCAGGTCGCCCTGATCCTTGGCATGGATGAAACGCTCGATGTCGGGATGATCGCAGCGCAGCACGCCCATCTGCGCGCCGCGCCGCGCACCGGCAGATTCCACGGTCTCGCATGAGCGGTCGAACACGCGCATGTAGGAGAGCGGTCCGCTGGCGCGCGAGTTGGTGCCTTTGACGTGCGCGCCCTCGGGACGGATGGATGAGAAATCATAGCCGACGCCGCCGCCGCGCCGCATGGTTTCCGCGGCCTGCTGCAATGCATCATAGATGCCGGGCTTACCGTCGGTGATGCCGGAGATCGCGTCTCCTACTGGCTGCACAAAGCAGTTGATCAGCGTCGCCTGGTTCTTCAATCCGGCGGCCGAGTTGATGCGGCCGGCAGGCACGAAACCGTCTTGCTGCGCGAGGAAGAACACTTCTTCCCAGTGTGCGCGCTGCTCGGATCTCTCGGCCTTGGCCAGGCCGCGCGCCACGCGGCGGCGCACGTCCTCGACCGAGTGCTCGCCGGGCTCGGCATATTTTTCCAGCAAGACTTCGGTGCTGATCTCTTGAATCATGGGCTTGTTTCCTTGATTAGCCGGATTCTCCGCTGCTTTGTGGGCGAGCTCGCTGATGATCTGCTGTGCGGATACCGTTTCTTCAGAATCGCTGCCGGTGGATGAGGAGCGGGGAACGTTTTCGATTTCAAGCATAATTATTTGGTTCCTTTAATGCGCGGGACACTTGCGTCCCGATAAAACAAAAACCACTATAGGTAGTGGCCGACCGATCAATGTCGACTAATTGTATGGGGCACCCCGGTTTTTGCAAGCAAAAATTTTGGCTAAATATTTTTGATTCGGCGCTACAGTAACTTAGCTGAAAAAATAATATTCAAGGCACGCAATTTGCTGATGGTCCGGAACCGACCCGAAAATCGTGCAGTACCGCCAAACCGGCCGGAATCCGGGGCTTTGCGCGATGGCACCGTTACTGCAGCAGGGAATCCGGGTCGTCGCTGTAATCGGTGATCTCTTTTTCGATCTCACCCTGCGCGTTCAGCCGCACGATCTTGAAGTCATGGAAGATATGTTCATCCATGGACCAGTATTTTATCCCGATCAGTGAGGCGAATTCCTTGGTGGTGGCTTCGGTGCCGGTGAGCATATGCCAGTTGCTCCGTTCCACCTCGCGGCTGATGCGGTATTGCTTCCACGCCTCGGGCGTGTCGTTTTTCGGGTCGAGGCTGACGATCATGAAATCGATCGGTATCTTTTTCTCGTCAGCCGCGGCCTGAACGGCCTTCAATTTTGAAAAAGTGGTTGTGCACATGAACCGGCAACTGCTGTATTCCATCGTGAGGATCAGCGGTTTGCCGTGCCACTCGGACAGATGCACCGCTCTGGCCTGGTCGTCGACGAATGAATTGGGCAGCGTGTAAAAGCTGAACGGGGCGCACGCCGCAGGCACGGGCAGCAGTGCTGCGACGGCGAGCAGTATCCCGGTGACGGCGCGCGGAAAACCGCGCACCGATATCACCGCCGATATTTTGCTGCTGATACTTTGCGTCATTGCGGATTTTCCTTGCAAAAGCTATTTACCACTGACTTTTTTATCGCCGGCAAGTTCACTGCGGAATTTTTCGAGTTTGACATGGAAGTCGTCCGCTTCCCCGTAGTCCAGAAAATGCGCGTAGCGCGCATGGGCACTAAGCATTTTTCGGGCATGTTTGATCGGACAGAAATATTGTTCAGTGCGGGCAATGATCTCGCTGGCGTAGCCGAGCATCCCTACGGCATAGCCGCAGTACATGCAGTCCAGCTTTTCAATGGTATTCAGGTAGGCCAGGTATTGACGATCCATCAAAATGTAGTTGCCGCGTTTGACCCTGGTGATGCCGTAAATGGGGAAGCAGGTCAGCTGATAGATGCTGACGCACAGATCGAGCACGGCCAGCGGGACCAGCATGCCGTAGATGACGGGCATGGTAAGAAAATTTTGCGGGCGCACGGTAAGGAACCAGATTAAAAAATTCATTCTGGGCTTGAGCTTGAGATGAGCCTCCCTGACGGCATTTTCAAACACCACGCGTCCTCCTTCGATGCTGTAGCGCACAAGTTTCTCCTGTTCATCGAGGGCGGTATTCAACTCGGCCTCAAGGGCGCTGATCTGTTTCAGGAGCTGGCGTATCTTGTCTTTCATGGCAACCTTTCAGGCAAATGTCTCGATTCGTGTGACCGCTCATTGTCGCTCATTTAATCCGCCAGCAAATTGACCAGCCCATCCAGCCCGACAAAGTTCAGCGCATAACGGGCCTGTTCGCATACGACAGGTTTGGCGTGATAGGCGATGCTGATGCCGGCCTGCGCCATCATCTTCAGGTCATTCGCGCCATCGCCCATCGCGATGACCTGCCCGGGCTTGAGATTCAATTCGTCGCGAACCTTTATCAGCCGGTCAGCCTTGCCTTGCGCGTCGAAGACTGTCCCCTTGATCCTGCCGGTGAGTTTGCCGTCGGCGATCTCCAGTGTGTTGGCATGGGCGTAGTCCAGGCCCAATCTCGTCCTGAGGCGATCCGTGAAGAACACGAATCCGCCCGACACCAGCAGTGTCTTGATGCCATGCGACTTGAGTGCCTCAAGCATGATCTCCGCGCCGGGTGAAAGTTGCAGGCGTTCATCATACACCCGCTGCAAAGCATGTTCATCCAGCCCCTCCAGCAGTGCGACGCGGCGGCGCAGACTTTCGGCGAAATCGATCTCGCCGCGCATCGCCGCTTCGGTGATCGTCGCGACTTGCGGCTTGAGTCCGTGCATATCGGCGATCTCGTCGATGCACTCGATCGTGATCAGCGTGGAATCCATGTCCATCACCACCAGCCCGATATTTTTCAGGCTATGGTCATGCGGCACGAAGCCGTGATCGATATGGTTCGCCAGGCAGTAGGGCGCGATCTCCGGATGGGGCAGCGCATCGGCCAGACGAAAGGCGCATTGGGAAATCGGTTCACGTTGCCTGCTTTGCGCAAGCCTGGCGATATGGTCAAGGTGGCTGGCGGCTATGGGGTGAGTGGCTTGGATGATCAGTTTCATGAAGTCGGCTGGCTAAGTAGGATATCTCGGTGATGCGTGGCTCGGTTGCCTGCATTTTAATTCAATTCCGGGTTTTGACCGAGGGATGCCGATGCGCATGAATTGTCCCGCTGCGTTTATGGCGGCGGGCCATGTTGCAGAATATGTCGGTCAGTGCGACAACTACTGCCGGGAACGGAGCCGGATCACCGACTGGGTGGTGCGCATGTCGCGCTGTTCAGACACCAGCGACAGGAATTCGCCGGGCGGTAACGGACGACTGAACAGGAATCCCTGCGCGTAATGGCAGCCGCATTGCCGCAAGAAGGTTACTTGCGCGTTGGTCTCTACACCTTTTGCGACGACTGCAAGGTTAAGGCTGTTTGCCAGCGCGATGATCGTCGTCACGATTGCGGCATTGTCGGCGTTGTCCGGCAATTCCTCGATAAATGTCCGGTCGATCTTGAGCATGTCTATCGGGAAGCTCCTTAGATAACCCAGACTCGAATAGCCGGTGCCGAAATCGTCGAGAGAGAACTTGATGCCGAGGCGCTTGAGTCCCTCGAAGTTGGCCAGCACCGTTTCGTTCTTGCCCATCAGCATGGCTTCGGTGATTTCGAGATGCAGCCAGCTGGGGTCGATCTGGGCCTGTTCGATCATGCCGGAGATCATCGTGGCGAGTCCCGCCGTTTCAAAATGGCGCGGCGACAGGTTGACGGCCATCGTGAAATCATTCAGCTCCAATCCGTTTTCCCGCCACGTTTGCAATTGTGCGCAAGCCTCGCTGAGCACCCATTCGCTGAGCGGCACGATCAGGCCGCATTTCTCGGTCATCGGGATGAATTCCGCGGGCGACAGCCAGTCGCCATGGGGATTGGGCCAGCGCAGCAACGCTTCTGCGCCGATGATCGCGCCCGAATTCAGGTCGATGACAGGCTGGTAGTAAAGCACGAATTCGTTGTTCTTCAGCGCGCGCCACATCTCGTCTTCCAGTTGTACCTGCTGCTGCACCTGTTCGTCCATGTGTTCGACGAACATCTGGTGCCGGTTGCGTCCGAGGCGTTTGGCGCTGTGCATGGCCATGTCGGCCTTGCGCATCAGCGTCTCTGCATCCCTGCCATGTTCGGGATAGAGTGCGATGCCGATGCTGGCGGTGAGATGCAGTTCGCGTCCTTCCGATTCGATGGGTACCGAAATGGCGCCGAGCATCTTCTTGGCGATCTGGAACAGATTCACGTTGGAATGGATGTCGGGCAGGCTCACGACGAATTCATCGCTGCCGATGCGGGCGATCGTGTCGCCTTCGCGCAGGCACTGCGACAGGCGTTGTGCGAGGGTTTTCAGCACCTGGTCGCCGATCTCATGGCCCAGCGAATTGTTGATGCCCTGGAAATTGTCCAGGTCGATGGAAGCCACGGCGAGCAGGTTGTTGTGGCGTTCCGCCGCCGTCAGCGATTGCTTGATCCGGTCCAGCAGCAGCAAACGGTTGGGCAGGTTGGTCAGCAAATCGTGGGTGGTGACATGGCGGAGACTTTCTTCGGCACGGCGTTGTTGCGCGGCGTGTTTCCTGATGATGCTGTCGGCGCGCTTTGCGATGAAGAACAGGATGCCGTAGAGCCCGGCCAGTATGCCGATCACGCTCAGCGTGACGAGCCGTTCTTCCCGTTCGCTGCTCGCCTGCAATTCAGTGATGTCGGTATAGATCGTCATTACGCCTTCGATCGGTGCGTCCGCGTTGCTGCGCAGCGGGATATAGCTGGTCAGCACATCGCGGTTCACGTACATCCCGTCAAAGGCGTTGAACTTGTCGTAGTGGGCGATCTCGCTCGATGCGAGCCCCATCCTTGCCGAGAGGAATGCCGCGCCGGAATTGTGGCTGCCGATCTGCGCGGCATCCATCGAATACAGTGTGCGCCCATCGAGCAGATAAATCTTTGCGCCTATCGTGGGGGTGTTGCGCACCGCGTCGCGTACGCTACGGCTGAGTTTGGCGATGTCGGGATGGTGGCGCAGGACATCGGCGTCAAGCGGCTTCGCCGCTTTGGCCAGGCTGCGGAACTGCGGCCAATTGCTGTTTGAAAAAGCCTGCACCAGTGCGATGTTGCGGCTTTCGCCAAACCTGAGCAGATGGTTTTTTTCAAACAGCTGGTGGAATGCGCCCAGGGCGACCGCCGCCAGCACCATTGAGATCAGGCTCGCGATGGAAAAATAACGCAGTAGCTGAAACATGAGTTCCTTTGTTGAGCGGCGTCTTCAACTATCCGCTTGGTGATGGGCAATCGCGAGAGGAATCATATTGGAATGTTCCGGACACTGTCAACGCGGGGAAAAGCAGGAGTTCAAGCCGGGTGTTGTGCGCTGGTGCGCGCTGACAGCCAGACCATATAATCATCGACGGGCATGGGTTTGGCGAAGTGGTAGCCCTGCAACATCTCGACACCCATGGAGCTCAGCAGGTCGGCAGTGTGGGCATCCTCCACTCCTTCTGCGACACATTCCAGATTCAGCGACTTGGCGATCGAGATGATGGCGGTTGCCATGCTGTAGCCGCTCTTCTCATGGATGCGCCTGACGAAGGATATATCCAGCTTGAGTTCATCGGCGGGAATCTCGTGCAGTTGAGAGAGCGATGAATAACCCACGCCGAAATCGTCTATCGATATGCCGAAGCCCCTGTGGTCGAGTTCGACGATGCGCTCGCGTGCAAACGATACGTCCGAAAGCGCGATGCTTTCAGTGATCTCCAGCATGATGCGGCCGGGGTCGATATTGGCGCGCTCCAGGTCATCACAGAGTTGCCTCACGATGGTGTTCGAAAACAGCTGTCGCTTGGAAAGGTTTACCGATAAGCGATGATGTTCCGGCATCAGGGTCAGCGCATGCAATGCCTGTTGCCATACCGATTGTCCGAGCTTGTCTATCAGCCCCAGGCTTTCCGCCATCGGAATGAACACCGATGGCGATATCCAGCCTTGTTCGGGCTCGTGCCAGCGCGCCAATGCTTCGACACCGATCACCTCTCCGGTTTTTGTCGACAGCAGGGGCTGCAGCCAGCAGCGGATTTTTTCGCTGTTTATCGCCTGCATCAAGCGGCTCTGGATATAGAACGACTGGCGACCGGTTTCCTTGCCGGCGATGCTGTTGAAAAACTGGATGTTGTTGCGGCCCTGTGCCTTGGCATAGAACATCGCCCGGTCTGCCTGAGCCAGCAACATTTCGCTGTTGTCCGCATCATCCGGATACACCGCAAAACCGGCGCTGAAGGTGAATGGGAAATCCGTGCCGTCGATCGTGATGTTTTCGCGGGTCAGATAGGATAATTTTTGCGTGATGTCTCTGGCAGCCTCCAGGTCGGCCAAATCGGGACACAGCACGACAAACTCATCCCCGCCCCAGCGCGACAAGGTGTCCGTGCTGCGCAACGCCTTTTCCAGCCGCTGTGTGACTTCCTTGAGCATGCGGTCGCCAAGTTTGTGGCCGAAGTTATCGTTCACCTGCTTGAAATGGTCGAGATCGATAAAGCCCAATGCCACACGCTGCCCGCTGCGCGCGGCACGCGAGATGGCCATCGCCAGCCGGTCTTCCAGCAACACGCGATTGGGCAAGTCGGTCAGCGCGTCATGCAGGGCCATGTGGCTGATCTGGCGCTCCTGACGGTAGGTGGTGGTGATGTCGCGCACCACGCCGCGGATGCTTGCGATTTTGTCATTATGCTTGACCGCGGCAAAGCGTCCCTCGACCCAGTAATGCTTGTCGACGTCATTATGGCGGAGCATCCGGAACCGTATATTGATCTGGCTCTTCTGGGCATGGGTCAGCGCACTGAGTTGTTCCAGCAGTTCATGACTGTCCTCCGGATGTACGCAGTTGATAATGCTGGAAGAGGCGATGTCATCCAGGCCGGTCAGGGCTTTCCATGCATCGGTGGCACGCAGCAGGCGCCCGTCCGGGGAGAACTCGATCACTGCATCCTGCAACAGATCCAGGGTTTGCAGGTAGGCGCGTTGTTCGGTGTCGCGCTGCACCGCGGTGGCCATCAAGTTGGATAACTCGTGCACTGCCACACTGATCTGATCGGTTTTTCCGGCATCGGCCTGCCGCAACAAATGGACAGTTGCAGGCGAAATTTCACTATCCTGCTCATTCTGGAATTGCAATGTCGCACCGGTCAATCCGTCCAGCCTAGCGCCCAATTGGCGCAGCCAGTGCCCGAAAACCACAAACAGCAATATGCCAAACAGCAGTGTGCTACCGACAGATGCGGCCAGTACCAAAGGCACGGGCAGGATGTTTTGTACCGTGGAACGCACCGTCAGTATCAACGGCAGGCGGCGGCCATCCGCAAGGAGCACGTCGGTTACGCCAGTACTGCCTTCCTGATATTTCACACCATTCAAGAGTATCTCGGAATATGCGCCGGTGGAGGGTGGTGACGATTCCATGGCTATATTGCCGGTGGAGCTGAGCAACGGACGGGTGCCCAGTGAGATAAAGGTGGTCGTGCCGGGAAAGCTCATGTGGCGCAGCATCGCGCTGTCCCATGCCTTGAAAAAGAAAATATGGAAAGTGTGCCCCAGTCCGCGCGAGTTCTTTTGTATCTTGGTGAAGAGGAGGAGGTGTTCGTCGTCAAACCAGAGCGGTTCATTGACTGTGATCGCTTTCTGTAATTCGGGCTTTTCGGAATTATTCCAAAAGTCGAACAACAACTCACCGTTTGCGTCATCGGTGATCGCGATGCCCTCGAACCCCATGCTTTCAGCCTGGGCAGTAAAAAATGCCTGCAGTTTTGCGCTACGCACCGGTTCGGGCAGGTTTAGCAAGCCGGCCCATTCGGTGACATCAAGTAAATGGTCAGCGTCATCAGACCATTCCCGCCGGACATCCTCGATACGCGGCAATAAATGGGTGAGGTTGGCGGATAGCGTCGCTCTGTTTAACCGGTTGGTCTGATTCTGGTAAGCCAGCACAATGAGGAGACTCATCACCAGCGAAAACAAGGCCATCAACAGCAACAACCTGCGGCTGAATGTTTGCCGCAGCGTGGTTGTTGCCACTTCGCTGGAGTTGGTTTTCAAGCTGGCCTAGTCTTGCGGCGTGCCGCGCATAAAATCGCTAAAAGATAGAGCCGATTCCTTCGGACTGCTTGCCATGCTGTGGGAGAAAATTTCGGTCGTTGCCACGGCTTGTGCATCCCAGGCGAGCCGGCTCGGGAACATACCCTGATTGCGTTGCAGGATATCGATCAGCTGTTTTTTGCTAGCCACATCAAAGCCGGGTTGTCCGGATAGTTTGTCCACCACTTCACTGGCGGAGTGCGCGGACAACCATTGCAGGGTTGCGTCGAATATGCGCTGGATTTTTCTGACTGTCTCGGGGTGCTGCAGATATACATCTTCCCGTGTGGCGAGCGCGGCATGCACGATAGCACCGCCGAGTAGTTCGCTGCTGGTCTTCGGGGCATACAGGTCGGCCAGCCTGACAGCCGTGCCTTGTGCAACCAGTTCCGATGCAAAAGGTTCATCACCCATCAGGGCATCCACCGTTTGGCTCTTGATCGCGGCGCTCTGCATCTCGCGATTCTGTCCTGTGGAGATGAATTGCACCTCATCGGATTTTAGTCCCGCACGCTGCATCAGATATTCCGTCATCATTTGCCCCATCGAGCGTTGCGTGCCTGTGCTGGTCGCCGTGCCAATACGCATGCCCTTGAGTTGCGCGATGTTATGTACTTTATCTTTAAGGCCGGATCGCAGCAGGAATACATACATCGCCGATTGGCTGAGCTGGCCGATGGCCAGCACGGGCTGACCGTCGGCGCGGCCCGCTGCAATCGCGGGCAGGCCGATCGCCAGGAAATCGCTGTTATTGTTGGTCAGGTCGCGCATCGCCAATGGACCGCCGGAAAAATAACGCAGCTTGAGTTCGATCCCTTCGGCTTGATCGGCTGCTATGGCTTTGGCCAGATAGACGGGGAGATAAGACAAGGTGCCGGGCCCGGGTACGGCAAGCACGATGGTCTCGGCATGTACGGTTGCAGACAACAACATCCACAAGGCCAGCGTGGTACTGAAATGACCAATACGTCTTTTCACATGATTAGCACCTCCCCTGATGCATTGTGGCAGAGACATATCGTTTCAGCAACAAGCTGAATATATATAATTATTTGCTTGAAATGCAGGGCGTGGAACAGGCAGAAGAACTAATTGCAGGCTATCGTGAAACGATAAAAATCGGATTTGACTGTCCTGCGGGTTTCTTTGAGGGAGTTACGCATGAACCAGCGGATGGTCTGGTCTGTTGCAACATCAGCCGGCTGATCCGATTTTATAGGGGGATGTCGAGAGCCAGTTTTGCAGTTGCTCGCAGCTCTGCGGCTTGCTGATGAAAAAGCCTTGGGCCTCATCGCAACCGAGCGCGGAGAGCACGTCCAATACTTCCTTCGTTTCGACACCCTCCGCGACGACAGTGAGGCCGAAGTTATGGCCGAGGTCAATCACCGTGCGCACGATCATTGCATCCTTGTTATCCACCAGCATATTGGTGACGAATGATTTGTCGATCTTGATTTCATTGACGGGCAGATGCTTGATGCTGGCGAGCGAGGTGTAGCCGGTACCGAAGTCGTCGATAGATAGCAATGTGCCCATGCGGCTCAGTTCCATCAGGTTGTCACTGGCGCGTTTCGGGTCGAGCACGATGGCACTCTCGGTGACCTCCAGCATTAACTGGTTTGGATTGGCACCGGTTGCATCGAGTGCATCCGCTATCATTTTCGTCAACTGCGGGTCATGCAGCGAGCGCGCCGAAAGATTGACGCTGACACGCAGTGCGTTGCCATTGCTCTGTGTGCTTTGACAGCGGGTCAGCGATTCGACCAGTACCCAGCGGGTCAGCGGGCCGATGAGCCCGGTGTGTTCTGCGGCCAGGATGAATTTGTCGGGTGGAACCAGTCCGAGGCGCGGGTGTTGCCAGCGTACCAGCGCTTCGCAGCCGATGATGCGCCCGGTCTTGAGTTCCAGCTTGGGCTGGAATTGCAACAGGAGCTGGTTCTGCTCGATCGCATTGCGCAGCTCCGCCATGAGTCCGAGGCGCTCGTGGCTGTGCGGATTGCTTTCGGGAGTATAGACAGCGTAGTCGCTTGCCAACTGTTTGGCATGATACATGGCAATATCCGCCCGCAGTATCAGGGTATCGGCGTTGTCGGCATGTTCCGGCATGGTCGCCACGCCGATGCTGGTCTCGACGACAATCGGAATCCCGCCGATCATGAACGGGACTTCCAGGCATTGATGGAGTTTCCTGACGACAAACTTTACATCGTCTGCCGCCGCGATCTTCGGCAGCAGAATGCCGAATTCGTCGCCGCCCAGCCGCGCGATCACGTCGGGTGAAAACAACGCGCTGCGCAGGCGCAGGCTGACTTGCTGCAGCAGGCTGTCGCCGTAATCGTGGCCGAGTGTGTCGTTGACATCCTTGAAATGGTCAAGATCCATCAGCAACATGGCGACGGGACGCTGTTCGCGTTGTCCCTCTGCAATGGCTTCCTGTACCAGTTCGCGGAAGCGGGTGCGGTTCGGTAATCCGGTGATCGGGTCGGTGTAGGCGAGGCGCTGGATGGTTTCATCGGCCTGCTGGCGTCCCTGCCGCACGCGCACTTCGCGCAGTTCCCGCTCGATGGCGGGCAGCAGGCGCGCGATATTGCCTTTAAGCAGGTAGTCATGGGCACCCGCTTTCATGGCCGCGACCGCAGTATCTTCTCCTATCGATCCGGAGACGATGATGAAGGGGATATCGGCACCCTTGCTGCGGGTGAGCTGCAATGCTCTCAGACCGTCGAAGTGCGGCATCGAGTAATCGGAAATGATCAGGTCCCAGGACTGCCTGGAAAGCGCGTCATCCATGTCTTCGTATGTCTCCACCCGTTTGAATTCGGGTGCAAAGCCGCCGCGCCTCAGTTCGCGCAGTATCAGTTCGACATCGTCCTCAGAGTCCTCGACGAGCAGTACACGCAGTGGCTTCATTTGGTTGGTGCCTTCTGTACCGGGGCAGACTCGTTCAACACCAGCCAATACAGTCCGAGTTGCCTGACCGCTTCCATGAACTGATTGAAGTCCACCGGTTTGCGGATGTAACTGTTGGCGCCGAGGCGGTAGCCGGTGACGATATCCTGTTCCTCCTTGGATGAGGTGAGGATCACTATCGGCAGCAAGCCCGTTTGCGGGTCGGCGCGGAGGCGCCGCAATACCTCAAGGCCATCGACTTTGGGTAGCTTAAGATCCAGTAACACCACGGCGGGTGCGGGTCTTTCAGATGCGCCCTCGTCCAGGAAATAATCGAGAGCTTGCTGGCCGTCGCGCAATACCGTCACTTCATTCATGATGTTGTTTTTCTTGAGCGCGCGCAACGTCAACGCCTCATCGTCTGGATTATCTTCAATGAGCAGGATGATCTTTTGTTTCATGGATAGTGTTCCTTTCCGCCCAAACGGGCAATATAAATAACCAGATCGGGATTAGCCGGGTAGCGTGAAATTAAATGTGGCTCCTTGACCCGGCACAGCTTCGCCGCGGGTTTGTCCGCCGTGACGGCGGATGATGCGCTGTACTGTGGCCAGTCCGATGCCGGTGCCGGGAAATTCGCTGGCCAGGTGCAGGCGCTGGAATGCACCGAACAACTTGTCGGCATAGGTCATGTCGAAACCCACCCCGTTGTCGCGCACGAAGAAGTCCGTTGTGCCATCGGCATTACGTATTGCGCCGAACTCGATCTTTGCATTTACTGTTTTTCCGGTGAACTTCCAGGAATTGCCGAGCAGGTTGACCAGTGCCACACGCAGCAACTGTGAGTCGCCCTTTGCAACCAGTCCGGGTTCGATACGCACATCCACCTTGCGTTCCGGCTCGCTGGCCTGAAGTTCCGCGAACACCTCGGTGGCGAGCGCACTGAGGTCGACGGTTTCGCGTTGCATTTCGGCGCGGGTGATTCGCGACAGCGTGAGCATGTCATCAATCAGATTTCCCATGCGCTGGGTGGCAGCGCGCACGCGGCCGAGATAATTCCTGGCCTGGTCGTCCAGCCGGTCGGCGTAATCATCAAGCAATACCTGGCTGAAGCCGTCTATGGCGCGCAGCGGTGTGCGCAGGTCATGCGACACCGAGTAGCTGAAGGCTTCAAGTTCCTTGTTGGCAGCGGTCAGTTCGGTGGTGCGCTCGAGTACGCGGCGCTCAAGATCGACTTTCATCTGGCGATCACTTTCTGTTTTTTGGCGCGCACTGGTGATACGCAATGCCAGAATTGCTGTCATGACAGCAAGCAGCAGGATAAGGCCATATCCCGCCAATAATTGCCTGAGTTGCGCGTCCCTTGCTATCAGGCCGATAGATGCACGGACTGGTTGTTGCACGACCACGCCCCAGCCGTAGTCAGGTACCGGTGCGTAGGCGAAAATGGATTGTTCCTGCTCGATCGCGTCGTATCCGATTTCCATACCTTGTTCGCCACGCTGCAATTTTTGCACGATGGGGGTCGCAGACAGGTCAAGGATCTTTCCCAAATCCGGTCTTCTGGAATTAAATGCCCTTTGCCCCTTCGAGTCCACGAAATAGATAAAGGTCTCTTCGCTGTTAGCTATTTTCGAGAGCTGCTCAAGAATATTCTCGATACGGATTTGCAAACCGAGGATACCCGTGACCCGCCCGTTCTGGTTTTTGACCGGCACGGCGATCATCACGACGTTAAGTTGCGGGGTACCCTGCCGCGTATATACCGCGGAAACATAAGGTCGCCAGTCGTGACTCACTCCCTGGAACCATTCTCGGGATGCAAAATTGCCCCCGAGAACACCGGGTAACGCAGGCACGTCGGCCCGCAGCGTTCCCTGGGTATCAATCAGGGTCAGTCGTTCTATCTGCGGAAAATCCTGTGGTACATCGTGCAAGATTGCAATTGCCTTATCCCATTTTCCCGCAGCGACAAGATTCCTGAATTGCACGCGCGTGGAGAGCGAGACGCCGATATCGATGAGGCGCCCGAACTTTTCCGTCAGTATGCTGGCCATCAGTTGTGCGACGGCCTCCCGGCGCGACAGCGCCACCACGGTAAGTTCGCTGTCGATCTTGCGATAACTGTATGCCGCCGTTCCTATGATCGTGGTTGCGGCGAGCAATAGCATGATCCAGCGAAATGGCGAGTAGTCGATGGGCGATCCCCAAGCGTTGCGCAGCTTTGTCAGGGTGGTCATGCCGGAAGTGTCCGTGGTTGGCAGAGCCAGGCCAAGTTTTTATGGAGGAAGATGATGTCAATGACCCGGCAGGTGAAAAGCAGGCGCAAGAAAAATTCCGCTCGCAGAGCGGTGAGCCGGCGAATCCGCTTGCCGAATTGCATGCCCGAACTTTTTTGCACCCGAAACCTCCATCGTCGTTGCGGAGTACATTGCGGAAAATATCCTACTATCCCGGCAGAATACAGGCAAATCATTCGGGATTAATAACTATCTGCAGAGTGAGCCGCATCCACCATGGATCGAAAGGACAAAGCTGGAGTTATTTCAGTTCATTGAAAAAATTCCTGATCGCGAGCACGCGCTGCGCGATGTCTCCGTATTTCAATTCGATGCGCAGTTTGTCCTGGCCGCTCAGTTTATAGTGACGCTTGGTCTGGATCAGGTGCAGAACGCGCAGCGGATCGATAGGCGGGTTCGGGACGAACTGGATCTGGATCGCCTCGCTGGAAGCATCCACCTTGCTGATGCCCAGCGGCTTGGCGAGGATGCGCAGGCGGTGGCAATCGAGCAGCGTTTGTGCGGGCTCCGGCAGCAGGCCGAAGCGGTCGATCAATTCCTGGTGCATTTCGTCCAGCTCTTCCGGAGTGGTGCAATTCGCCAGCCGCTTGTACAGCATCAGGCGCTGATGGATGTCGCCGCAATAATCATTGGGCAACAGTGCAGGGCAGTGCAGGTTGATCTCGGTGGTGACGCCGAGCGGGTGCGCCATGTCGGGCTCGCGTCCCTGGCGCAGCGAGGACACCGCGGCATTCAGCATGTCGGTGTACAGTGAAAAGCCGATCTCCTGCATCTCGCCGCTCTGCGATTCGCCCAGCACCTCTCCGGCGCCGCGTATCTCCAGATCATGCATCGCGAGATAGAAGCCGCTGCCAAGCTGTTCCATCGCCTGTATCGCTTCGAGGCGCTTCTTCGCCTGTGCAGTCAGTGCTTCGGTCTCCACCAGCAAGTAGGCGTAGGCCTGGTGGTGTGAACGTCCGACGCGGCCGCGCAGTTGGTGCAATTGCGCCAGGCCGAAACGGTCGGCGCGGTTCATGATGATGGTGTTGACAGTGGGGATGTCGATACCGGTCTCGATGATGGTGGTGCACAGCAGCACATTGAAACGCTGCTGGTAGAAATCGCGCATCACTGCTTCGAGATCGCGTTCGCCCATCTGTCCATGCGCCGTGCGGATGCGCGCTTCGGGCAACAGTGCGGTCAGCTTCTCCTCCACGTTGGCGATGGTGTCCACCTCGTTGTGCAGGAAATATACCTGTCCGCCGCGTTTCAGCTCGCGCAATACCGCCTCGCGGATGATGCCGTCGCTGGCCTGTGCAACGAAGGTCTTGATCGACAAACGGCGTTGTGGCGCGGTGGCGATCACCGAGAAATCGCGCAGCCCTTCCAGCGACATCGCCAGCGTGCGCGGTATTGGCGTCGCGGTCAGCGTCAGCACGTCCACTTCGGAGCGCAGTGCCTTGAGGCGCTCTTTTTGCTGCACACCGAAACGGTGTTCCTCGTCGATGATGACCAGCCCGAGGTTGTGGAACTTCACGCCCTTCTGGATCAGCTTGTGCGTGCCGATGATGATGTCCAGCTTGCCGTCGGCCATGTCCTGCAGCGCCTGGGTCTGTTCCTTCGCGGAACGGAAGCGCGACAGCTCGGCGATCTTCACCGGCAGGTCTGCGAAACGGTTGGAGAAATTCTGGAAATGCTGTTCGGCGAGCAGCGTGGTGGGCACCAGCACCGCGACCTGCTTGCCATCCATCGCCGCGACGAACGCGGCACGCAGCGCGACCTCGGTCTTGCCGAAGCCGACATCGCCGCAGATCAACCTGTCCATCGGTTTGCCGCTTTGCAGGTCGCTGATGACTGCGGTGATCGCTGCGGCTTGATCCGGCGTTTCCTCGAAACCGAAGCCGGCGGCGAACGCTTCGTAATCGTGCGGGCTTACCTTGAACATGTGGCCTTTGCGCGTTGCGCGTTGCGCGTATAGATTCAGCAGTTCGGCGGCGGTATCGCGCACCTGCTGCATCGCGCGGCGTTTCGCCTTGTCCCACGCCTGCGTGCCCAGCTTGTGCAACGGCGCGGTCTCCGGTGCGCCGCCGCTGTAACGGCTGATCACGTGCAGTTGCGCCACCGGCACGTAAAGTTTGTCCTCGCCCGCATACTCCAGCAGCAGGAATTCGTTCTCGCCTTCTCCCAGATCAAGGTTCACCAGTCCCTGATAACGCGCGATGCCGTGCTGTTCATGCACCACAGGGTCGCCGACCTTGAGTTCGGACAGGTCGCGCAACATGCCTTCCACATTGCTTTTCTTCGTGGCGCGTGCCGCACGGCTGCGCGGCTGCGCGGCATAGAGCTCGGTCTCGGTGACGATGGCGACCTTGTCATCCGTCAGAACGAAACCGCTTTGCAATGCGGCGACGCTGAGCATGAATTTTTCCTTGCCGGAGAAAAACTGTGCATAGTCATCGCACAGCGCGGGCGACAAACCGTATTCGTTCAGGTAGCCGGAAATGAGCTCGCGGCGTCCCAGGCTGTCGGCGAGCAGCAGCACGCGGCCCGGATAATCCTGCAGGAAATTCTGGAATGCCTGTGTGGGAATGTCGGCGCGGCGGTTCACCGCGATGTCGGGGATCGCGGCGGTGGAACAGGGAGTGAGCGACGCGCCGCTGTCGTCCGCGACGATGTCCAGCCGCGCAAAATCTTTCACACGGATAAAGAATTGTTCCGCGTCGAGGAACAGCTCATGCGGTTCCAGCAACGGACGCTGCGGGTCGCCGCGCAGCAGGTTATAGCGCGACGCGGTATCCCTGGCGAAACCGGCGATGGCCGCGTTCACATCGTGGTGCAGGCACAGCGTGGCCTGCTTGGGCAGGTAGTCGAACAGCGTCGCGGTCTTTGCAAAGAACAACGGCAGGTAATATTCGATGCCCGCCGGTGCGTTGCCCTTGCTGACGTTCTTGTAGATATGCGAGCGGGATGGATCACCCTCGAAGCGTTCGCGGAAATTCTGGCGGAAGCGCGACTGGCCTGCTTCGTCGAGCGGGAATTCTCGCGCCGGCAGCAGCCGGATCTCCGGCACCGGATACAGCGAGCGCTGCGTGTCCACATCGAAAGTGGCGATGGTTTCGATCTCGTCGTCGAGCAGGTCGAGGCGATACGGCAATACGCTGCCCATTGCAAATAAATCAATGATGCCGCCGCGCACGCAATATTCGCCGGGCGACAAAACCTGCTGCACGTGGTTGTATCCGGCGAAGGTCATCTGCTCGCGCAGCTTAGTCAGGTCGAGCTTTTCGCCGCGCTTGAGGAAGAAGGTGAATGCGGCGAGATATTCCACCGGCGGCAGAGGGTATAGTGCAGTCGTCACCGGTACCACCAGCACATCGCACGATTCACTGCGTACATGATGCAAGGTGGCGAGCCGCTCCGAGATCAGATCCTGGTGCGGCGAGAAATGGTCGTAGGGCAGCGTCTCCCAGTCCGGCAGCAGATGGACGCGCAGCTCTGGAGCAAAGAAAGGAATTTCCTCCACCAGCCGTTGCGCTTCCAGCGCATTGGCCGCAATGATTACCAGCGGCTTATGGGTTGCGGCATATTGCGCCAATGCCAGCGCATCGGACGAGCCGATCAACTGCGAGTAACGCGGGCGAGGGTGTTTGGATGAGAACAACATGGGAACGGCCTGAAACAAAGGCGCGCATTATAAGCCAAGCGCGCGAACAACCTTTTAATTTACAATCCCACTTATGTCTGAATTCCACGCCTTGGTTCCCGCCGCCGGTTTCGGCGCGCGCATGGGACACGAGCTACCCAAGCAGTACCTGCCGCTGGCAGGTCAGCCGATGATCGCGCACGCGCTGGATACGCTGTGTGCCTGTCCCGAGATCGGTATGGTATTTGTCATTCTGGCTCCCGATGACGCACTGTTCCATACCTACGACTGGTCGCGTTTCGGCGACAAGTTGCAGCCGTTGTTTTGCGGCGGGGAGCGGCGTTCGGATACCGTGCTGAACGGACTGATCGCTTCCGAGCTGGAGCCGGACGACTGGGTACTGGTACATGACGCGGCCCGTCCCTGTTTGACGCAAACGCATCTGGCCAGGCTGATCGTTGAGCTGCGCGACGATGCGGTGGGCGGCATACTGGCCGTGCCGGTGGCGGATACATTGAAGCGCGCGGATGACCAGGGCCGTATCGCACGCACCGAAGATCGGGCGGGGTTGTGGCAGGCGCAAACGCCGCAGATGTTTCGCGCCGGCCTGCTGGTACAGGCCCTGCAGCAATCCGGAAATGTCACCGATGAGGCATCGGCGATCGAGGCGCTGGGCTTGCATCCCAAATTGGTACTGAGCGAACCGGGTAATTTAAAAGTGACCTATCCGCAGGATCTGCTGCTCGCGGAGCTGTTGCTAACTCAAAAAGGAAAATGAATATGCGTATCGGTCAGGGTTACGACGTGCATCAGCTGGTGGCGGGCCGCAAGCTGATCATCGGTGGTGTGGATATCCCTTACGAGAAAGGTTTGTTGGGACACTCCGATGCAGACGTGCTGCTGCACGCGATCTGCGATGCATTGCTGGGCGCTGCTGCGCTGGGCGACATCGGTCGGCATTTCTCCGATGTCGATGCCAAATACAAGAACATCGACAGCCGCATCCTGTTGCGCGAAGTGCTGCATCTGGTGCGCGAGCAGGGTTATCGCGTTGCCAACGTGGATGCGACCATCGTTGCCCAGGCGCCGAAGATGGCGCCGCATATCCTGCAGATGGTGGAGAACATCGCGGCGGATCTGCGCATCGAGAAAAGCGCCGTCAACGTGAAGGCGACCACCACCGAAAAACTCGGACTGACCGGGCGCGGCGAGGGCATTGCTGCGCAGGCGGTGGTGTTGCTGCTTGCGGATAATTGATGAGAGTACTGGCCTTAGACACCTCCACGGAATACTGTTCGGTCGCACTGTGGCAGGATGGTGTGATCGTGGAGCGTTGCGAGCTGGCCGGGCAGAAACATTCCGAGATGTTGATTGCGATGATAGACGCGCTGCTCAAAGATACGGGTGTGAAGCTGAACCAGTGCGACGGTATTGCGTTCGGTAAGGGGCCGGGCTCGTTCACCGGCGTGCGTATCGCGTGCGGCGCGGCGCAGGGACTGGCGTTCGGCGCAAATCTGCCAGTGGCCGGTATGTGTACTTTGCAGGCATTGGCCGAGGCCTCCGGCAAGTCACGCGTGATCGCCGCGCTGGATGCGCGCATGGGCGAGATCTATCACGCGGCATACCAAAAACAAAATAATGTGTGGGCGACGGAGAGCGAACCGTGTCTGTGCAAGCCGCAAGATGCCCCGCCGGTTTCGGGTAAAGACTGGTTCGGGGTGGGGAGCGGCTTCGCGATGTACGGCGAAGCTTTGAATGCAAGATATGCCGGGCAATTGATAGGCGTGAATGGCGCTGCCGTGCCGCAGGCCTTAACGATAGCCATACTTGGTGCCGCACAATTTGCGTTAGGACATGGCGTCGATGCGGCGGAAGCCTTGCCGCTGTATCTGCGCGACAAGGTGGCTTTGAAGACCAGCGAGAGAGCGAAAGCCTGATGCGCGCCATGACACTGGCCGATGTCGATGCGGTGCTGGCCATAGAACAGGCAGTGCAAACCTATCCGTGGACACGCGGCAATTTTATCGACGCGCTCGACCACGGTTATATATGCAGTGTGGATGACGCGGGCGGCGGGATACGCGCTTATGCGATTTTGATGCCGGTGCTGCAAGAAGCCGAGCTGCTGGTCATCGGCGTGGCGGCGCAGCAACAGCGCAAGGGAGTGGGGCGTGCGGTGCTGCTCGAAATGCTGGATGTGGCATGTAAAAAAAACATGCTCAGGGTGTTCCTCGAAGTGCGTGCCTCGAATGCCGCCGCGCTGGCACTGTACCGCAGCGCCGGTTTCGGCGCGGTCGGCGTGCGGCGCGGTTATTATCAGAATGCGAACGGCAGCGAAGATGCCATCACGATGGCATGTGAATTGACCGGGGAAATAAATTGACAGACGAGATAAATGGATAGCCGTGAAGCGATGTTGCGCGAATTGAACCTGTATCCGCAATGGGTGCGGCGCAACCCGCCTGCAACAAAGGCAGACAATCCGCTATCAGCTGACGCAGATGTGGAATTGACACCGCCTGCTGTGGAGCAACCAGTGGCTGAAGTGAATGCGCAGTTGACTCAGCCAGCAAGCAGGTTGGGAGGAGGCGCAGCCGATACCCAACAATCGGCAATGGCTATCGTGCAGCCTGTCCTGGGCAAAGTCGAAGGGCTCAACCCATCCTACGTCAGTGCGCTGGATTGGCCCGGGCTTAAACGAAAAGTGCATGATTGCACTGCCTGCAAGCTGCGTGCCGGCTGCACACAAACGGTGTTCGGTGTGGGCGATGAAAAAGCCGACTGGCTGTTCGTCGGCGAAGGGCCCGGCGCGGATGAGGATGCGCAGGGCGAGCCGTTCGTGGGGCAGGCGGGCAAGCTGCTCGACAGCATGCTGATGGCGATCAAGCTGAAGCGCGGCAGGAATGTGTATATCGCCAACATCGTCAAATGCCGCCCGCCCGGCAACCGTACCCCGGAAGCGGATGAGATCGCGCAATGCATGCCCTTTCTTGAACGCCAGATCGCATTGATCCAACCCAGGCTGATCGTGGCTCTGGGCAAGGTTGCCTCAAATGCATTACTCGGCAGGGAAGCAACGCTCGCCAGCTTGCGCGGCAAGCTGCATGACTATCGCGTGGCGACTGCGACAGGGTTGGAGCAGATCCAGGAGGAAGAGAGCAGCCGCCTGTCGCCCTTGATGGAACTACCAGCCATTCGACTAGGCGAGCAAACAACACCCGCCAAGTCGCTGGTTGTCCCGCACCAGACGACTTCGTCGCACCGTGTCAGGACGACGATACCACTCCTCGTCACTTATCATCCCGCCTATCTGCTGCGCACACCGTCCGAGAAAGCCAAGACCTGGCAGGATTTGCTATTGGCGGTACGGACTATGGAAACTAGAAATTAGATGGTTCCATTATCCTGATCGTGCCCGTGTTTTTTGTACAGCACGGCCATGATGCCGGACAATAAAAAGCCGAATACCAGGATGATGTAGTAGATATTGAGACTCAGTTTCTGCATCGCGGCATACAATCCCAGCATCGCGAAGATGCTCAGGTTCTCGTTGAAATTCTGCACTGCGATCGAACTGCCTGCGCCCATCAGCAGATGGCCGCGGTGTTGCAGCAGCGCATTCATCGGTACGACGAAGTAGCCACCCATCGCGCCGATCGCGACCAGCAACAGTGTCGCCAGCAGGCTGTTGGTGATGGGTATCATCACCAGCACCATCAGCCCCATCGCGATGCCGACCGGTAGCACTTTCACCGAATGTTCGAGCTTGACGAATCTCGCCGCCAGCACCGCGCCGAAGGCGATGCCGACCGCTACCCAGGCGGTCAATGCCGCCGCACTGGCCATGTCGTACTGCAGCGCGACCGCTGCCCAGCTCAACACCAGCAGGCGCAGTGTGGCACCGGTGCCCCAGAACAGTGTGGTGACCGCGAGCGAGACTTGCCCTAACGGGTCTTTCCACAACAGCTTGAAGCAATGCCAGAACTCGCCGAGCAGGAACACCGGGTTGCGGCTGAGCGGCTTGTGGTCGACCGCCACGCGCGGGATGTAGAGATTGAACCAGGCGGCAGCCAGGTAGATCGCCACGATGATGGCAATCGCCAATTCCGGCGGCGTATCGATGCCGGTATCGATGAACGGCACATCCCACCATTGCAGCATCGGCCCGGCCACGTGGGGGCTGGTCAGCAAGCCGCCAAGGACAGAACCCAAAATGATGGCCAGCACAGTCAGGCCTTCCATCCAGCTATTGGCCAGCACCAATTTGCCGGGTGGCAGGTATTCGGTGAGGATGCCGTATTTGGCCGGCGAATAGGTTGCCGCGCCCAGGCCGACCAGGCCGTACGCGAGCAGGGGATGGACGCCGACCAGCATCGCGATGCAGCCGATGATCTTGATATTGTTGCTGAGGAACATCACGCGTCCCTTGGGCATCGAGTCGGCGAACGCACCGACAAAAGGCGCCAGCAGGATGTAGGAAAAAATAAAGCCCTGCTGCAATACCGGCGTGTGCCAATCGGGCGAGCCTAAGTCTTTAAGCAGGGCGATGGCGGCAAACAGCAGGGCGTTGTCTGCGAGCGCGGATAAAAATTGCGCCGCAAGGATGATGTAAAAACCGGGATTCATTCAACGGGGTTCATGTTTAGCAAGTCGTTTTATAACACGAAAACATTGCCCCTGCTATCATTCACGTCTTTAAATATCCTTGTGAGCAGCCGATTCTGATGGCACGTCCCATACAAGCCCATATCGACTTGAGTGCACTGGAGAGCAATCTTCAAGTGGCGCGTCGCGCTACTTCTGCACGCATCATGTCTGTCATCAAGGCGGATGGATACGGGCATGGTTTGCTGCGCGTCACCGAGGCGCTGGCCGCGACGGACGGATACGCATTGCTGGATATCCAGGATGCGATACGTTTGCGCGAAGCGGGCTTTCGCCAGACTATTTTGTTGCTGGAGGGTTTTTTCAGCGCGGAAGAATTGCCCGTCATTGCGGAATATGATTTGACCTGTGTGATCCACAGTGCGGCGCAGATCGCGATGCTGGATGCCTGCCAGAAAAACGGCAAGCTCGATGTCTGGCTCAAGGTCAATACGGGCATGAACCGCCTGGGTTTCGTGCCGCCGCAAGTGGCGCAGGCGATGGATCAGTTGCGCCGCCACCGCGCGGTGCGCGACATCACATTGATGACCCATTTCGCCAATGCCGACCAAGAACGCGGCATCGCCGAACCGCTCGCGCTGTTCAATGACGTAGCTACTCCGTATCGCGTGGCGCGCTCGCTGGCGAATTCCGCTGCACTGCTGCGCTATCCGGAAACTCATGGCGACTGGGCGCGTCCCGGTATCATGCTGTACGGCGCGTCGCCCTTTGCCGGCGTAAGCGCGCAGCAGCTCGGACTGAAGCCGGCGATGACCCTGAGCAGCCGCATCATCGCCATCCAGGAGTTGCGCGCCGGTGACGAGGTCGGTTACGGCGCGCTGTTCCGTGCCGGACATGCGATGCGCATCGGCGTCGTTGCCTGCGGCTATGCCGACGGTTATCCGCGAATCGCGATGAATGCACCGGTGCTGGTGGACGGGCAGCGCAGCAGGACGCTGGGGCGTGTCTCGATGGACATGCTGTATGTGGACTTGAGCGCCTTGCCGCAAGCCGAGGTTGGCAGCCGCGTGGTGCTGTGGGGCGAGGGCATGCCGATCGAAGAAGTCGCGCGCACCGCCGGAACGATCAGCTATGAATTGATGTGTGCATTGACTGCGCGTGTGCCGATCAAACTCTAGAACGCATGCCAGGAGGTGCCATGAATGATGAGACGAAAATCAATGATGAAAGCAGCGAACCTGCCGATACCCTGCTGTCGCTCAATCTGGGGATAGGCGATGCGTTGCAGTTGCAGGACCTGTTTGCACCCAACCTGCGTTATTACGTCAAGTTGATCGGATTCCTGAACAAGGCGGGGATCATTGTTTCACACCCGATGGTGGACGAAACATCGGTATCCATCGTGGAAGGGGAAAACTTTCTGGTGCGTGGATTTTCTGGCAGAAAAACTTATGAGTTCAATGCCTCTGTGCTGTGTTCCAGCACCAGCCCTTATCCCCATCTGCATCTGACCTTCCCGAAACAGATCGAGTGCATGACGATGCACGCAGCACTGCGCATCAAGCCAAGATCATTGGCGGGCTGGATCGAGCTGGCGGGGACCGATCCCTTGGCAAACAAGGCTCCGATCGTGATCGTCGATATCAGCACGTCCGGTGCGCGCATCCATTCCAGAAGGAAATTCGGCAGCATAGGCGATCAGGTGAAGGTCATGCTGCGCCTGCCTATCGACGACGAGGAACAGGTGTTCTCAATATCGGCGGTGATACGAAAATCGTATACCGAGATGTTGCCAGAGATCACCAACGGCGGCGAAGTCATGACGTACGGACTGGAATTCATCCAGCCGGAAGGCAATGTGCGTATGGCGTTGCAGGGTTATATCTATAAAACTATGGTACAAATTTAGAGGGGAAGAAATGCTGGCAATCATCGGCGGCAGCGGCGTCTACAACATCGAGGGTCTGGCGAACACGCGCTGGGTCAAGGCGACCTCATCATTTGGCGAGCCGTCCGACGAAGTGCTGATCGGTGAACTCAACGGCCAGCCCATCGCCTTCCTGCCGCGCCACGGGCGCGGACACAAGATACCCCCGTCGGAGATCAACTTCCGCGCCAACATCGACGCACTCAAGCGGCTCGGCGTGACAGATATCGTCTCGGTCAGCGCGGTCGGTTCGCTGCATGAGAGCCTCGCGCCCGGCATGTTCGTCATCGTTGACCAGTTCATCGACCGCACTTTCGCACGCGAGAAAAGTTTTTTCGGCCCCGGACTGGTCGCTCATGTCTCGATGGCGCATCCGGTGTGCCATCGCCTCGGCGATCATTTGTATGCGGCGGCCAAACAGATCGACATTCCCGTCGTGCGCGGCGGCACCTATCTGGTGATGGAAGGCCCGCAGTTCTCCAGCCTCGCCGAATCCGAGCTGTACCGTTCGTGGAAATGCGACGTGATCGGCATGACCAACATGCCCGAGGCCAAGCTCGCGCGCGAAGCCGAGATCTGCTACGCCACCGTCGCGATGGTGACCGATTACGATTGCTGGCATCCCGATCACGACAACGTCACGGTCGATGCGATCATCAAGGTGCTGCTGGCGAACGCCGACAAGGCGCGCGCACTGGTGAAGAGCGTTGCACCATGCGTACATGCTGATGCGGATGCGAGCGCATGCGGCTGCCGCAGCGCATTGCAATACGCGCTCATCACCGCGCTCGAAGCGCGCGATGCAGCGATGATTGAAAAATTGTCCGCCGTGGCCGGGCGGATGTTGAAAGAATAGATTCAGGGAGAGTGGTATGTCGATCAAATCCAAAATCAGAACGGTTCCTCATTATCCGAAACAAGGCATCCAGTTCCGCGACATCACCACGCTGTTAAAAGACCCGGCAGGTTTTCGCGCCACCATCGATGAGCTGGTGACGCGTTATCAAGATCAGAAGATCGACAAGATCGCCGGCATCGAGTCACGCGGCTTTATTTTGGGCGCGCCACTGGCTTACGCGCTGAACAAAGGCTTCATCCCGATCCGCAAAAAAGGCAAGCTACCCGCCGAAACCATAGGCCACGACTACGAACTCGAATACGGCACCGACCGCATCGAGATACACACCGACGCGATTCAGAAAGGTGACCGCGTGTTGCTGGTGGACGACCTGATCGCCACCGGCGGCACAGCAGATGCCGCCTGCACGCTGATAGACAAGATGGGCGGCAAGATCGTCGAGTGCTGCTTCATCATCGACCTGCCGGATATCGGTGGACGGGCAAGGTTGGAGAAACGCGGACATAAGGTGTTTGCGTTGTGCGAGTTTGAGGGCGACTAATGGAAAAATCTACTGCGCGGCTCGATAGCGTTGTTGCGCGGTACTCGAAATCCTCATGTACTTTTAGTACATTCCGGTTTCTGCGTTCCGTGCGCCTTGCTCTCGAACCGCTCGCTACGATTTTTCAAAACTGCAGTCCACTCTGGGAGTTGAGGTGAGTATATGAGTATTCCAAAATATGATGCTTTATTTAATCCACTCCTTCAGGCAATACATAATTTGGGAGGGTCTGCTTCTGTATCCGAACAAGAGGACGAAGTGGCAACTATTCTTAAATTGACCGATGAGGAAGTGGCCGAAATTCA
Source organism: uncultured Nitrosomonadales bacterium (assembly GCA_903858965.1). Classification (GTDB taxonomy): domain Bacteria; phylum Pseudomonadota; class Gammaproteobacteria; order Burkholderiales; family Gallionellaceae; genus Gallionella. Next base: position 6,626 of record CAIOKY010000031.1, on the reverse strand, counting down.
CAGAGGAAATCGAACGAAACTAAGTTATCGGTTGGCTTGGGCAAGAAATTACTTAAAGCGATATGGGCTAATTGATAATTCTTCGCGAGGAGTATGGGCTTTAACTACTGAAGGTAGAAAACGCCAATCATTGGACAAAAATGAAGTAAAGAAATATGTACAGTCTCTAAGTAAGCAGAACAACGATGGCCCAAGTGGGCAAATTTTGTTGCTAGAAGATAACGAACTTCAAGAAGCAACTTGGGAAGATGAACTGCTCGAAGTTGTTAAGTTGATGTCTCCAGATGGCTTTGAAAGGCTTTGTCAGAGATTGCTACGAGAGTCTGGTTTTATACAAGTCGAGGTAACTGGAAAAACTAACGATGGAGGAATTGATGGCAAAGGAGTTGTTCGTATAGGCGGATTGCTTTCATTTCATGTGATCTTTCAGTGTAAGCGTTATCAGGGAAGTGTTTCCTCTTCGATCGTGAGGGATTTTCGAGGTGCGATGGTTGGAAGAGCTGATAAAGGGCTGCTCATAACTACGGGCACATTTACTAAAGATGCTAGAGCCGAAGCTCAACGGGATGGAGCACCACCAATTGATTTGATTGATGGGGAGGCTTTGGTCCAAAAACTTAAAGAACTTCGAATCGGTGTTCAGGTAAAAGAGAAAGTGGTTGAAGAAGTCATTATCGATTCGAGTTACTTTAAAGCTATTTGAGTTATGAAAGTAAATGGCACCCCTTATCGCACCATCTGGCCGACCGCTGACAACACGGCAGTGGAGATCATCGACCAGACCAAGCTCCCGCACATCTTTACCACGCTTCGGTTGGAGAGCATGCGCGATGCGGAGCGCGCGATACGCGACATGCAGGTGCGCGGTGCGCCGCTGATCGGGGTGACGGGGGCTTACGGTGTGGCGCTGTCGATGAACCACCATGCTTCGGATGCCGCGCTGAAAGCTACCTGTGACAAGCTGCTGCTCGCGCGCCCGACAGCGGTGAACCTGCGCTGGGGTATAGAGCGTATGCGCGCATTTCTGTTGCCTTTACAAGAGAGCGAACGTGCGGCGGTGGCATGGCAGGAAGCGGCGCGCATCGCCGATGAGGATGTGGAAATCAATTCGAGCATCGGCCGACATGGCAGCGAATTGATACGCGCGACGCATCAAAAGAAAAATGCCACGGTAAATATATTGACACATTGCAACGCCGGCTGGCTGGCCACTGTCGATTGGGGCACCGCGCTTGCGCCGATCTACAAGGCGTTCGACGCGGGCATTTCGCTGCATGTGTGGGTGGACGAAACCCGCCCGCGCAACCAGGGCGCCAGCCTGACCGCATGGGAACTCGGACAGCATGGCGTGCCGCACACGGTGATCGCGGACAACACCGGCGGACATTTGATGCAGCGCGGCATGGTGGATATGTGCATCGTCGGGACCGACCGCGTCACCGCGCGCGGCGATGTGTGCAACAAGATCGGGACTTACCTGAAGGCATTGGCCGCGCATGACAACGGCGTGCCGTTCTATGTGGCGCTGCCGACACCGACGATAGACTGGACGCTGCAGGAAGGCGTGAAGGATATCCCGATCGAAGAACGTGCAGCGGAAGAGGTGACGCACATCTCCGGGCTGTGCGACGACGGGCAGGTGCGCAGTGTGCAGTTAACGCCGAAGGGATCGAGGGCCGCGAACTATGGCTTCGACGTGACTCCGGCGCGGCTGGTAACGGCACTCATCACGGAAAATGGTGTAGTGAAGGCAAACGCTGCAGCGATGTGCACCTTGCGTGATATGAGTTCCTTGAATATCGATGATGATCAATTGGAACAATTGCGATGAACGAAAAAGAATTGCGCGGCGAAATGGTGCGCGTCACCAAGCGACTGGATGAGCTGGGACTGAATCGCGGCAGCTCCGGTAATCTTTCTGTGCGATTCGGCGAGGGCATGCTGATCACGCCTTCCGGCTTTGGTGCCGAAGGGCTGAGTGCAGATGATATTGTGTTCGTGCACATGGACGGTACGGCGCGCGGACGCTGGCAGCCTTCCAGCGAGTGGCTGTTCCATTGTGACATTTTGAAACAACGCGCCGACGCGGGCGCGGTGGTGCATACGCATTCGCTCGCAGCGACTGCGCTGGCCTGTTTGCGCAAGGACATCCCGCCGTTCCATTACATGATCGCGCTGATCGGCGGCGACACTATCCGCTGTGCGCAGTACGCGACATTCGGCACGCAGGAATTATCGAACAATGCGCTGATCGCGCTGAAAGATCGCAAGGCATGCCTGCTGGCGAACCACGGCATGATCGCGGTGGGTAAGGATCTCGATGATGCATTCAAGATCGCCGTCGAAGTCGAGACGCTCAGCGAAATGTATCTGCGCGCGTTACAGGTTGGCGAGCCGATATTGCTGAGCACACAGGAATTTCAGGATGCGCAGAACCGGTTTGCCAGTTATGGCAAGCCGGCGCATGGATAATTGAGAGAAGTGAAGTAGCAGCAATGGCCCCAAAATAATGGCAAAAGACCCGACCGATTACAGTACCGTCGATTTTATCCCTCCTGTCCTGAACGTGACGCGTGGACAGGTGTTGATGGACAGACAGCGGCATATCGCCATCGTTGCAAAGAGAGGTCGGACTTTTGCGCATCTGGTGCATGTTAAATCGGGCGTGTTGAAGATGACCAGGCACACTGCGGCAGATATCATTGCGGATTGGTTGGAGGCAGACTATCCATTTGACCGCGCGGTTGCGAAATTACTGGAACTCGGCAGGCAACACGGAATCACCGATGCGGCACGTAAAGCACTTGAGGAATTGGTCAGCGCAGGGCGCGAGCCCAAACAACAAAAGTTGTTTGGCTAATTTTAACGGGACATTGCAATGGGCATATGGAATTTTTATTTTATCGCCAAACTGTTTTTGTACTTCGGGCATTACATCGGTTTTCATGTATGGCTGAATCTGGCGTTCGCTGTATTCCTGGCTGCCCCGATTCCGGATCGTTATGCGCGCCTTAAACGATTGAAGCTGGTCAGGCAGGGGCTCGCCATCCCCGCAGGCATCGCGCTGTTCTACTACGACACCTGGTTGCCACCGATCACGCGGGTGTTCTCGCAAGCTTCGCAATTGGAGGGTTTCAGCCCGGCCTATTTGATGGAGCTGACAGGCCGATTTTTCAACCCGCTGGTTGTCGCGGGACTGGCCGTACTCTGTGTGATTTATTTCTTTGCCAGGAAGAAATTGCGCATCTCATCCTTTGTTTTTGTTGCGATGCTGGCGCCGCTGTATTCCATGCTGCAACCGAAGGCGCTTTCGCCGTCTGATACTGGGCCGCCTGATATTGGCATCGTTTCTGCCGCCGATAACAGCAGCACTAATAGCAACAACATTGTCGACAGCAGCCCCGGCGGTAATGTTGGCAGCAACACTGGCAACAGCGATACCAATAACAGCGTTAGTAATAACCTTCCCGCACCGCCCACCGATGCCAACCTGACTGCGCAGCTCGAAGCGTTCTATCGCAGCGAGGCCGGGCGCATGGTGTCGTTCTCGCCGTCACCAGCCATGGACGCACCATTCGACATCATCTTCCTGCAAATCTGTTCGCTGTCATGGGATGACCTGGAGTTTTCCAAACAGCGTGATAATCCGTTGTTCAAACATTTCGATATTGTTTTCACCAATTTCAATTCGGCGGCATCGTATAGCGGCCCGGCCGCGATCCGCCTGCTGCGCGGCAGTTGCGGTCAGCCCAAGCACAGTCGGCTGTATGATCCGGCCGCCCCGCAATGCGAGACGTTCAGTGATCTGGAGAAAATCGGTTTCGAGCCGCAACTGGCGATGAACCACGACGGCCATTACGGCGGCTTTCTGGACGATGTGCGCGAGCGTGGTGGATTGCAGGCAACACCGTTCGACGCCAAAGGTATGCCTGCATACCTGCAAAGTTTCGACGGCTCACCGGTGCATGACGATTACGCAGTGCTGTCGAAGTGGTGGGAGAATCGGCTGCAATCGCCGAAAGAGCGCGTGGCGTTGTTCTATAACACCATCAGCCTGCATGATGGCAATTACTATTCTGGCCACCGTACAAACAGTATGGAAATCTACCCGCAGCGTCTGGCGCAGTTACTCGAAGATATGGATCGCTTCTTCAGCGTATTGCAAGCATCGGGGCGGCGCGTGGTGGTGGTGTTCGTTGCGGAACACGGGGCTTCGATACGCGGCGACAAGATGCAGATTGCGGGCTTGCGCGAGATTCCCAGTCCGCGCATCAGCACTGTGCCGGTGGGCATCAAGCTGATCGGTATCCCCGATAATCTTGCGGCCAAGACCTTGCTGGTTACCAAGCCGACCAGCTATCTTGCTCTGTCGCAACTGCTCGCCAATTTCATCACCGTCACACCGTTCGGCAAGAGCAACTTGAACATGCAGGATTATGTGCGCGATCTGCCTGCCACGAGATTTGTCGCGGAAAACGAGGATGTCGTGGTGATGCGCAGCGGCAAGCAATACTTCATCCATTCCAAGGATGCGGAATGGATAGAGTACGATCCAGATTGATCAGAAACGTGAATATGCTTTGACCGGCTCGGGTGGGTAGGGTACCGGTCCGGTATGCGCATCGAACAGGTAGCGCAGGTAAACGATGGCGAAGTTCGGCGTGTAGTAGGCGGAGCGGTCTATCTCAAAGCGTCCGCCGCCGAACAGTTGCGGAGTGAATCGGTATTCCAGCGCACCGCCGAGCGTATGACCGGTGCCGTGGCTGTTTCCGCCGGTGTACACCGGGATCATCGTGGCGGAGTTGGCAACGCCTTGTGCCTGCAAGGCGGCATCCGTCGGATAGAACGGCATGTCCTTTTCATAACTCACCGAAGTCGATACCGAGCCCTGCAGCAAATACGACCAGCGTTCTTTGCGGCCAGTCCAGCGGATTGGCAGGGCAAGAGAATAATATCTTTGCGGGCTGTAATAGCCGCCGTGCCCGAAGGTGTAGTAGCGCAGGTTTTCGCTGTAGTGCCAGTCGGTGAACGCGAGTCCGGCAGTCAGGCGCGTGTCTTCTTCGTGGATGAAACCCCAATCGAACCCGGTGCGCAGCGCATATTCCGTGTTGCTCAACACGTTTTCCCCGGTCAGCCGGTAATAACCCAGGTCGGCGAAACCGCCGAGGCGACCGTTGTCCAGGGCGACATGCAGGCTCGCACCGCTGCTGCGCACTCCACCCCATACTGCGTTGGTTACCGGATCGTGTACGCCCGCATAGGAGAGCAGGCTGCTGGTTAGCGGGCGGCGCGATGCGTCGAACGAAAGTCCGGACGTTTCGGTATAGCGCGACCATTTGATGCCGCCAACCACGTCGGATACCGGGAAGCCCAGCGGTGTGGTGCCGATGTCGGCTTGTATGCCGTTCCCTTCATATCCCACTGCCAATGCCGTACCACCTGCCGATTGTACGGGCGCGCTGGTTACTCCGGCCGGTGTGATGGCCAGTACCTTGCCGTATTGCCGGAGATTGTAGAGGTCGGTGAGCTGCAACGTGCCTGCGTCGGCGTTGACCGGATCGATCTGTATGAAAGCCTGCCCGCCGCTGTAGCCGACCGGCATGCGCAGCTCGACCGGAATTTCCGTCGCCGTCAAATTGGAAATGCCGGGCGTCCCGTCGGTCTTGCTGAGGTAATCTATTCCGGTTGTGATGTAGCTGCTGGCGCGGTGGCGCTTCAAGTCCGCGACTTCATCGGCGGCGTTAGCCTGGCTGAAAGCATCTATGGCCTCGCCATAGTGTCCGTCAGCCTTGGCGATGCGGCCTGCCTGAACCAGCACGCGCGGATCGTCCGGCGAGATTCTTCTCGATTGATCGACGACGGTGCGTGCGGCAGCGATGTTGTCCCTCGCAAGATACCAGTCGGCGATTGCGATGCGGCTATCGAGATTATCGGCGGACGTATTCGCCTGTGCGGCGGCCATCTCGCGTTGTGCTGCGGCTTTGTCGCCCGCATCATCCAGTGTCCTGGCCAGGGCCAGCCGTACGCTGACATTGTCCGGCGTTCGTTCGAGTATTCGCCGGTATACGTCTTGCGCCTGTTGTGGCTGATGCGCGGAGATATATACGCGCGCTTGCGCCATCAGCAGGTCGGTATTTTCCGGATCGCGTTTTAAGGCCGGGGCAAGTGCCGCACTGGCAGCAGCATGGTCGCCGGCATGGCGCAGGTTGTCCGCTCGTCTTGCCGCCAGTGAGGCCTGCAAGTAACGGATATCCCGCCTGTTCTCATCGGACAATTTTTTGGTGGAATCAAGTTGGGCCAGCAAGGGGGTAAGCTCATCATCATGTTCGGCCCGGTTCAGCAGCGCCGCATAGCGCAAGCGCAAGTCGATGGGCGGTGCCGATTGCCGTGCCAGCAGGCGGCGCAGCAATTCAATGCCTCGTGATGTTTCGCCCAGATCCAGCCATGCATTGGCTACATCGTTAACCAGTTCGGCATCATCGCCCGCATCGATTCCTGCACGTTCTAGCATCGCACGCGCGTCGGCATCGTGGCCATTCTGTGCAAGTATTTTCGCTTGTTGAGTCTGTGCCTGAATCGCGGTTTTCTGCCGGAGTCTCAGTATCCCGGGTGTCCGTGAATTCGGA